>NZ_JAEKEG010000106.1 GCF_016651255.1 Pseudomonas sp. TH10
CCGTACTGCGAAGAGTTGGCCAGATAGATCGAGTCCATGTAAGTCCCATCGGAAGCCATCAGATAATCAAATGGCTGACCTCCATGGATCTTTTGATAAGACAGCGTCAGCGTATGCGGGCCATTGGCATAGGCCGTCGCCAACGACCAGGCGGTGACATTGATATCGCCGGCATTGGCCTGGCCCTGATCCAGTGATCGATAGAGATTGAAGTCAACGCCGAGAGTCTGTTCCGCAGTCAGGACAAAGCTGTAGTTGCCATTGACATAGTACTGGCGCCACAAGTCCTGCGCCTGGGACACGTAGAAGCCGACGCCGCCCTGTTCTACTGGCGTGTAGGTGAAGCCTGCATAATCGACATCGCCGCTGTCCACCCCGGCGTAACCTGCCATGAAGCCACCGTCGTGACCTGTACTGGTATAACCTCTGGTGGAATGGAAGTGCCCGATATCGATGCTGACTTTGTCGATATCATCACTCAACAGTTGTAGGCCACGGGTCGTCATCGGCATCAGGCGTAAATCGGGAGTCGCGAATACCGGATTGTATGGGCGCAGATCGCCATACTTGATGACAGTGTTTGACCACTTCATCTTTACCGAAGCGTTGAGTGTCGAAGACTCGGTTCTTTCGCGATCTCCCTCAGCGGGGAACATTCCCGTGCCAACCGTACCGCGACCGCCATCCAGCTTGTAGGCAGTATAGGCACTTGCATCCAGCCCAAGGCCGACTTCACCTTGAGTAAATCCGGACTGGTAATCCATCTGAAAACCCTGCCCCCAACCACGGGCATCGGGATAATGCGAGAGCGAGTTCCGACTAAAATACATATTGCGAGCGGTAATAGTTGCCGAGCCACCCTCGACCAATCCTTCGCCCACATCTTCTGCCTGCACTTTTACATAACTTCCAGATGCCGATAGAACAACCACACCCAATAGTGAACGCAGCTTCATTGTAGGCCTCAGAGCTTGATTATTATTGTTTTCTGCAAAATGCCTGTACCTGCCAATGGTAGGCACCCTGTCATTGCCATTAATAGAATTTATATGTTGAGAATTGCTCGCCTTGCGCAATCGAAGTAACGGATTTGTAACATCGGCATTACATCTGATTCGAGCCGACACTTAGTAAACAAAACTATTGATTTTTTACTGAAGGTAAATTCTTATAGAAAAATAATAACGCCGAAAACCGGCCCTTTCGGCTTCAGGCCGCCTGGAGTAGCCTCACCATGAGCACCTCGTCCCCCGCTTTCTCGCACCTGTTCGAACCCCTGCTGCTACGCGGCAAACGCCTGAAAAACCGCATCATGTCCAGCGGACATGACACTTCGATGCCCACCGACAACCTGGTTAATGATCAACTGATCGCTTACCACCAGGCGCGCGCGGCAGGGGGCCGGGCTGATCGTGCTGCAGGTAGCAGGTGTGCACGACAGCGCGCGTTACACCTCGCACGTGTTGATGGCCACGGATGACGCCTGCATTGAGGGCTATCGCAAACTTGCGCAAACCTGCCATGCGCACGGGACGGTGGTGCTGTCGCAGATCTTCCACCCTGGGCGGGAAATCATGGAGTCCAGCGACGGCCTGCTGGCGGTGGCCTATTCAGCTTCGGCGGTGCCCAACGAGCGGTTTCGGGTGATGCCACGGGCACTGGATCAAGCCATGATCGACGAGATTGTCGCCGGGTACGCGGCAGCGGCGCGGCGCCTGTTTCAAGCAGGGATCGACGGCGTGGAGGTGGTCGCCAGTCACGGATATCTGCCCGCGCAGTTCATCAACCCGCGAGTCAACCGCCGTACCGATGGCTACAACGGCGAGCTGGAACAGCGCCTGCGCTTGCTGCGGGAAATCATCGCCGCTGTGCGGGCCAGTACCGATGAACACTTCATCATCGGCCTGCGCATTTGCGCAGACGAGCGCGACCCGGAAGGACTCACCGAAGACGAATCACTGCTCGCCGTGCAGGCATTGCAAACCAGCCTGGATTACGTGCACATCGTCGCCGGTACTTCTGCATCCCTGGGCGGTGCCGTGCACATCGTGCCGCCCATGGCGATCGAAGCGGCCTATCTGGCCAGGGAAGCCGGAACCTTCAAGGCCGGTCTGTCCATCCCGCTGTTCGTCACCGGGCGCATCAACCAGCCCCAGGAAGCGGAGCTGATCCTGGCCCGGGGTCAGGCCGACGTCTGCGGCATGACCCGCGCGCTGATCTGCGACCCGCAAATGCCCAACAAAACCGACAGCGGCCGTGTAGAAGACGTGCGCGCCTGCATCGCCTGCAACCAGGCGTGCATCGGCCACTTCCACAAAGGCTTGCCGATCTCCTGCATCCAGCACCCGGAGACCGGGCGCGAGTTGATCTTCGGCAACCGGCAACCTACCGGCCAACGCAAGCGCATCATGATTGCCGGCGGAGGGCCGGCCGGCATGAAAGCCGCTGCGGTAGCGGCCCAGCGCGGGCACGAGGTCACCCTCTATGAAGCGGCCGCGCAACTCGGCGGCCAGGTGCTGCTGGCGCAGCTGTTACCGCGACGCAGCGAGTTCGGTGGGGCCAGCACCAACCTGCAGCGGGAGATGGAACTGGCGGGTGTACGGGTGGTGCGCAACACCCGGGTCGACCGCGCCCTGGTGGAGCGTGAGCGCCCCGACCTGGTGATCATCGCCACCGGCGCCGAGCCCTATTGGCCAACCTTCGAGCGTGGCGGCGAACTGCAGGTGGTGGACGCCTGGCAAGTGCTGCGTGATGAAGTACAGATAGGTCGTTCGGTGGTCGTGGTGGACTGGCGCTGCGACTGGATCGGCCCCGGCATCGCCGAGCGCCTGGTGCGCGCCGGGCACCAGGTGCACCTGGCAGTCAACGGCACCCATTGCGGGGAAAACCTGCCGCTGTACGTGCGCGACCAACTGGCCGGCGAACTGCATAAACTGGGTATCCCCATCACCCCCTACGCCCGCCTCTACGGCTGCGATGACAGCACCGTCTACCTGCAACACACCGCGAGCGGCGAACCGATGTTGCTGGAAAATATCGACACCCTGGTGCTCTGCCAGGGTCATCAACCGGTCGACACCCTGGGCGCAGAACTGCAAGGCCTGGTGGAGTTTCGCCGGATCGGTGACTGCCTGGCGCCGCGTACCGCCGAAGAGGCCATCTACGAAGGTTTGAAAGTCGCCTGGGCGCTTTGAGCCTGTTTATACTCCGGGGTTTTCCCCCAAACCCCGGCCTGGAGTACGCATGAGCAACGGCAGTAAAGAAAGCGCCGCACCAGAGCCCAGTTTTCTCGGCACCCGAATCCGTGGCCTGCGCAAACGCCGGGGCATGACCCTGGCCGAGCTGGCGAACATGAGCGAGCTGACTGCGGGCTACATCAGCCAACTCGAACGCAACCTCGCCTACCCTTCCATCCCCGCCCTCTTCAACATCGCCCGCAGCCTGGGCGTGACCATCCAGTGGTTCTTCGCCAGCGAAGCCGCCACCGCCCCGGAAGACCACGGCGTGGTGGTGCGCAAGAACACGCGGATGAGCGTGCATTACGAGGATGGAATCGTCGACCAACTGCTGACCCCGCAGCCGAATCGGCAACTGGAGATGTTGCACTCACGGTTTCCGCCTGGCACTTATAGCCAGCAGAGTTACAGCCATGAGGGGAAGAAGCCGGGTATCTGCTGTCGGGGCGTTTTGAGTTGTGGGTTGGGCAACGGCATTTTCTGCTGAACGAGGGAGACAGTTTCAGCTTCTCGAGTCAGGAGCCGCATCGGTATGGCAATCCTGGAGAGGTGGATGCGGTGGTGATTTGGGTGATTACGCCGCCAACGTTTTGATGGGATGTTTGAGATAAAGAGGCCTCGAAGTTTGATCAGCTTTGGGGCTTTTTTTGAATGGAGGCCGGGGAGTTTTTCCTACAGTCAATTCCTGATTTTTTCGAGCTACTGGCGGACGGTAATTTAACGCCTAAGATCTGCGAGAGCTCTGCGAGATCTTAATGAGGCGTCAGAAAGGCGAGTTTGCCGAAAGATTACACTGCGTTACATATTTAGGCATGCACGGATCCAGCGAGCAGGTTATTAATGTAGCTGTCGTTGTAGCAACTAAAAGCCGCATCTACCAGATAGAGGCGAAATGAGCTAAATGCTTAGTGGGTATGTGGAGTTCATAGAAGCTCCTCAACTTAACGCAGAGACGTTCATCTGTACGGGATGAATCCATAGAGCTTTTGGAAGAGCGTGAGTCGATCATGGATAACGATCAGTTCAGAAACAAGTGGCAGCAGCGATGGGCAGAAGAGAATTTATTTGCCGCTGACAATATGAGCAACAAACCTCCTTATTATGTGCTGGACATGTTCCCGTACCCCTCGGGTAACGGTTTACATGTTGGCCACGCCGTTGGCTATATAGGAACTGACATAATTGCCCGCAAAAAAAGAATGGATGGATTCAACGTATTGCATCCCATGGGCTGGGATGCGTTCGGTCTACCGGCAGAACAATTCGCCATAAAAACAGGCGTTCACCCCGCCGACGTTACCAAGATCAACTGCCAAAACTTCAAGCGACAACTGATGCTGATGGGCTTAAGTTACGACTGGGGCCGGGAAATCGACACCTCTGACACTAAATACTATAAATGGACACAATTCCTTTTCCTGAAATTGTACGAACGCGGATTAGTGTATGAGAAAGAGGAAAATGTCTGGTGGTGCGAGTCACTTCAAACCGTTCTCGCGAATGAAGAAGTCATCGACGGCCGCTCTGAACGCGGTGATTACCCCTGCGCTAAAAAGCCGCTAACGCAGTGGGTTGTAAAGATCACCGACTATGCTGAACGCTTGTTGGCCGACTTGGATCGACTCGATTGGCCCGAATCGGTCAAAAAAATGCAGCGTGAATGGATCGGACGCGCAGAGGGTATCGATATTGATCTCCTGATACGAGAAGATGCGGCCATCCCCTTAACTGTGTTTACCTCTGAAGCCGAAACTCTGTATGGCAGTAACGCCGTCTTGCTGTGTACTGAACACCCTTATGTAAAAGAACTGTGCCATGACAGCGACCTCTGCGCCAGAATTGCCACCTTGCAGGACCCGAAGATTGCAGTGGACGCCTTGTATCTACGTCGCCACGTAAGTCATCCACTGACGGGCGCATCGCTTCCTCTTTACGTCGTCAACTACCTCGCGTTCGATGGAAGAGAGCAAGCGGTATTCTCTGTTCCCGAAACTGATCCCAAAGCAGCAGCGTTGTGCCAGCGTTTCGGCTTACCTCACTTGTCCGTGCTCGATGAGACCGATACACAGCCCTCCCTCAAAAACTCCGAGAGCTTTAGCGGCCTGTCCAGAAGCGAGGCGCGTGGGCGGATTGAAGCTGAGCTCACAAACAATCATTGGGCTGTGCGCAGGGTTCGTTACCGGATGCGTGATTGGCTGTTCTCTCGGCAAAGGTACTGGGGCGAACCCTTTCCGCTGTTTCGGGACGACAGCGGTAACGTAATCGCAGCCAGCGCTAGCGAACTGCCAGTCGAGTTGCCGGTAGTTGAGAACTTCTGTCCAGGTGCTGACGGAGCGAGCCCACTGCAACGGGCTGAAGATTGGGTGAACTGCAGTGATTCGACAGGAAATCCGCTCTATCGGGTCACGGACACCATGCCTGGTTGGGCCGGGTCGTGTTGGTACTTCCTGCGGTTCATGGACCCACATAACGAAGCTGAACCGTTCTCAGCGCAAAGTATGGAGTATTGGCAACAGGTCGATCTTTATGTGGGCGGTGCGGCCCATGCGACCATGCATCTGCTCTACGCCAGATTCTGGCACAAGGTGCTGTTCGATGTGGGGCTAGTGAATTTTGATGAGCCCTTCAAGACGCTCTATAACCAGGGATTGGTGACGGCTGATGCCTTCAAGGATGGAACCGGTCGAATCGTGGCCGTGGATGAAGCAGAGTATCGGGCAGGCAAGTATTGGTTAAAGAATAGCGACCACGAGTTGCAAGTCTTCAATACCAAAATGTCGAAATCCCTTTTGAACGTGGTCGTTCCAGACGACATCATTCGTGAGTACGGCGTCGACACCTTCCGGATTTACATGATGTTTATCGGGCCGCTCGGACAGAACAAGAAGTGGGACATCAAGGGGATCAAGGGCTGTGAGCGTTTCATCAACAGGGTGCTGAGTATTTTTGCCGATGGCCTTCAGTGCGGCGCTCCGCGTAACGAATCGACGGCTTCGGATCAGCATCCGCTGGAGACGCTGTGGGGAAAAACCCTGGCCAAAGTCAATGCATCCTTTGTGACCTTGAATTTCAATACGGCGATTGCCGCGTTTATGGAATTCATGAATCAGGCTGAGAAGCATAAGGACTATTTTTTCGAACGAATTGGCGCTGACTTTGTGAAGGCCCTGTTCCCCTTTGCTCCGCACGTCTGCTCTGAGATCTGGGAGCAGTTGGGCTACGACACTATTGACTCTGCACCATGGCCCCAAGCTCGAGTGCGCCCGGTCAAGGCGACACGAATCTACATTAACGGCAAGTATGTGGATGATCTTCCGGAGGGGACCGGTGAGGAGTTGGTCGACGTCGATATGGCTCGGAGCAAAGTCATCGAGGCCCTTGAAAGGCGTGTAGTAACCAAGGTGATCTATGTGCCGAATCAGGTCGTGAATTTTCTCTGCGCTCATTAGGTTTGAGCCGAGCTGGAGTTGATATTCAGGCTGAGGTGACGTACGCGGTATCGGATTTACCGCGTCGACAAACTGACAGTTATCACCGGCAGTAACACCTCGATCATCCGCTCCCATTAATCAACATTAAATTGCCGATGGCGGCTCATCCGCTGCTCCAAATCGACTGGAGGTTACGCACTTCACCCGCTCAGTCCAAATGAGACCGCCCTCTAGCTGAAGGCGTTGATAAACCAGGTGATCATCGGGATGGCCACAATGTCGATCAGCACGGCGCCGCACAACGGCACGATGATGAAGGCTTTATACGAGAATACTTTGTAGTGGTCACAGATGGCCCCCATGTTGGCCACGGCGTTGGGTGTAGCGCCCAGCCCGTGCCCCATGAAGCCTGCGCAAAGGACGGCAGCGTCGTAGTTACGGCCAAACAGGCGGAACAAAACGAATACGCACAGCAAAATCATGATCACCACTTGTACCACCAGGATCACCAGCAGCGGCAATCCCAGCTTTTCCAGCTCCCAGAACTTAAGGCTCATCATGGCCATGGTCAGAAACATGCCCAAACACACGTCGCCAATGGTGCTGACAGCATGGTCCGGCATCTCGATCGCCTGGCTGCGGTCATTGAGGTTGCGCAAAATAATCGCCACAAACATCGCGCCCACATAACTGGGCAACACGATGCCCAAGTGTTGCTGCAAGCTGGCGCCCAACCACAAACCCAGCACCATGATCACCACGATGCAGGTCAACAAGCGCAACAGAGTCGGTGCATCCAGCGCGGCGGGCGGGTTGTGGACTACGTCTTCGAACGCCTTGAGGCTGCCCACCGCTTGCGCTTCAACCGTGAGTTTGTTGCGCTCAATCAACCAGCGCGCCAGCGGGCTACCCAACAAACCGCCCGCCACCATCCCAAAGGTCGCGGCCGCCAGCGCCGCAGTAGTCGCGCCGACGGCACCGAGGTTTTCAGCAATCGGGCCAAATGCCGCCGCCGCACCAAAACCGCCTTCCAGGGACACCGCACCGGCCATGATCCCCAGTAACGGATCAATACCCAACAGTTTGGCAACGCTTACGCCGACTACGTTCTGCACCAGCGCCAAGCCCCAGCACGCCCCCAGGTAGATAAACAGTAACTTGCCGCCTTTACGCAGCAAGCCCAGGCTGCCGCCCAGACCGACAGTGGTAAAGAACGCCACCATCAAGGGGGTTTGCAAGCTGGTGTCGAGGGTCAGGTTCAGCCACTGCTGGCTGCGTAGCAGCCAGATCAGCAGGGCAAAACCAAAGCCGCCAATCACCGGTGCGGGAACACACAGTTGGCGCAGCCAGTAACTGCGTTTTTTCAGTTGTGCACCCAAGCCCAGGAGAAGCAACGCGAGAGCAAGGGTACTCAGCGCATCCAGTTCGAATGTCAGCATGGCGAATTTCTCTTTTTCTTATGATTTAACAAGTGGTTTCAGGGATTTTCGAAAACTTAATCAATCAGGCTTGCGAGCAGACGCGCGCCAATGCGGGCGGTTCGGTTCTCGATATCAAGGCTGGGGTTGAGTTCGGCGATGTCGGCCATGCGCAATTTGCCGCTGGCTTTGGCATAGCGCGCCAGATGCTCGACGATTTGCATGTCTACGCCATGGGCAGACGGCGCACTGACGCCGGGCGCCTGGCTAGCGGGCAGAACATCGAGGCAGATGGTCATGTAGAGGTAATCGACGTCTTGCAAAAAATCATCGATGAATCTTTCGCAGGCGGTAACGTCCCAGCTGTTCATCTCACGGTCGAGGCGAAAACGCACATTCAGCCGCTGCGCCTGCTCGAACAGTGCCTGAGTATTGTTGAGCTGACTGACACCCAGGCAGCCGTAAGTGAAGGGCATTTCAGCGCGCTGGCAATACTCGGCGATTTGGCGAAAAGGAGTGCCTGAACTGCTTTGTTCGGCAAGGCGCAAGTCAAAATGCGCGTCGAAATTAAGTACACCGATACGGGCCTTCGCCGTGCGTTTGCGCAAGTGATCGGCCAGACCGCTAAAACTTGCAAAAGCGATTTCATGGCCACCACCCAGCCCCAGCGGTAAATGTCCCTGATCGAGCAACTCGCTGACGTGGTGGGCGTAGCTCTGCTGTGCGCCTTCGAGGTTGCTGTCGGTACAACCGACATCGCCGGCGTCATACACCGGCGCGTGGCCGTGCCACGCGAGGTTGGCTAAAGCCTTGCGCAGTTCTGTCGGGCCTTGGCGTGCACCGGTGCGGCCCTGGTTGCGTTTGACCCCTTCATCACAGGCCAAACCAACCAGTGCGACACCCGCAGGCTGGTTTTGCGCGAAGGGTTTGACCCATTGGTGCCAGCGCAGCGCGCCTTGCCCTTCGGCGTCGTCAATGCGACCCGTCCACAATGGCATGTCAGGAACAACGGTCATGTTTGAAACTCCAGTCAAATTCAGTCGAGCCGGGCGCTCAGACGCAGCGCCACATCCCGGGTCCAGCGGATCAGGCGTTCAGTGCGCTGTTGAGCCCGGAAGGCAGGGGCCATGAGGCTGATAGCGCCTTGCAGGCGGTCGCGGCTGTCGATCAAAGGCGCACTGACCCCCAGATGCCGTCGTCGATTTCACTTTGACTCACGGCGTAACCGGCAGCCCGGATCTCGGCAAAACTGCGCTGATAGGTCGCAACGTCGCCACTGTCGACGCCTTGCGCCAGCAGCGCCGACAGGCTCTGCGCCTCATCCATGTACGCCAGCAACACCCGCGCCGAAGCGCCCACCAGCAATGGTTGCGCCAACCCTTTTTGGTAGCAGCAGCGCGGCGGTTGCGGGCTGTCGATCAGCTCAATGCAAATGGCCTGACCGTTACTGGGCACCATCAACGCAACGCTTTCCTGGGTTTGCTCGGCCAGGCGCTTGAGCTCGGGCTTGGCCAACGTCACCAACACCGCTTCGCGGTCGAACTTTTGGCCAGTTGCAAACAGGCAGGCCCCGGCAAGTAGCGCCCGTGACCGTTTTCTTCGGCCAGGCCCCAGCGCAGGAGGGTTTTTAGATGGCGATAGATGCTGCTGAGCGGCTGGGCCAGTTGCTCGGACAGCTCTTTGGCGGAGATCGCCTCGCCGGACTGCCCCAAGGTTACGAGGATTTGCAGCAAGCGATCGGTTGGCGTGTTGTAGTTCATTGTTGGCCCCATGCTATTGCATGCATGGTGGCACGATGTTTCTCATTAACTGAAACAGGTTTCCCACTCAGTGGGAACAATCCGCCATATAACGATCAGCGGTCGCTCATTCGCATTCTTGCAAGCATAAAAATGCGGGAGCGAAAAACATAGCGGGGGACGGACAGGAGAAAAAAACAACAGAGACCTTTTTATCGAATGGAGGCCGTGGAGCTTTCAAACAAGCCGAGGAGATCATTCTGGATCAACGAGACTCTGTATTGGCCGATGATAAATTTGAGCGAGCCTTGCGGCTCACCACTGGGAAGAAGACTCGTCAGACACGTGCTTCACGATCAAGAACATCAGCTACCCACTGATTAATACTCTTGTTAGCAAGCTGTGCTTTTACAGCGACTGTCGCGTGCAGCGCTGGAGCGAGACGCAAACTCAGGTTTCCCGAATAGGGTTTCTGCGGTGCGCGGCCGAGCTTGGCGCACGTTTCCAGATAGTCTGTGACTGCCTCTTCAAATGCTGAACGAAGCTCGCCGACCGATTCGCCGTGAAACCCAACGACATCCCTGATGCCAGCAATGTGACCTACAAAAAAGCCGTCTTCATCGCTGTATTCGATCCGGGCGGCGTAGCCCTGATAATTCATAACGTTCACGGGTTAACTCCTGCTTGTTCAAGAAAAGCCCGAACGTCCCGCACCTGGTAGGGCTTTGCTTCGTTGCCTGGATGCGGCCGATGAAAAGTCGCGACCACACCTTTGAGTTCAAAGCGTACCCGCGACCCGCTGCCCTCAACGATCCTGGCGCCAGCTGCGACCAGCAAGGATTCGACCCGGGCCCACTCCAGAGTGTTGGGCGTAGGTCTTGAGAAGACCACTCTGAGCGTACTGAGCTGTTTATTATTCATGGTATCATATTATGATACCAATAAAGATTGGGCAGCAGCTTGTAACCTCGCTGATGCATGAACTGCCGCCCCTGAAGCATGCGCAAAAACACCACTTTTCCATCAGTTGAAAGTAGGCGTTTTTAGCTTCAGGTTTCGACCGTCTTATGAGGCCCTAAGAATATCGGGGTGACTCTCGGCGTAGTTGTAGGCAAAATCCGAGAGTTGCGTACGAATCTGCTTTGCTGTGTGTTTGAGCAGGCTAGCGCCTTGATGGCGCGGGTTGCGTCGGTATACCCTCTTGAAGTCGCTGGAAATCCAGCGATCGGGCTTGGTAACCCGACGAGTTGCGCAACAGCGCCCCCTTCACATTTTCCTGGCGTCTTGACGCCTGAATATCTGTGTTATGGCGGTTGTGCGCGGGACGCTTTCGGGCGTGCCGGTCTCCGTGACTCCCGGTTTACCAACCTGCGCACAGCTGCCACCCCTTCGCTTGGTAACGAAAATGGCAGCTCCCCAAGTCACGGAGCTAGACATGGAAACTGTAAATCCGCACAAACGAAGTCTTCCCGCTCAACGTAGTTCCAAATCCTATCAAGCCTCTCGGCTCGATCTTACCTCTCTCATTGAAGGAGGTGGCAGATGAGCGACAAACCCGAACTGACGACCATTGGCCTCACTCCGTTCCACTATTGCGACAACCAGCCGCTGTTTCGCGTAAACCCCGGCGTTCCTATTGGTAATGCTCTGGCCCAAGCTTCTGATCTGTTGTACCTGGCCAAGCTGTTGACTGCCAACGCTGCTAATGACAAGGAGACAGATAGAAACGCTTGGGCAGCGCACTACTTGACCGCGATGAGCAAGGCAGTAGTAGATGATGTACACAAGGTGTTGCGGAGGTGGCCGCCGGTGAATACCGATTGTTAACCCTCGTTAGTAGGCGCGCCTACTAACGCCCGAGAGGAACCTGCAGAAACGAAAAAGCCCCGTAGATTTTCATCTACGGGGCTTTTTCTATGTAATGGCGGAGAGATAGGGATTCGAACCCTAGGTACCGGTGAAGGTACAACGGATTTCGAATCCGTCCCATTCGGCCACTCTGGCATCTCTCCAACGGCGCGCATCATAACAACACTTTTACCGAAAGCAAACCCTCTTTCGAAATTTTGTTCGTGCTATCAGATGCTTGCGTCGATTAAAGCGGTACGCCCAGACGATTGGCGACTTCTTCGTAAGCTTCGATGACGTCACCGAGGCCTTGGCGGAAGCGGTCTTTGTCCATCTTCTTCTTGGTGTCCTTGTCCCACAGACGGCAGCCGTCCGGGCTGAACTCGTCACCGAGGACGATGGAGCCGTCGCTGAATACGCCGAACTCAAGCTTGAAGTCGACCAGCAGCAGGCCGGCGTCGTCGAACAGCTTGGTCAGTACTTCGTTGACCTTGAGCGACAGTTCTTTCATGCGAACCAGTTGCTCGGCGGTGCCCCAACCGAATGCCACGACGTGGGATTCGTTGATGAACGGGTCGCCCTTGGCGTCGTCCTTGAGGAACAGTTCGAAGGTGTAAGGGTTGAGCTTCAGACCTTCTTCAACACCCAGACGCTTGACCAGGCTGCCGGCTGCATAGTTACGCACGACGCACTCGACCGGGATCATGTCGAGCTTCTTCACCAGGACTTCGTTGTCGGCCAGCAGTTTGTCGAATTGGGTCGGAACGCCGGCCGCTTCGAGTTTCTGCATGATGAAGGCGTTGAACTTGTTGTTGACCATGCCTTTGCGGTCGAGCTGCTCGATGCGCTTGCCATCGAACGCCGAGGTGTCGTTGCGAAACAGCAGGATCAAGCGGTCAGCGTCGTCGGTCTTGTAAACCGATTTGGCTTTGCCGCGGTAGAGTTCTTCACGTTTTTCCATGATGGGCTCCGCTTGCTAAGTAGGTGGGCTAGGCGATGTGGCGCCAGTCGAGCCCTGAATCTTGATCGGCCAGTTGCAGCCAGTCCGGGTCGCACCCGAGGGTGTCGACAAAACACTGCCGGGCCAGCTGCGGCATGTTGTTCTTGCTGCTCAGATGGGCCAGGACCAGGTGTTGCAAACCCTGCCAACCCAACTCGGACACCAGGAATGCCGCCTGGTGGTTATTCAAATGTCCCAGTTCGCCGCCCACCCGCTGCTTGAGAAAGTACGGGTAGTGACCGCGAGCCAGCATGTCACGGCAATGGTTGGACTCGATCATCAATGCATCGAGGTCCTTGTAGCCATCCAGCACCCTGTTGCAGTACGACCCCAGGTCGGTCAGCAGGCCGAAGCGCCGCTCACCATCGCTGAACACGTACTGCGTCGGTTCCTGTGCATCATGGGCCACGGCAATGACGCCGATGCTCAGTGCGCCGATCTGCAGTTGCTCGCCGCCGGCCAGCAGGCCAGCAGGTTCAATGGGTTTGCGCATCCCGCGCAGGGTACCGCGACTGAGGTAGACGGGCAGATTGTAGCGCCGAGACAGCAAACCCACGCCATGCACGTGGTCGGCATGTTCGTGGGTTACGAGTATCGCGCTCAGTTGCGCCGGGTTCACACCCAGGCGCAACAGGCGTTTTTCGGTTTCCCGCAGGGAAAAACCACAATCCACCAGCACGTATGTATCAGCACTGGCGATCAGCGTGCCGTTCCCTTGGCTACCGCTGCCGAGAACGGCAAAACGCATAGTTGATCAGCCCAGGTTGTCCTGAATCACGCTCAACACTTTGCGAGCTACTTCAGCCGGTGCAACGGTGTTGATGTTCTTCTCGACGGTAACCTGAATGTTCTCGCCAACCTTGCTCAGGCGAACCTGATAACGCTCGGCACGGGCTTCAACTTCTTCCTTGCTCGGCGCACTGCCGAACAGGCTGCTGAAGAAACCAGGCTTGTCGTCTTTCTTCTCGGCTTTTTCGGCCAGGTTGATGTAATACAGGCCCAGGCTGCGGTTGATGTCTTCAACGCGCCATTCGCCCTGCTCCAACGCACGGCCAACACTCGACCACGCACGGTCCAGATCGGTACCGACGTTCAACACCGGGTTACCGCTGCCATCTTCGCTCAGGCTGACGCGGCTTGGCGTATCGAAATCACGCGAAGCCAGCATGGAGACCGAACCGCCTTTCTCGGAAATACGGCTCATGCTCGCGAGCATGTCGTCGACCAGTGCCGCGTCCAGGCCGGTGTTGACCGAACGGTTGGTGAAGGCGACGTCGGCGGTGCTGCCGGCAGGACGCTCGGCACTGACCACGTAGATTTCACTGGTGTTGCGCTGCACGCCTGGCTCGATACGCACACGAACGCGGGTTTCGCTGTCGCTGGCGATACCGGCCGCGCTCAGGCGCTTGGCCATGGCTGCGGACAGTTCGTCGGAATGCTGCCAGGTGGTGGTGAATTCGCCGGTTTGCGGGCGCTGTTCATCCAGACGGAAACCGTTGTCCTGGAAGAACTGCACCGCCACTGGCCAGACTTCGGCCGGTGGATGCTGAGCCATTACCCAACGCGAATCGCCACTTTTCTGCAGCGAGTAGTCGGTCGCGTCGGCGATGGCCGACAACGGCTGTGGACGGGGAACGATGTATTCGCCCTTGGCGGTGTCGTCAGCGACGTTACGCGGGATCGGCAACAGCGGATCCAGACGTTTGGAGGTGGTGACATCCGGTGGCAGTTGCATCGGTGCAGTCTGTTGCGCTTGCAGGTAATCGCTACCACGGTCGCGGAAATAACCTTCCGGCCCCCAGACCCATCCGCAGCCGCTGGTGCTGGAGATAATCAAGGCAAGTGCGGAAAGTCCGGCCATTCGCTTCATGCGTTGTACTTCCTCAATTAAACCAGGACGCTGCACTGGCGCAGGGCCGAGCGCAACGTTTCATGACAAGGTGTGCTCAGCCAGGTCAGCGGCAGGCGGATGCCTTCGTGCATCAGACCCATTTCAACCAAAGCCCACTTGACCGGAATCGGGTTGGCTTCGATGAACAGGTCTTTGTGCAGTGGCATCAGTTTTTCGTTGATGGCCCGCGCGGTGTCGGCGTCGCCTTTCAGAGCGGCATTGCACAGGTCAGCCATAGCGCGCGGGGCCACGTTGGCGGTCACCGAAATGTTGCCCTTGCCGCCCATCAGGATCAGTTCGACGGCGGTCGGATCATCACCCGAGATCACCAGGAAGTCTTCGCTCACGCCATCGAGGATGGCTTTGGCACGTTTCAGGTCGCCGGTGGCTTCCTTGATGCCGATGATGTTCGGCACGGTGGACAGGCGAATCACGGTCTCGGCCTGCATGTCGCAAGACGTGCGGCCAGGCACGTTATAAAGAATCTGTGGAATGTCGACCGCTTCAGCAATGTGTTTGAAGTGCTGGTACAGGCCTTCCTGAGTCGGCTTGTTGTAGTACGGAACGACCAGCAGGCAGGCATCGGCGCCGGCTTCTTTGGCGTTGCGGGTCAGCTCGACGGCTTCGCGGGTCGAGTTGGCGCCAGTGCCGGCGATGACCGGAATGCGCCCGGCAACCTGTTTGACCACGGCTTTGATGACGGCGATGTGTTCTTCTACATCAAGAGTTGCCGACTCGCCGGTAGTACCGACCGCGACAATGGCATGGGTGCCGTTCTTGAGATGGAAGTCCACGAGTTTGCTGAGGCTGTCCCAGTCCAGACGCCCTTGTGCATCCATGGGAGTGACCAGTGCCACCATACTGCCCGCAATCATGAAACCGCTCCTGCCGGAAAAAGAGAGCGGTAATGGTACTGGCGCCAAGATGCTTGCACAAGCGAAGTACTGCGCTGCTGCCATTCCCCTTGGCGCCGCTTTTCGCTACCCTTCAGACTTTGATCGGTACAGATCAGCTTGTACGCCGGGTTCCAGCCTCCCTTTTCGGCATCATAAGCCCCGATCCAGCGTTGCCACCCTTCGCTCTTGCCTCAATAGAGCACGTTGCAAGCCTGCCATCGGGTTTTCTGAATTCGCATCCGCAGGCTCGTGCACGGTAACAAAAGCCCGTTGAGGTATCGACCGCTCATCGCTTTAGGAATGCTGCATGTCCACCCCCACAGTTCGCGAACAATTCCTTGTCATCAGTGCCCTCGGCGCCAACCCCATGGAGCTGACTAACGTCCTGTGCCGCGCCAGCCATGAAAATCGCTGCGCCGTGGTTACCTCCCGCCTGACTCGCCACGGCGAGTGCAGTGCGCTGATCCTTGAGGTCTCCGGCAGCTGGGACGCCCTCGCTCGCCTGGAAGGCAGCCTGCCCGGCCTCGCCAAGAAGCACGCCTTCACCGTCAATGTGGTGCGTAGCGCGCCGCTGGAAAATCGCCCGCAAGCGTTGCCCTATGTGGCTTATGTCAGCTCGGCGTATCGCCCGGACATCATCAATGAACTGTGCCAGTTCTTCATGGATCACAACGTCGAACTGGAAAACCTGACTTGCGACACGTATCAGGCGCCTCAGACTGGCGGCACCATGCTTAACGCCACGTTCACCGTAACCCTGCCTGCCGGCACCCAGATCAGCTGGCTGCGTGACCAGTTCCTCGATTTTTCCGATGCGATGAACCTGGATGCACTGATCGAACCTTGGCGCCCACAGAACCCAATGTAAGGAAGCTTTCATGGCCGTTGTCATCGACCAACCGGTTGCGGATTTCGAAGCACCTGCCACCAGCGGGCAAACCGTCAGCCTGTCAGCCCTGAAGGGCAAGCAAGTGGTGATCTACTTCTACCCGAAGGACAGCACCCCGGGCTGCACCACTGAAGGCCAGGGCTTTCGTGATCAGTACGCAGAGTTCAAGGCTGCCAACACGGAAATCTTCGGCATCTCTCGCGATAGCCTGAAGTCGCACGAGAACTTCAAGTGCAAGCAAGAGTTTCCGTTCGAGCTGATCAGCGACAAGGACGAAGCCGTCTGCCAACTGTTCGACGTGATCAAGTTGAAGAAGCTGTATGGCAAGGAATACCTGGGCGTTGATCGCAGCACGTTCCTGATCGATAAGGACGGTGTGCTGCGTCAGGAATGGCGCGGCGTGAAAGTGCCGGGGCATGTTGATGCCGTTCTGGCTGCTGCTCAGGATTTGAATAAAGCGTGACCCTTTAAAGATCGCAGCCTTCGGCAGCTCCTACAGAGACATTTGCGAAATCCTGCAGGAGCTGCCGCAGGCTGCGGCCTTTTACAGCCTAAAGCAGCGGCGCCACCACAGGCTCCTTGCGCGGCCAGGCATCCAGCACAGCCTTGAACAGCGTCGCCAACGGAATCGCAAAGAACACGCCCCAAAATCCCCACAACCCGCCAAACAACAGCACCGCGCAGATGATTGCCACCGGGTGCAGGTTGACCGCTTCGGAGAACAGCAACGGCACCAGCACGTTGCCATCCAGCGTCTGAATGATCCCGTAGACCGCCATCAGATAGATGAACTGATCGCTCCAGCCCCACTGGAACAACGCAATCAGCAGCACCGGCACGGTCACCACCACTGCGCCGACATACGGCACCACCACCGACACACCGACCAGCAACGCCAACAGCGCCGCATAGTTGAGCCCGAGGGCGACGAAAGCGATGTAGGTCACGCCGCCACAAATCACGATTTCGATGACTTTGCCGCGAATGTAATTGGCGATCTGCCGGTTCATTTCCTGCGCGACCCGAGTGATCAACGCGCGTTCACGCGGTAAATAACCGCGCACCCACTCACCGATCATGACTCGATCCTTGAGGAAGAAGAACACCAGGATCGGTACCAGTACCAAATAGATCATGATGTTCACCAGCAGCGGCAGGCTCGACAGGGAGAACGTCAGCGCCCATTGCCCGAACTTGCCGATTTCGCCACGGGCGGCTTCGATGGCTTGCAACACTTGCTCATCGGAGACCAGATGCGGATAACGCTCCGGCAGCAGCAACAGCAGCGATTGCCATTTGGCGAGCATGCCCGGCAGTTCGTTGAACAACGTGATCAACTGATGCCAGAGCAGCGGCAGCACCACGACGATGAACAGCATCAGCACGCCCATGAACAGTGCAAACACTAACCCTACCGCCGCGCCGCCCGGCACACGCAAGCGCTCAAGCGTCACCACCAGGCCCTGCATCAGATACGCCAGCACCATCCCGGCCAATACGGGCGCAAGCATGCCGCCGAGGGTAAGCACTGCGGTAAAGGCGAGAAACAGCAGAACCGCCAGCACCACGGCTTCTTCGTCAGAGAAATAGCGCTGAATCCAGTCGCGTAACACTTTGAACATCAATAATCCTTAGGTTTTTTTACGCTGTCGGGTCAGGCTTTTTTCAACCAGTAACGGTAAACGCCAGCGTCGTCTTCTTCGCGCAGCAGCGTATGACCGGCCAATCTGGCAAAGGTGCGGAAGTCGCGTTGCGAGCCCGCGTCGGTGGCTATTACCTTGAGCACCGCGCCACTGCCGAGCTTGTTCAGCTCCATTTTTGCCTTGAGCAACGGCAATGGGCAATTCAGGCCACTGGCATCCAGTTCCACGTCATGGGCTACAGCGTCGGTCATTGCGTCACTCCGGTTGCGGTCATTCGAGCGACCTAGAATATCTGGTCGCAAGCCCGGTGTCCGGCTACAGTAAGGTCTTTGTCTTCTAAGGCTTTGTGCATGACTTTTCTGCGCCCTACCCTGCTGACGCTCGCTTGCCTGCTCGCCTCACCGGGCTTTGCCGACGATCTGCCGTCACTCGGCGACGCCAGTTCTGCCATTGTCTCGCCGCAACAGGAGTATCAGCTCGGTCGCGCCTGGCTGGCCATGTTGCGCAGCCAGGTCTCACAGCTAAACGATCCGCAACTCAAGGACTACGTCGAATCCAGCGTCTACAAGCTGGTGGAGACCAGCCAGGTCACTGACCGACGCCTGGAGTTCATCCTGATCAATAGTCCGCAGCTCAACGCCTTCGCAGCGCCCGGCGGTGTGGTCGGGGTCAACGGTGGTCTGTTCCTCAATGCACAGACTGAAGGCGAATATGCTTCGGTACTTGCGCACGAACTGGCTCACTTGTCGCAACGCCACTTCGCTCGCGGCGTTGAAGCCTCGCAGCGCATGCAGGTGCCGATGATGGCCGCGCTGCTGGCCGGTATCGTCATTGCGGCGGCGGGCGGCGGCGATGCAGGCATCGCGGCCATCGCCGGCACGCAGGCGGCGGCGATTCAGTCGCAACGAACCTTCTCCCGCCAGAACGAACAGGAAGCCGACCGCATCGGCATTCTCAACCTGGAAAAGGCCGGTTACGACCCTCGCTCGATGCCGACCATGTTCGAACGGCTGATGCGCCAGTATCGCTTCGACGCCAAGCCCCCGGAATTCCTCCTGACTCACCCGGTCACCGAATCGCGCATCGCCGATACCCGAAACCGCGCCGAGCAGGCCAAAGCCGGCGGCATAGAAGATACGCTGCGCTACCAGCTGATTCGTGCCCGCGTGCAACTGGTTTACGAAGAAACCCCGGGCCTGGGCGCCAAGCGCTTCCGTGCGCAGCTGGATGAAAATCCGAAAAACGACGTGGCACGCTACGGTCTGGCGATTGCGCAGATCAAGGGCGGTCAGTTGAACGAGGCTCGCGAGAACCTCAAGCAATTACTGGCTACGTCACCGAACGAAATCATCTACAACCTCGCCCAGGTCGACCTGGACATCACCAACAATCGCCTGCCCGATGCACAGTCGCGGGTCGACCGGATGCTCGCGCAGTATCCAGGCAACTATCCGCTGAATCAGGTGCGTGTCGACCTGCTGCTCAAGCAGAATCGCGCGGCGGATGCCGAGAAAGCGCTGGAAGGTTTGCTCAAGTCCCGCCCGGATGATCCTGACGTCTGGTATCAGGTCGCCGAAACCCGTGGTCTGTCGGGCAACATCATCGGTTTGCATCAGGCGCGCGCCGAGTACTTCGCGCTGGTTGGCGATTACCGACAGGCGATCCAGCAACTCGATTTCGCCAAGCGCAAGGCCGGCAATAACTTCCCGCTGTCATCACGGATCGATGCGCGTCAGCGCGAGCTGATGGAGCAGGAACGCATGATCAAGGACATGATGGGCTGAGTTTTATCCCGCGCAGCTAAAGCTTCATGCATAAAAAAACCGCCTCTTTCGAGGCGGTTCTTTTTTTACCTTGCCGCTGGTTTATTCAGCCAGTTTGAAGGTGATGAAGCTCGCACGACCTTGACGCAGGACGCGCATCGACACCGAGCGGTTCTTCGGCAGCGCTTTGGCGATCTCGGCGAATTCCTTGGCCGAGCCAATAGCCTGGTTGTTCAGGTGAGTGATGACATCACCTGGCTGCAGACCGATCAGCGCAGCAGGACCGTCCTGCACTTCCTTGATTACCACGCCACCTTTGAGGTCGAAGGTTTTCTTCTGCTCGGCGGTCAGCTCGCCCACGGCAACACCGAGGCGGTTACTGGTGCTTTCTGCGCCAGACTTCGGCAGTGCATCCAACTCTTTGTCTTCATCCGGAATCGCGCCAACCGTCAACTCGACGTTCTTGCGCTTGCCTTCACGAATCACTTCCAGATTGGCTTTCGCCCCTGCCTTCAAAGCGCCCACCAGATGCGGCAGGTCGGCAGACATGACGATCGGCTGACCGTTCATGCTCAGGATCACGTCGCCGACTTGCAGGCCACCTTTCGCGGCCGGACCGTCATCCTGGATCTGTGCAACCAGCGCACCGGCCGGTTTCTCCAGACCGAACGATTCGGCCAGATCCTTGTTCACTTCCTGGATGACCACGCCCAACCAGCCACGGCTGACTTTGCCACCGCTCTTCAGTTGGTTGGAAACGTCCATTGCCACATCGATCGGAATAGCGAACGACACGCCCATGAAACCGCCTGAACGGGTGTAGATCTGCGAGTTGATCCCCACTACTTCACCGTTCAGGTTGAACAGCGGACCACCGGAATTACCCGGGTTGATCGGCACGTCGGTCTGGATGAATGGCACATAGTTTTCGTTGGGCAGACTGCGGCCGACGGCGCTGACGATGCCTTGGGTCACGGTGTGGTCAAAGCCGAACGGCGAACCGATGGCAACCACCCACTGGCCCGCCTTCAGGTCCTGGGACTTGCCCAGTTTCAGAACCGGCAGGTCCTTGCCTTCGATTTTCAGCAGGGCCACGTCGGAACGTGGATCGGTGCCGACCAGCTTGGCTTTCAATTCGCTACGATCGGCAAGACGCACGAGAATCTCATCGGCATCGGCGATCACGTGGTTATTGGTGAGGATGTAGCCGTCAGACGAGATGATGAACCCCGAGCCCAGGGATTGCGCCTGCTGGCGATCGCCCCTTGGCGAGCGCGGCGAGCGTGGCTGCGGCATGCCGCGTTCGAAAAACTCGCGCAGCATGGGCGGCAAGCCTTCGAGGTCGGGCATGTCCTCGGCAGATACTTTACGGTCCGGCAATTTTTGCGTGGTACTGATGTTGACCACAGCGGGCGAGGCTTGCTCGACCAGTTGGGTAAAGTCAGGCAACTCGACCGCCTGTACGGCGACGGCCTGCCCGAGCACCAGCACAGTGGCGACAATGGAAAGGTAAGACTTCAAGCGTGGTATCGACATACGGCTCCCGTTACAACGAGCATGATTAAGCGATATGGAGCAAGGAACACCGGGAAAGATACGCCGGTATTTTTGTTCCGGGAACAACAAACAAGGCCAGAGCCGAGAGGCTGTGACCTATAAAAAATTCTGGATTGTTTTGCAAACTGAAATGCTCACCAAACATTTCGATATCGACTCACTACTTGGCTGCAGTGGCATCGGTGCGCATGGACAGCGCGATTCGCTCAGCGGTGCCAATCGGAATCTCACCGACGACCGTTACCATGATCTCGCCTTGAGGCGTGGTCAAACGCCGCGAAACCGCAACGGTGGGTCCCAACTGCGTGCGGGTGTCAGTCACCGCTGCGCCGTTCAGGGGTTCAAGGAATACCGAGAATCGAGCCAGGCCGTCGCCATACATCAGGCTGCTGACCTGAGTCTTCGTCTGGAGATCCTTGTGTGCGGAGCTGCTGACCAATTCAAACCCAGGCGGCAACCAATCCGAGCGCCAGGCTTGCGCAACGTTTGCAGCAGAAGCCTTGTCGCCATCGGCGACAATCATCTTGCAGTCGGCGCCCGCTTGCAGATCACTGTCGGAAGGTACGTCGGAAGTATTGAGCTGGGTGAACTGGAAGCGTTCAAGCAACTGCCCCTTATCATTCAACAACAATGATTTGAGTGGCAGGCCGGTTTCCTTATCAAGATGCAGCTCGAAACCGTAGCGATGCTGATCCCGCGGCGTCAGCGCAACAATCACTGCTGGACGCCCGGCCACACGCGATTTGCCGATCACGGCAATTTCATACCAGTTCTTGAGCTTTTTGGATCAAGTGCACGAGCAGCAGACTTGGAGGATTCCCCAAGCCCTGCAATCAGGGTGCCGCTGACGCATTGAGTATGCCCATCAATGCGCACGACTTCCTGAGCCGAACCGTCGAGCTGGAGTAAACGCTCGCGGACCTGGCCATTCTGGACGCGATGCCAGATGTTATGGGTAGAAAAACTACCGTTACGCTCGTAAACGAAGGTGCCGTGAAAGCTTTGCTGCTGCTCGGCCCGGCCCAGACGGGTCAACCAGTCCTGGGCCTCGTCGGCGTGGGCTGGAACGATGAACCAGCCACTGAGCAGAAGCGAAAGTAGAGGTATGGCGCGCATGATCCTCCTTAACGGTTTTCCAGGCTTGCTGCACGCGCATAAGGAAGCGCGCTCTCAGTACCCTTCAATGCAGCCTGTTGAGCATGTTGGCGCAAGTAGCCTGGCAGACGCTGATCGTGCCAGCCTGGTTGACCTTGCAACACGCCGTTGGCCATAGGGCCAGTGGCTTCCGAGCTCTCACTATAGCCTGCCAGAACAGCCGGGCCTTTGACCTGTGGAGTGGCCAGGGTTGGCTGATTCGATTGCTGGGCAAGTTCAACGCCAGCGATCTCGTCCTGGTTATACAGACGCACACCGGCCAGAACGGCAACAGTGACCGAGGCTGCAACAGCCAGACGGCCGAGGTTGCGCCATGGGCTGCGAGATACTTTGGCCGGAGCCGTTTCGTCTTCCAGTGCAGCAGACACTGCCGCAGCGATATCCAGACGTGGAAGCAGCAGATCCTTGTGCATGGCTGCCCGAGCGATCTGGTAACGAGCCCAGGTCTCACGGGTTTCTACGTCGTCCAGTGCATTAATCACTCGACGCAATTCCAGTTCGTCCGCTTCGTTATCCATCACTGCGGACAGCGATTCCTGCAGGGCTTCACGACTCATGGCGTTCCTCTCTTGGCTGTCGCCGCTGTCTCAGTTTTCCTGCAACAACGGCTGCAGGGCTTTATCGATGGCCTCCCGAGCGCGGAAAATCCGGGAGCGCACGGTACCCACCGGACATTGCATGACACTCGCAATGTCCTCGTAACTCAGACCATCGAATTCACGTAAAGTTAACGCCGTACGCAAATCCTCTGGCAGTTGCTGAATGGTTCGATGGACTGTGCCTTCGATCTCATCCCGCAGCAGTGCACGTTCTGGTGACTCGAGATCCTTGAGGCCGTGATCGCCATCGTAGAACTCTGCGTCTTCGGAACTTACATCACTATCCGGCGGCCGACGGCCGCGTGAAACCAGGTAATTCTTTGCCGTGTTAATGGCAATACGGTACAGCCACGTATAAAACGCACTGTCGCCGCGAAAGTTGCCAAGTGCTCGATACGCCTTGATAAAGGCTTCCTGAGCCACGTCCTGGGCTTCATGGGTGTCGTGCACAAAACGCACGATCAACCCGAGAATTTTGTGCTGATATTTCAGCACCAGCAGATCGAAAGCTCGCTTGTCGCCACGCTGAACGCGTTCGACCAGCTGCTGATCCTCTTCCTGGGTTAGCATGAACACTCCTCGATAAGCCCGAAGGAGACTTGCATAACTAAACGACCAGACTTGCAAACATAGACTCGGGCTTTTCGCAAAAGTTCTCCCCCTTCAGGCAAGTTTCCTGCGAGCTCTGATTTGGCACGCACGAAAAACGCAGCGCGGGATAAACCGGCTGCGCGAATAATCTTGTTATCGGTTTCGCCGGCAGGAACCTCAACCACAGATTCCGCACTGAAGCCCGACACTGTCCCTTGTTTCCGGCACCGACTATTGATCTTGGGCCTTTGGCAAAAGTTCCAATTATTTATAGCCTAGCCACCCGACATTGAGCAACCCTGGGTCGAAAAAGTCTGTTTCAGCGCCGATACAGTCGTCTTTTCCCCATACCGGCGAAAAAATCTTCCGACGAAGCGCCCGGTTTTTCCCGTCACAGTAGTTTCACAATGCCATCTGGGCTTGGCTATTGTGCCGCCCCACCCCTCTATATACTAGTGGGCTGTGTGGCTGCCTTGACTTGCCGTTGCGGAGTCTTGCGCCAACCCCGACTCGGGTCGCTTTGTGCGGAATTCTGAAATGAGCCAACAGTTTCAACACGATGTTCTGGTAATAGGCAGTGGCGCTGCAGGCTTGAGCCTGGCGCTGACCTTGCCTGGTGATTTGCGCATCGCCGTCTTGAGCAAGGGCGACCTCGCCAACGGCTCGACATTCTGGGCCCAGGGCGGGGTCGCTGCAGTGCTGGACGATACCGATACTGTCGAATCCCACGTTGATGACACCCTCAACGCCGGCGGCGGGTTGTGCCATGAAGATGCCGTGCGTTTCACCGTCGAGCACAGCAGGGAAGCCATTCAATGGCTGATCGACCAGGGCGTGCCCTTTACCCGTGACGAGCAGTCCGGCACTGAAGATGGCGGATTTGAATTCCATTTGACCCGCGAAGGCGGTCACAGCCATCGGCGCATCATCCACGCCGCCGATGCAACCGGCGCTGCAATCTTCCGCACCCTGCTCGCCCAGGCCCGGCAAAGACCGAACATTGAACTGCTGGAACAGCGGGTGGCGGTCGACCTGATCACCGAAAAACGCCTGGGCCTGGCCGGCGATCGCTGCCTGGGTGCCTACGTGCTCAACCGCGGCACCGGGGAAGTCGACACCTACGGTGCGCGGTTTGTGATCCTCGCGTCTGGCGGTGCCGCCAAAGTCTACCTCTACACCAGCAATCCCGATGGCGCCTGCGGTGACGGGATCGCCATGGCGTGGCGCTCGGGCTGCCGGGTGGCCAACCTGGAGTTCAACCAGTTCCATCCGACTTGCCTGTATCACCCGCAAGCCAAGAGCTTTCTGGTGACCGAAGCCCTGCGCGGCGAAGGTGCGCACCTGAAACTGCCCAACGGCGAACGTTTCATGCAGCGTTTCGACCCGCGTGCCGAACTCGCGCCGCGGGACATCGTGGCACGGGCCATCGACCATGAAATGAAGCGCCTGGGGGTGGACTGCGTCTACCTGGACATCAGCCACAAGCCGGAAGCGTTCATCAAGAGCCACTTCCCGACGGTCTACGAACGCTGCCTCGAATTCTCCATCGACATCACCAAACAGCCGATCCCCGTGGTACCGGCTGCGCACTACACGTGCGGCGGGGTGATGGTCGACCAGCACGGTCGCACCGATGTTCCGGGCCTGTATGCCATCGGCGAAACCAGTTTCACCGGCCTGCATGGCGCCAACCGCATGGCCAGCAACTCGTTACTGGAATGTTTCGTCTATGCACGCTCGGCGGCGGCGGACATTCTCGAACAGCTACCTGCAGTGTCGATCCCGATCGACCTGCCGGTCTGGGACGCCAGCCAGGTTACCGACTCCGACGAAGACGTGATCATTGCGCACAACTGGGATGAACTGCGCCGGTTCATGTGGGACTACGTCGGCATCGTACGCACCAACAAACGCTTGCAACGCGCCCAGCATCGGGTACGTTTGCTGCTTGATGAAATCGACGAGTTCTACAGCAACTATAAAGTCAGCCGGGACCTGATCGAGTTGCGCAACCTGGCCCAGGTGGCCGAGCTGATGATCCGCTCGGCCATGGAACGCAAGGAAAGCCGCGGCCTGCACTACACGCTCGATTACCCGAACCTGTTGCCGGTGGCGCTGGACACTATTCTGGTGCCGCCCACCTACGCCGACTGAACCTCAACCGCACTCGCAGGCGTCGGTGCAAGTCCGCCGCCTGCGCATCGCGTGGCACGCAGATCGACCTGACTCGCCATTGCCCGCGCAAGCGAAAGCGCAGCACCACGATCAGCGGCAGCGCCAGGCTGTCCGGTCGCAGTTGCGCGGTTTGCCAGCCATCAGCCTGATTCCATAGCTGCCAGCCATCGGCATCGCGACGCAATCCTCGATAGGCCTTGGGATGACTCAATAGAATCTGCCGTGGCAGCGCCCAAAAACCGTGGAGCACACAGCAGAAAGCCCCGAGAAGACTCGCCCAGAGTGGAATCGACAGTAGAAAAAGAGAACCCAGCGCGAATGCCTGGGCCAAAAGATACGCCGCCAGCAACTGCCGTGAGGCATGCCAGCGGCATTCGAAGGTGTTACTTGGGCTGAACACGGTCCAGAATCATCCGAACCATGCGCTGCAGCTCAGGGTCTTCGGACTCGCTGCGCTCCATGAACCAGCCGAACATGTCCTGATCCTCGCACTCCAGCAGGCGCACGTACAAATCGCGATCCACCTGATTCAGGCCTGCATAAACCTCTTTCACAAAAGGCACCAGCAACACGTCAAGCTCAAGCATGCCGCGACGGCTGTGCCAAAAGAGGCGATTCAGTTCAACTTGTTCGACCATGGGGCCCTCCTCAAATTTGGCGGCAAGTATACAGTCCCGACGCAGCTCGCACAGTCGGCTTTGGTCGGGCACCACCGATCCTTTATCAACTACCCATTTCAACAACGCGCCCTTATGATGTGCCCCAGTCTATTTACCCTGCGATGACCCATGGCCGATTCTGCTTTTTTCTGCACCCTGTCTCATGAAGGCGTTCTCGCGGTTCGCGGCGCGGATGCCGGAAAATTCCTGCAAGGCCAACTGACCTGCAATCTCAACTACCTCAGTGACAGCCGTGCCAGCCTCGGCGCCCGTTGCACGCAAAAAGGCCGGATGCAGTCGAGTTTTCGCATTCTGCTCGACGCTGATGGCGTGCTGCTGGCGATGGCCAGTGACCTGCTGGAGCCGCAACTGGCAGACCTGAAAAAATACGCGGTGTTCTCCAAATCGAAACTGACTGACGAAAGCGCCGCGTGGGTACGCTTCGGTCTGCAGCAGGGTGACATCGCCCTGTCCAGTCTCGGCCTCGACTTGCCGGCCGAAACCGACAGTGTCGTGCGCAACGAAGGCTTGATCGCGATTCGCGTCTCGCCTGATCGCGCCGAGCTCTGGGCGCCAGCCGATCAGGCTGATGCGATCAAAACCAAACTGACGGCAGCCCTGCCGGAAGGCGAACTGAATCAATGGCTGCTGGGCCAGATCCGCGCCGGTATCGGCCAGGTCATGCCGAGCACCCGCGAACTGTTCATCCCGCAAATGCTCAACCTGCAAGCCGTCGGTGGCGTGAGCTTCAAGAAAGGCTGTTACACCGGCCAGGAAATCGTCGCGCGCATGCAGTACCTAGGCAAACTCAAGCGTCGTCTGTATCGCTTGAACCTGAATACCGCCGAACTGCCTGAGCCTGGCACGCAACTGTTTGCACCCAGCCACAACAGCGCCATTGGTGAAGTGGTGCTGGCCGCCAACGCGGGGCAAACCATTGAACTCCTGGCGGTGTTGCAGGCCGAAGCTGCTGAAGCCGGCGATGTGCATCTGGGCGCTCTTGAAGGCCCGGCGCTGCAGTTGCTCGACCTGCCGTATGAACTGGATCGTGACCGCGAAATCCAGCGCTGATCGCAGCATTTGTTGCAACACCCTAGAGAGTCTAAATGAGCGAACTGGCGGAAAAAGTCCAACAGGATTTGGTTGAGGCCATCGATAACGATGACCTGGTTCTGCCCACGTTGCCGGAAGTGGCCATGCAAATTCGCAAGGCCGCTGAAGACCCGGACATCAGCGTCAGCGACCTGAGCAAAGTGATCGGCCGTGACACGGCGCTGTCGGCGCGCCTGATCAAAGTGGTCAACAGTCCGCTGCTGCGCGCAACTCAGGAAGTGACCGACCTGCACACTGCCATCACCCGACTGGGGGTCAATTACAGCAGCAATCTGGCGATTGGTCTGGTGATGGAGCAAATCTTCCACGCCCGCTCCGAGGTGGTCGAACAGAAGATGCGCGAAGTCTGGCGCAAGAGTCTGGAGATCGCCGGCGTCAGCTATGCGTTGTGTCGGCGCTACACCCAGCTCAAGCCCGATCAGGCTGCACTGGGCGGGCTGGTTCATCAGATCGGCGTGTTGCCGATTCTGACTTACGCTGAAGATCACTACGAACTGCTGTCGGATCCGGTCAGCCTGAACCACGTGATCGATCACATTCACCCGCTGCTGGGCGACAAGCTGCTGCGGGTCTGGGAGTTTCCCGAACGGCTGGTGGAGTTGCCGGGGCTGTATCAGGATTTCAAACGCGACTCGGCGGAAATCGACTACGTCGATCTGGTGCAAGTGGCGAGCCTGTATTGCCACAAGGACAGCGATCATCCGTTTGCGCGCATCGATCCGCTGAGTGTTCCGGCGTTCAGAAAGCTTGGTATCGACCCCGAGAACAAGGCGTTGTGCGCGGATCTGGAAGAGTCGCGGACGATGTTTTACTGATCCTTGTGCTCAGTAACCCCGGGGCCACTGCGCAACCTTTATCCCGCGACAAAACTCACCCGAACCTTCAAGCCCGCGTGCTCGCCATCGTGCAGACTGATTTGTGCCAGGTGCGCACGGCAGATCTCACCGACAATCGCCAGGCCCAGTCCCGACCCGGCGACCTGCTGATTGCGTCGGTAAAACCGCTCGAATACCCGCTCACGCTCTTTCATAAACTCCCGGTCCGATTAATCG
>NZ_JAEKEG010000107.1 GCF_016651255.1 Pseudomonas sp. TH10
GCGACGGGTCCTTCTTGCCGTAGTCCATGTGCCCGTAAATGCGTTTGCCGTCAATTTCCTTGACGTCCTCGCTGAAGAATTTGGCGATGTCTTCATAGGCTGACCAGTTCACCGGCACGCCCAATTCGTAGCCGTACTTTTCCTTGAACTTGGCTTTCAGATCGGCGCGCTCGAACCAGTCGGCGCGGAACCAGTAGAGGTTGGCGAACTGTTGATCAGGCAATTGATAGATCTTGCCGTCCGGCGCGGTGGTGAACGAGATGCCGATGAAGTCCTTGATGTCGAGGGTCGGCGAGGTGAAGTTCTTGCCTTCGTTGGCCATCAGGTCGGTGATCGATTCAGTCTTGCCGTAACGGAAGTGCGTGCCGATCAAATCCGAGTCGTTGACCCAGCCGTCATAGATGTTCTTGTCGGACTGCATCACCGTCTGCATTTTCTCGACCACGTCGCCTTCTTGCAGCAGGTCGTGGGTGAGCTTGATCCCGGTGATTTCGGTGAAGGCCTTGGCCAGCACTTTCGACTCGTATTCGTGAGTGGTCAGGGTCTCGGAAACGACCTTGATTTCCATCCCCCGAAACGGCTCCGCTGCCTTGATGAACCACTTCAACTCTTCGAGTTGCTGATCGGCCGTCAGGGTCGACGGTTTGAACTCACTGCCAATCCACTTTTTCGCCGCGTCTTCGTATGCATCGGCCCAGGCGGCTGCGCTCAAACCGCTGAGTGCGAGCATGGCTGCCAATGAAATGCTATGTCGCAGCTTATTGTTTTTGTCGAACATAGAGACCTCCTGTTTGAGTTTTGGAGCAACTTTGCCGAGCGATGTCGACTAGCCCCAGCGCATCACAGCCAACAGCCACACCAGGGACAACGCGGACGCTACCCAGATGCTCCAGTCGGTGGCGCCAATCACCAGCAAATGCAGGTAGGCGCTACCGAGAAGACCGATAAACAGCCGATCGCCACGGGTGGTGGCAATCGGTAAAAAACCCCGGCGAAGGACGCTCGGAGAACGCAGCTCCCACGTCGTCATGCCCACCAGGATCAGGCCAATGACGATGAAAAACACCGCGGTGGGGACAGTCCAGCTCATCCATTCCATCATCAGCTCCTCATACCCGGCCCAGGGCAAAACCCTTGGCCACGTGGTTGCGCACAAACCAGATCACCAGCATCCCGGGCAAAATGGTCAGTACCCCTGCCGCCGCCAGCACACCCCAGTCGATACCGGACGCCGAGACCGTGCGAGTCATCACCGCCGCGATCGGCTTGGCGTTCACCGAAGTGAGGGTGCGCGCCAGCAGCAACTCGACCCAGGAAAACATGAAGCAGAAAAATGCCGTAACACCGATCCCGGAGCCGATCAGCGGGATGAAGATCTTCACGAAGAACTTGGGGAAACTGTAGCCGTCGATGTAGGCCGTTTCGTCGATTTCCTTGGGCACCCCGGACATGAAGCCTTCGAGGATCCACACGGCCAGCGGCACGTTGAACAGGCAATGCGCCAAAGCTACGGCGATGTGCGTGTCGAACAGACCAATCGATGAGTACAACTGGAAGAACGGCAGCAGGAACACCGCGGGCGGCGCCATGCGGTTGGTCAGCAACCAGAAGAACAAGTGCTTGTCGCCCAGAAAGCGGTAACGCGAAAACGCATAGGCCGCTGGCAACGCCACACTCAGCGAGATAACGGTGTTCAGGCTGACGTAATACAACGAGTTGAGATAACCGTTGTACCAACTCGGATCGGTGAAAATCACCTTGTAGTTGTGCCAAGGTGAAGTCCTGCGGAAACAGGGTCAGGCCGCTGAGGATTTCGGTGTTGCTCTTGAAGGACATGTTCAGCAGCCAATAGATCGGCACCAGCAGGAACAGGATGTAGATCAGCAACGGGATAAGCTTTCTTTTGCTCATGGCAGACCTCAGCGGTTGGCGTCGGAGTGCGTCATGGCGGTGTAGAACAGCCAGGACACCAACAGGATGATCAGGAAGTACACCAGCGAAAACGCCGCTGCCGGACCGAGGTCGAATTGGCCTACCGCCATTTGCGTCAACGTCTGACTCAAGAAAGTCGTGGCGTTGCCCGGCCCGCCGCCGGTGAGCACGAATGGCTCGGTGTAGATCATGAAACTGTCCATGAAGCGCAGCATGACCGCGATCAACAGCACGCTTTTCAGCTTGGGCAATTGAATGTGGCGGAACACCGCCCAGGCCGAGGCCCTGTCTATGCGCGCGGCCTGGTAATAGACGTCGGGGATCGCCCGCAAGCCAGAGAAACACAACAGCGCCACCAGCGAAGTCCAGTGCCAGACGTCCATCACCAGCACCGTCACCCAGGCGTCCATGGTGTTCGCCGCGTAGTTGTAGCTGATGCCCATCGCGTTGAGGCTCGACCCCAACAGACCAATGTCGGCACGACCGAAAATCTGCCAAATGGTGCCGACCACGTTCCATGGGATCAGCAGCGGAATCGCCAGAATGATCAGCACCAGCGATGACCAGCGACCCTTGGTCGGCATGGTCAGCGCGACGGCAATGCCCAGCGGGATTTCGATCAGCAACACGCAGGCCGAATAGATGAACTGGCGCAGCAATGAGTCGTGCAAGCGTGGATCGAGCAGCACTTGCCGGTACCAGTCAGCACCGACGAAGTAGCGGCTGGACTGGTCGAAGATGTCCTGCACCGAATAGTTGACCACGGTCATCATCGGGATCACCGCACTGAACGCCACCAGCAAAAACACCGGCAACACCAGCCACCAGGCCTTGTTGTTCTGCACCTTGTTCATGGCCGCACCTCGCTGCTGTCGGCTTCAAGGAGGAATTCATCGGCATAGACCATCAGCCACTGCGCCGGGAAACTGATATGCGCCGTGCCTTGCGGCACCGGTTTGTCTTCCGCCAGGCGCACTTTCAGCGGCGCGCCGTCGAGGTCGAGGGTCATGATCTTGTAGGTACCGAGGTCTTCGACGTGTACGACCTGTGCCTGCATCGCGTCGTCAAACGGCTCGTCCCATACATGAATGAATTCGGGACGGATGCCGACCTTGAGGTTTTTCCACTGACCGTGTTCGATATGCCGCTGCATGGCGTCGGACAACGGCAGGTGCGTCGAGGCGAAACCGACGCCGCCGGGCTGCGGCTGCACTTCGATCAGGTTCATGCCGGGGCTGCCAATGAAGTAGCCGACAAAGGTGTGGCTCGGCCGCTCGAACAGTTCCCGTGGCGTACCGAACTGGACGATCTGCCCGCCGTACATCACCGCAATCTTGTCGGCGAAGGTCGAGGCCTCCAGTTGATCGTGGGTGACGTAGACCATGGTGATGTTGAACTGCTCGTGGATCTGCTTGAGCTTGCGTCGCAGTTTCCACTTCAGGTGCGGGTCGATCACCGTCAACGGCTCGTCAAAAAGGATCGCCGAGACGTCGTCGCGCACCAGGCCACGACCCATGGAGACTTTCTGTTTTTCGTCGGCGGTGAGGTTGCGCGCCTTTTTGCTCAGCAGGTTTTGCAGGTCGAGGACTTCGGCAATTTCCTGCACCTTGCTGTGCACTTTCGCCTCGGCCATGCCCTGATTGCGCAGAGGAAAAGCGAGGTTATCGAACACGGTCATGGTGTCGTAAACCACCGGAAACTGGAAAACCTGAGCGATGTTGCGCTTCTCCGGCGTCAGGTCATTGACCGCTTTGCCGTCAAACAACACATGACCTTGCGAGGGGCTGAGCAATCCGGAAATGATGTTGAGCAAGGTCGACTTGCCGCAACCCGACGGCCCGAGCAAGGCGTAGGCACCGCCCTGTTCCCAGACATGATTCATTTCGCGGATCGCGTAATCCTCCGGACCGCTCGGCGTGCGCGTATAGCTGTGGGCGAGGTGCTGCAAACGGATTTCGGCCATCAGGCAACCCTCGCGACACGTCGGCCGGGGGCTTGCACCAAGCGGCCCTGCGCATCGAAAACGAACAGTTTGTGGGTCGGGATGTAAATGCGGATCGGCGCATCGACGTCGTATTCGTGAACACCGGACAGGTGCAGTACCAACAGGAAATGTTCGTTGCGCACATGCAGGAAGGTTTCCGAACCGCTGATCTCGGCGACTTCAACGGTGACTGCCAACTCCAGATCGTCATCGTTGCTCGGCACCAGCGAGATATGACTGGGGCGTACGCCAAATCGAAACTCACCCTCGCCCACCGGACGCAAATCGACGTTCAACGGGAAGTGGACGAAGTTGGCGAAGCTGACTTCGTTGCCGGCGATGCGACCGGGCATCAGATTGATCGGCGGTTCGGAGAACAGCTCGGCGGCCAGCACGGTTTGCGGCTGGTGATAGACCGAGGTCGACGCGCCGCTCTGGATCACCCGACCTTCGTGAAGAATGGTCGTGGTGCCGCCCAGCGCCAACGCTTCATTGGGCTCGGTGGTGGCGTAGATCGCGATGGTATGGCGCGCCTTGAACAGCTCGCGCATTTCCTGGCGCAGCTCTTCGCGCAGTTTGTAATCGAGGTTGACCAGCGGCTCGTCGAACAGGATCAGTTCGGCATCCTTGACCAGGGCACGAGCCATGGCGGTGCGCTGTTGCTGGCCACCAGACAGTTCGAGCGGATGGCGCTGGAGGAATTTCTCGATGCGCAGCATCTTCGCCGTTTCCTGAACCTTGCTCTCGATCAGGTCCCTGGACACCCCGGCCTGACGCAGTGGCGAGGCGATGTTCTCGAATACGGTCATGGTCGGGTAATTGATGAATTGCTGATAGACCATCGACACGTTGCGCAGACGCACCGGGCGCTGGGTGACGTCGACGCCGTTCATCAGGATGCGGCCGTTGTCGGGCTTGTCCAGACCGGCCATCAAACGCATGAGACTGGTCTTGCCGGACAGCGTACGACCGAGCAAAACGTTGAAAGAACCGGGTTCGAATTTCAGGCAGGCATCGTCGATCCAGGTCTGGCCCTCGACGGTGCGGCTGACGTGCTCCAGGGTGAGTGACATGGCTCGGCCTTTTTATTATTGGAGTCAAGCGACCTGTACACGGGAGCGAGTTTCGTGCCAGAAATGGCAAGTGGTTGAACCACCGGGAAAAACGCCAAATTGGCGAGCGACCGGGGTTCGATGCTGAACAGAAATGAACAACCGCCAATGAACAATTGAACAGTTGGCCGGTTGACAATGAACAATAGTGAACAACACTCTATGGACCGTTCACGGTCCCCGTAGGAGCAGCCTTCGGCAGCTCCTACGCAGGTCGTGGGCAACTGAAGTACCCATAAAAACAATAAAAGTCAGCTCAGAGATCGCCTGCCATGGCCGTACCTGCCTCGCCGCTCTCCCATGACGCGATCGTCCAGGACTCCTGGCAACGCTGCCGCGCGTTCGGTCTTGAGCACCAAAGCACCCCGGCTTTCGATCAGTTGCCCAGCGCCGGCATCGCTCACTTGCTCGACCGCCATCACTCTCTGGTGCAGACCACGCACCAGGAAGTGCTGCCCTACTACGAAAACATCCTCAGCAACTCCAATTGCCTGATCATGCTCGCCGACAATCAGGGCCAGGTGCTGACGTCGTGGGGCACGCAACGCTTTATCGAACCGAATCTGGCTCGCGGCTTTCAGGCCGGGGCGAGCTGGATGGAGCGCTCCAGCGGCACCAATGCCATCGGCACCGCGCTGGCTTGCGAGCAGGCGGTGCATATCGAACACGATGAACATTTCCTCAAGGCCAACCGCTTCATGACCGGCTCTGCCGCGCCGATTTTCGACGCCGAGCGCAAGGTCATTGCGGTGCTCGATGTCTCCAGCGACAGCTACCTGCCGCCCTCGCACACGTTGGGCATGGTCAAGATGATGAGTCAGACCGTGGAGAACCGGCTGATTCTCAACCTGTTCCACGGCCAGCACTTCCAATTGACGTTCAACACCGGCTTGAACAACCTCGACAGCCAGTGGGCCGGCTTGCTGATTTTTGATGAGAGCGGCCAGGTGCTGTCGGCCAATCGACGGGCGGACAATCTGCTCGGCATCAGCCTGTCGCGAGTGAGCGTCGAGAGCCTGTTCAAGGTGTCATTGCTGGAACTGTTGAATCAGCCGGATGATCTGCCCTTCGCCCTGCAGACCTCGGGACGCAATCGCTTCCAGTGCCTGTTAAAACGGCCCAAGCAAGTGCCGGTCAAGGCTCGAGTGTTCGTTGAGCAACCAGCAGTGCCATCGGCTGCAATCAGTCTCAATACCTTGCATTTTGGCGACAGCCGGGTGGAAAAAGCGGTTCGCCAGGCCGAGCGGTTGCTGGAGAAGGACATTCCGCTGCTCATCCACGGTGAGACCGGTGTGGGCAAGGAAGTTTTCGTCAAGGCTCTGCACCAGGCCAGCTCGCGCAGCAACCAGGCGTTTATCGCGGTGAACTGTGCAGCGATCCCCGCCGAGTTGGTGGAGTCCGAGCTGTTTGGTTACGAGAAAGGCGCGTTCACCGGCGCCAACCAGAAAGGCAGCATCGGCCTGATTCGCAAGGCTGACAAAGGCACGCTATTCCTCGATGAAATCGGCGACATGCCGCTGCCAACCCAGGCGCGCTTGTTGCGCGTGTTGCAGGAGCGCTGCGTGCAACCGGTGGGCAGCAGTGAGTTGTTCCCGGTGGATCTGCGGATTATCTCGGCGACCAACCGCTCTCTGCGTGAACAAGTGCAGTTGGGGCGGTTTCGTGAGGATTTGTATTACCGCATCGGCGGGCTGACATTGGAGTTGCCGCCGCTCAGAGAACGCAGTGATAAACAGGCTTTGTTTAAGCGACTCTGGGAACAACACCGTGAGCCGACGCAATGGGCGGGTTTGAGTCGTGAGGTGCTGGAGTTGTTTGCTCGCCACCCGTGGCCGGGGAATTTGCGCCAGGTCAGCAGCGTGATGCAGGTGGCGCTGGCCATGGCCGAGGAGCAACCGGTGCGCCCGGAGCATTTGCCCGATGATTTTTTTGTCGATATGGAGATGGAGCCGGTGGACGCACCGGAGCCGCTGGCAGTGGATCTGGATGATGCCGAGGATTTAAGTCGGCAGTTGCAGGCTGTGGGCGGGAATATTTCGCACCTGGCCCGGCGGTTGGGGGTTAGTCGCAATACGCTTTACAAGCGGTTGCGTCAGGCCGAGTGATGAACCAATTCACAATGGGCGTAGCAAACTCATTGCCATAGCTGAGTTGAATCACCTGGCAGTGCTGCGTCCACTTGTCCAAGCTGGACATTGCCAATTATTGAAAGATCGGCTCGGCATACGTCGCTGACGCGGCTTGAAGGGTGCGCAGGCCAAGCAGCACTATGACCACCATTATTAGCCCTGCGGCAATGGCTACACCGAACCCTGCTCGTGCACCATAGGTATCTATGATCAAGCCCGAGAGTACTCCACCGAGCGCTACGCCTATGCTGATACCCGTTGTCATCCATGTCAGTCCTTCGGTGATCCTAGACGGCGGAACAATGATAGTACCGAGGTTCATGACGACGACCATAGTTGGCGCAAATGACACACCTGCCACAAACAGCATCCCCGAAAGGATGTAGACGTCCGGTGAGAAAATGGGCAACACGGCTGTGACTGCTGTTATCAGAACTCCGATAAAGAACTGCTTTTCAATCGGTAAGGAAATCCTTATCGCGCCGAACGTCAGGCCCGCAATCATTGAACCGAGCGCATAGGCTGCCAGGGTGAAACTGGCGGACGCTGGCCAGCCTTGAGCGTTGGCGAAGGCAACAACCGCAACGTCGATTGATCCGCCAATCACACCCATGGCCAAGAGCGCCAGCACGATGGTACGAACGCCGGGGATAAGCAGGATCGAGCTAGCGTTCCTTTTAACGCCAACGACCACCTTCGGTTCTGTCTGCCGTTGCATAAGAAACGCCGTCACGCCGACAAGCAGCAACAAGACGGCTACAAGCGGCCCGGCTTCGGCGAAAAAGCTGACGCTCAAACCAATGGCGAGTGGTGGGCCGATGATAAAGGCGAGTTCAGTTAGAACCGTGTCCAAAGAGAAGGCTGTGTGAATTGCGGCTTGCCGCGGAAAAGTTGCGTCCAGCGTGCTCTTATCATCGCGGGCATGCTCGGCATCGTGCCCGCCAATCCCGCAAGAATAAAAAGCAGTGGGGCCGGAGCCTTCAGAGAGACAGCAATGATTAGCGCCAGCAACATGCCAATGCTGAAGGCCGTCACAAACGGCAGAACCCGACTCTGGCCCCGTTGATCAACGAGTTTTGATACGTGCGGGCCGATTAGCGCATTCGCCAAGGTAAAAGTACCGGCGACCGAGCCCGCCAGCCAATAAAGACCCGTCTGCTGCACTAACATGGTAATGACGCCGATGCCGATCATTGCCTGGGGCAGACGGGCAATGGAACTCGCGATCACTAACCCCATGACGCCCGGGGTGGTGAGAAGTTCGCGATAAGGATTAGCCATTATTTGTCCTTTCTGAATTTAACACTGATGAGTAGCCCACAGTATCTGACGGAACTAATGGGAAGTTATCGGTGACCGGATGTTATTACTCAGCTGTGCAATTGCCCTCAAAGATAAGCACCGTTGACCCCGGACTGCGCGCAACCTGCTCTTCGAAGAAATTGTGGATGCACACATGATCGGGATACTCAGAAGTAATCAGGTCTTGCACATTAACCTCCCAGAAGCGAAAACGGCACTTCTAAAGTTGATTGCACCTGAATCGCGGACAAGTGCTAGCTCAAGAAACATCATCCATTGGATCACACACTTCCTTACTTAACCACGACTGTCTTTACTAAAATAACCAAAAAGGAAACTTCCTACTGGTTCTTCGGAAAAACCTCACAAAAAAACTAACGAACTTATTGCTAATTCGAAAAACCGAAACTACACACAAAGTCAACCACTCAAGTATAAGCGCTGCACACTTTGAACAACGCCCACACTCCTTACCACTAAAACGCGTTTACCCCTCGACCGCATGCACCCAAAAAACAAAAACCCGCACAAGGCGGGTTTTGTTTGTAGCAAGCACAGCAATCAGTCAGCCAGACGCCAGGTCGTGCCGCCCTTGCCGTCTTCCAGCACCACGCCCATGGCGGTGAGCTGGTCGCGGATGCGGTCGGATTCGGCCCAGTCTTTGCCCGCCCGTGCCGCCAGACGTGCAGCAATCAGCGCGTCCACTTCAGCTGCATCGACACGCCCTTCGGCGCCTGCTTGCAGGAAGTCATCCGCCTCAAGCTGCAACACACCCAGCACACTCGCCAGCTCTTTCAGACGTGCTGCCAGACCGGCCGCGGCATCGAGATCGCTCTCGCGCAGACGGTTGATCTCACGCACCATCTCGAACAACACTGCGCAGGCTTCCGGCGTGCCGAAGTCGTCGTTCATCACCGTGGTGAAACGCTCGACGAACGCTTCGCCGCCCGCCGGCGCGACGCTCGGCAGGCCTTTCAACGCGTGGTAGAAACGCTCCAGGGCGCCTTTGGCGTCCTTGAGGTTGTCTTCCGAGTAGTTGATCGCGCTGCGGTAGTGGCTCGACACCAGCAGGTAACGCACGACTTCCGGGTGGTACTTTTCCAGCACGTCGCGAATGGTGAAGAAGTTGTTCAAGGACTTGGACATCTTCTCGCCATTAATGCGAATCATGCCGCAATGCATCCACGCGTTAGCGTAGGTCTTGCCGGTGGCCGCTTCGCTTTGGGCGATTTCGTTTTCATGGTGCGGGAACTCAAGGTCACTGCCGCCGCCATGGATATCGAAGGTCTCACCCAGGCAGCAGGTGGACATCACCGAGCACTCGATGTGCCAGCCCGGACGACCGTCGCCCCAAGGCGATTCCCAGCTCGGCTCACCCGGCTTGGTGGCTTTCCACAGCACGAAGTCCAGCGGATCCTGCTTGGCTTCGTCGACTTCGATCCGCGCGCCGATGCGCAGGTCTTCGATCTTCTTGCGCGACAGCTTGCCGTAGCCCATGAACTTCGCGACGCGGTAGTACACGTCGCCATTGCCCGGGGCGTAGGCGTAACCCTTGTCGATCAGGGTCTGGATCATGCTCAGCATGCCCGGAATGTGATCGGTGGCACGCGGTTCCATGTCCGGCTTGAGGATATTGAGGCGCGCCTCGTCCTCGTGCATTGCCGTGATCATGCGCTCGGTCAGTGCGTCGTACGGCTCGCCGTTTTCGCGGGCGCGATTGATGATCTTGTCTTCAATATCGGTGATGTTGCGCACGTAGGTCAGGTTGTAACCGCTGAACCGCAACCAGCGGGTCACCAGGTCGAACGCGACCATGCTGCGGCCGTGGCCAATGTGGCAGTAGTCGTACACGGTCATCCCACAGACGTACAT
>NZ_JAEKEG010000108.1 GCF_016651255.1 Pseudomonas sp. TH10
GGTGTCGTTGCTTGAGCAACGGCTCAAACAGGAGGGTTTCGACGATAAAGTGGTCAACGCCTCGATCAGCGGCGACACCAGTGCCGGAGGCCAGGCGCGCCTGCCGGCGCTGCTTGCAGAGCATAAGCCTGAGCTGGTGATCCTGGAGCTGGGCGGCAATGATGGCCTGCGCGGAATGCCGCCAAATCAATTGCAACAAAATCTTGCCTCGATGATCGACAGCTCCCGCCAGAGTGGCGCCAAGGTGCTCTTGCTCGGCATGCAATTGCCGCCCAATTATGGCAAGCGCTACACCGATGCTTTTGCCGAGGTCTACGGCAAACTTGCCGATGATAAAAAGATCCCGTTGGTGCCGTTTTTCCTCGACGGCGTGGGCGGTCACCCGGACTTGATGCAGGCCGATGGTCTGCACCCGGCGGTCGGGGCTCAGGGCAAGTTGCTGGAAAATGTCTGGCCGACGCTAAAACCGCTGTTATGAGGCTTTTCTAAGGGCAGGCTTTCGGCTAATGTGGCGCCCCCTTATTTGGAGCCCCCGATGTCGCGTTCTGCCTGGTCCCTATTTGCCTACCAACTGATCGAGCCTGACGAACAGCTGGATCTGTTCGCCTGCCAGGAAGTGCGGGTGCATCTGGTGACCCGTCAGCTTGAACTCGGTGGCTCGGCCGATCGCACCTTGTGCGGCAGCTTGTTGCCGGCGCAACCACGCTGGTCGAGCGTGGATCGCCGGGTCTTTCAGGATCAGCGCCTGTGTTCGTTGTGCCGGGCGATTCTGGAATCGCAGAAGCGCGGCACCTCGCCGATCTGGCCTGAGTTGCGGTTTGAGCTGTAGGAGCTGCCTCGTTTCACTCGACAGCTCCTACAGCTCCCTCAACTGCCCAGCTCCACCGGACCTCAAGGACACCCTGACCTCAGGCCGAATTCGTTAGCAGGGGTTTCGAGATAAACCGAACCCCCACCCGCCAAGCCCCCAGCCAATGCGCGCTCTATCGGTGCGTCTCCCCGAATACCGAAGCGCCAGTGTACAATCGCGCTCTTATACCCTTGTTGATCATGCGAAGGATTTTCCGGATGTTGCCGCGCTTTCCTGCCGTCACCCGCTGCCTGTCACTTGCCGCCCTGTGTGTGGCCGGTCCCGTTGCTGCATTGGAGTTTCCCCTGCCACCACCCGGTGAGGACATCATCGGTCAGGTGCAGGTGATCAAAGCCAAGTACGAAGACACCTTCGCCGATCTGGGCACCACCTACGATCTGGGCTATTCGGAAATGGTCGCGGCCAACCCGGGCGTCGATGCCTGGTTGCCGGGCGCCGGTACCGAAATCGTCCTGCCGACGCGTTTCATTCTGCCGCCGGGCCCGCGTGAAGGCATCGTGATCAACCTCGCCGAATATCGCCTCTACTACTTCCCGAAGGGCAAGAACGTGGTGTACACGTTCCCGCTGGGGATTGGTCGTGAGGGTTGGGGGTCGCCAATCGCGCACACCACCATCACCGCCAAGACACACAATCCGACCTGGACGCCGCCTGCGTCGATCAAGGCCGAACACCTCGCCGATGGCGATCCGCTGCCCAACGTCGTACCGGCCGGTCCGGACAACCCGCTGGGGCCGTTCAAGTTCAACCTCGGTACGCCGGGTTACCTGATCCACGGTTCGAACAAGAAGTTCGGCATTGGCATGCGCACCAGCCACGGCTGCTTCCGCATGTTCAACAACAACGTGCTGGAAATGGCCAGCATGGTGCCGGTCGGCACGTCGGTGCGGATCCTCAATGACGCCTACAAATTCGGTCGCAGTGGCGGCAAGGTCTACCTGGAAGCGCACACGCCGATCGACGACAAGGGCAACCCGTCGGTGGTCGACAAACACACGGCGGTGATCAACGCGATGCTCAAGCGTGAAGACGTCACCAGTAACCTGCGCGTGAACTGGGATGTGGTGCGCGATGTGGTTGCGGCCGAAGATGGTCTGCCAACGGAAATCGGCACACCGAATACGTCGGCACCGATGGTGACCAGCTCACCTGTCGACCTGCAGCAGTAGGCCTTTGCAAAAGCCCGTCGACGTGAATCGCGTCGGCGGGTTTTTTATTGCCGGGACAAAAGCATCAGGCACAAAAAAGCCGACCCAGACATCGGATCGGCTTGATAACAATCCCGAAGGATTATTACTTGCGGCTAGCTTTGTCCAGCATGCGCAGAGCACGCTCGTTAGCTTCGTCAGCAGTCTGTTGTGCTTTTTGAGCAGCAGCCAGAGCTTCATCAGCTTTACGGTAAGCTTCGTCTGCACGAGCCTGGGAGCGAGCAGCTGCGTCTTCAGTAGCGGTCAGACGTGCTTCGGTTTCTTTCGATGCGCTGCTGCAACCGGTAGCCAGAACTGCGGCCAGAGCCAGAGCAGAGAATTTCAGAACGTTGTTCATCGTGTTCCCCTTCAAGGACTTTCAATTAAGTAGCTGTCTCCTCACGATTGAGGAAATAGCCGGCGTACATACTACCCATTACTTGTAGTAAGTAAACTGACGTAGCGCAAGAAGCAAAAAAAATTGTAGGCGCTGATTCTTTTTCGAGCAACTTTTAACTGCGCTGTATAAAAAATGCCCAGCTGCAAGCCCCGCGCTGAGCGAGTTAATGAGAAAAAGTTCCCGTTACCACGTGCTGTTTTTGCGGTCTTGGCTAAAGTGTTTCTAGATGGATTCGTCTACACTTTTATTCCGATTTTGCGCGCGACTTCGCTTATCTTTGTCCATGTTGAGGTGACTTTAACAACGGGCGCTCGTCTTAAGTCTCAACATCCGGCAATGTTCAGGTAATCGGCTGCGGGAATCCCCGGTCTTCAAGTCCCTGCGTCTCCCCCGGAGCAGCACCCGCCAATCTGCGTAATGACGAGCGCACCTTGAGCATTTCTGCCAATGGCGCCTACTATTTATCAGGTGCTCGGTTGCGCGAGATCGGTGTGGCTCTTCTCGGTGTCCATCAGGCACTGGGTGGCGTAGATGTTCCTTCGCCGGAAAAACATCGGTAAGGTAGGGGTCAGAATCCAAGACCCGCGAGGAGTAGTGATGAGCGAGGCGTTGTCCATCCACCATGACCAGGCTGGTCATCAGTTCGAGACCAATGTGGACGGTCATCGTGCCTACCTGACCTATATGGATCTGGGGAAACAGACCCTGGATATTTATCGCACGTTCGTGCCCAACGCCCTGCGAGGCCGTGGCATTGCCGCTGCGCTGACCGAAAGCGCGTTGCAGTACGCCGAAGAAATGGGCTACACGGTGATCCCGTCATGCTCCTACGTCGAGCGCTACATGGAGCGTCACCAGCGCCATGCCGCCAAGCTGAGCCAGTAAACGCAACGCAAAAAAACGCCGGGCTGACCCGGCGTTTTTTTATGCGTGGCTTTTACTGACCCGCCTGGCCGTGCTCAGTTGCGAGCGCGTTTTGGCAGTACGTCCTTGAGCTTGGCGTGCATGCTGCGCAGGGTGTTCTCGGTAGCCGACCAGTCGATGCAGGCATCGGTGATCGACACGCCGTATTGCAGGTCGGCGAGGTCTTTCGGAATCGCCTGGCAACCCCAGTTCAGGTGACTTTCGACCATCAGGCCGATGATCGACTGGTTGCCTTCAAGGATCTGATTGGCGACGTTTTCCATCACCAGCGGTTGCAGAGCCGGATCCTTGTTGGAGTTGGCGTGGCTGCAGTCAACCATGATGTTCGGCTTGATCTTCGCCTTGTTCAGCGCCTGCTCGCACAGGGCGACGCTGACCGAATCGTAGTTCGGCTTGCCGTTACCACCGCGCAGGACAACGTGACCGTAGGCATTGCCCTTGGTGGTGACGATCGACACGCCACCTTCCTGATTGATACCGAGGAAACGGTGCGGGCTGGAAACCGACTGCAAGGCGTTGATCGCAACGGTCAGGCCGCCGTCGGTGCCGTTCTTGAAGCCGACAGCCGAGGACAGGCCGGAAGCCATTTCACGGTGAGTCTGGGATTCGGTGGTGCGCGCTCCGATGGCCGACCAGCTGATCAGGTCCTGCAGATACTGCGGGGAGATCGGGTCAAGGGCTTCGGTGGCGGTGGGCAGGCCTTTTTCGGCCAGGTCCAGCAGCAACTGCCGACCGATGTGCAGACCGTCCTGAATCTTGAACGAGTCGTCCAGATACGGATCGTTGATCAGGCCTTTCCAGCCAACGGTGGTACGTGGCTTCTCGAAATACACTCGCATGACCAGATACAGGGTGTCGGAGACTTCCTCCGCCAGCACCTTGAGGCGTTCGGCGTATTCGTGGGCAGCCTTGATGTCGTGGATCGAGCACGGGCCGATCACTACGAACAGACGGTGGTCGGTGCCATCAAGAATGTTGCGAATGACTTCGCGGCCCTTGGTAACGGTGCGCAGGGCAGCGTCGCTCAGAGGGATATCACGCTTGAGCTGATCGGGAGTGATCAGGGTCTCGTTAGAGGCGACGTTTAGGTCGTTGATCGGTAAATCAGCCATCGTTTACTCGTCAGGTCACGGGTGCCGGCCGCCAGCGATCCCCGCGCGGCGGAGCACAGCAGATTTAAGCGCGTCGGGGAGCGGAACCTTAGCGCGTCAAGCGCTGCTCGACAATGGGCAAGTAACTGTTTAGAGAAGCGCGTCAGTCCAGCACTGGCTGGGCGAAAGCCTTGCGCACGCTGTCATGGGAGAACTCCTCGGCGTGTTGCTCGACCCATTGCAGCGCCAGTGCCTGAATATCCTGCAGGTCATCGTGGGCATCGTTCATGCGGCAATAGCGTTCGATCTGACACACCTGCTCACCCATTCTTGCGCTGAACAGCGTCTGCTCATCGGTGAACGCGATCCCCACCAGATAGCCCTTTTTACGCCGCAGGCACCACGCCACATAGCCCGGATAACAGATGTCGGCATTGAGCGTCGGCATGCGCACTTGCAGCGCGGTGCCATGGCGCCAGGCGCGGTGGTAATTGCAAGCGATGCCGCCGAGGCTGATAGTGTGCAGCTGTTGCCTGGAAATACACTCAGGCTTGAGCAAGGTTAATTCAACCGGCACCTCGTCCGGATGAGGTATGAAACGTCCCATGAGCACAGACTCCCTGTGTCGGCCATTTGACATTGTTTCCCCCAGTATAGTGGTCGAATCCGAACTGACCGATTTCGACGCCGACCAACGGCTGTTGGCGATGAACGGCGTTTCCCTGGTGATTTTCACCAGTGTCGGCTGCGCCAGTTGCCGCTTCGCTCGCGAGGTCTTACCGGGATTCGGTCTGGCAGTAGATCGCCTGTGCTGGATTGATGCCGGCAACAACGGCGGGTTGGTGGAGCGTTATCAGGTCTTTCATTTGCCGGCGCTGTTTGTCGTGCGCGACGGTGCATTCTTCGGGGCACTGAATTCGCGCCTTGAGACTACTGAACTCAATGAGGCGCTGACTAAGGCGCTGACACGAACAGCAGAGGAGTTGCCATGATGGGGGCGGCAGCGAAGCCGACAATAGGCATTATCGGCACCGGGGCGATCGGTGGATTTTACGGGGCGATGCTGGCGCATGCCGGCTTCGATGTGCATTTCCTGGTGCGCAGCGAGTTCCACGCCGTTGCCGAACGTGGCCTGCAAGTGGACAGTGCGCAGCATGGGACAGTAAACGTTTTCCCGGTGCAAGCCTGTTCCTCGGTCGACGACATGCCGCCCTGCGACTGGTTGCTGGTGGGGACGAAAACCACCAGTAACGCCGAGCTGGCTTCCACCATCGTTCGCGCTGGCGCGCCTGACGCCAAGGTGCTGCTGTTGCAAAATGGCCTGGGCGTCGAAGACAGTCTGCGCGAATCGCTGCCTGATTCGCTGCACGTGCTCGGAGGTCTCTGTTACATCTGTGTTCATCGCGAGGCGCCCGGGGTTATTACTCATCAGGCCCTTGGCGCAGTGCATGTCGGTTACCACAGCGGTCCTGCCGCCGACCTGCCGGCGCGCCAGGCAATAGTCGAAGAAGGCGCCGGACTGTTCCACTTCGCCGGCATCGACTCCCAGGCCATGGCAAATCTGCATCAGGCACGCTGGCAGAAACTGGTCTGGAATATCCCCTACAACGGACTCTCGGTGCTGTTGCGTGCGAGCACTGTGCCCTTGATGGCCGATACCAATAGCCGGGAACTGATCAAGGCGTTGATGGCCGAAGTGGTGCAGGGCGCCACCGCCTGCGGTTATCAGGTGCCCGCCGGATACGCCGAGTATCTGTTCATGATGACCGAAAAGATGCCCGATTACTGGCCGAGCATGTATCACGATCATCTGCACGGGCGGCCACTGGAGCTGGAGGCGATCTACGCCCGGCCCCTGGCAGCCGCGAAAGCCGCGGGATGCGAAATGCCGCGAATCGAAGCCCTGTTCCGCAGCTTGGCTTTCATCGATCGACGTCCTGCCTGAGTCGGTCATTCAGTGAGGGAAGGTATGGCAAAGACTATCGATGACAAGCTGGTGCTGGCGATTTCCTCGCGAGCGCTGTTCGACCTGAGCGAAAGCCACAAGGTGTACCTGTCCAGTGGCGTTGAGGCCTACCGCCAGTATCAGATCGAGCACGAGGACGAAATCCTCGAACCGGGCGATGCATTTCCCTTGGTGCAGAAACTGCTCAACCTCAACAACAGCCTGGGCCGTGCCCGGGTCGAGGGTGATCCTGGTGTCACGCAACAGTGCCGACACCGGGCTGCGGGTGTTCAACTCCATCCACCACTACGGCCTGGCGATCTCGCGCGCAGCATTTGTCGGCGGGCGCAGTCCGTACCCCTACCTCAAGGCCTTCGGCTGTGACCTGTTCCTGTCGACCCATGCCGAAGACGTGCGCAGTGCCCTGGACGCCGGTTTCGCTGCGGCGACCATCCTGTCCGGTGGTGCCAGCCGGGCGGCCAGCGAAGAATTGCGGATTGCCTTCGACGGTGACGCGGTGATTTTTTCCGACGAATCGGAGCGCGTCTATCAGTCCGGTGGGCTGGAAGCGTTTCAGGCCAAGGAACGTGAATCGGCGCGCGAGCCATTGCGCGGTGGGCCGTTCAAGGGCTTCCTCGCCGCGCTTAATCTGTTGCAGCGCGAGTTTCCCGATGACGACTGCCCGATCCGCACGGCGCTGGTCACCGCGCGGTCGGCACCGGCACACGAACGGGTGATCCGCACCTTGCGCGAATGGGATATCCGCCTGGACGAATCACTGTTCCTCGGTGGCTTGACCAAATCGGCGTTTCTCGAAGCGTTTGCCGCCGACGTGTTCTTCGACGATCAGGCCGGTCACTGTGAACTCGCCCGCGAAGTGGTCGCCACTGGCCATGTGCCGCATGGCATCAGCAACGAACCGTCGATCTAAAGCCCCTGTGCTTCAAGACGTTGCGTCGCACGTCGTACTCGCCAAGGCACTGCTAAGCTGAATCAAATCTCCGCCATGTTGGCACACGAGGAGGTCATATGATTCGTTCGATGCTGTATGCCACTGACCTCGGCCTTTACGCACCGTTGGTGATGCAGCATGCCCTGGCGCTGGCCCGGACATTTGATGCGCAGTTGTATGTGGTGCATGCGGTGGAGCCGATGGGGCTGTTCGCCGAGTCGGTATTGCAGAGCTACCTTGATGAGCAGGCGTTGAACGATTTCCACAGCCAGGGCCTGAATACGGTGATTGCCAACATCGAGCAGCGGGTGCTCGACAGCTTTCGCGAGGAGCTGGGTGAGGAGGGGGACCAGGACCTGGCGCGGATCCAGGCGGTGCGGGTGATCCAGGGAGATCCCTCACAGGTGATTCTTGACCAGGCGCAGAAACTCTCTGTGGATTTGCTGATCGTAGGTAGTCACAGCCACGGGGCCGGCGCGGAAACACCTTTGGGCCGCACCGCTGCACGGGTGTTGCAACTGGCGAGGGTGCCGGTCTACCTGGTACCGCTGGTTGAGCGTCGGCGCCTGGGAGATCGCTAGAACACGAATAGTGGCGAACTGATAAAAAGTTCTAGATTTATTCTTCAAACCATTAATATAGTTATATACCGTCGCTGATGCCCGTGGCGTCTACCTGCTTTGAGGGATTCATATGAAGCTTCAACAATTGCGCTACATCTGGGAAGTGGCGCACCACGACCTCAACGTCTCCGCTACAGCCCAAAGCCTTTACACCTCGCAACCGGGCATCAGTAAACAAATCCGTCTGCTGGAAGATGAACTCGGTGTTGAAGTGTTTGCCCGCAGCGGCAAGCACCTGACCCGCGTCACGCCAGCCGGCGAGCGCATCATCACCACCGCCGGTGAGATTCTGCGCAAGGTTGAAAGCATCAAGCAGATCGCCCAGGAATTCTCCAACGAGAAGAAAGGTACCCTGTCGATCGCCACCACTCACACCCAGGCGCGTTATGCCTTGCCGCCGGTGATCAGCAATTTCATCAAGCAATACCCCGACGTTGCGCTGCACATGCATCAGGGTTCGCCGATGCAGATCGCTGAAATGGCCGCTGACGGCACCGTCGATTTCGCCATCGCCACCGAAGCGCTGGAGTTGTTCGGCGATCTGGTGATGATGCCGTGCTACCGCTGGAACCGCTGCGTTGTAGTGCCCCAGGGCCACCCGTTGACCAAGCTGTCGAAGCTGACCCTCGAAGCGCTGGCCGAATACCCGATCGTGACTTATGTGTTCGGTTTCACCGGTCGCTCCAAGCTCGACGAGGCCTTCAGTCACCGTGGCCTGACACCTAAAGTGGTGTTCACCGCCGCCGATGCTGACGTGATCAAGACCTACGTGCGGCTTGGCCTGGGCGTGGGCATCGTGGCGAAGATGGCCGTTGACGCCAAGCTCGACAGTGACCTGGTGATGCTCGATGCCAGCGATTTGTTCGAGTCCAGCATCACCAAGATCGGCTTCCGTCGCGGTACTTTCCTGCGCGGTTTCATGTGCGACTTCATCGAGAAATTCGCGCCGCACCTGACCCGCGAAGTCATGGCCAAGGCCATCCAGTGCCATAACAAGCAGGAGCTCGAAGAGCTGTTCGACGGAGTCGAATTGCCGGTGCATTGATCCCGGTCTAGATCACCTCGGTAACAGCAAATTGTTGCCGGGCTCCCGCCACCAGAATGTTTACCTCGTCCCCTTCGAACTTGCCCAGCAGACTTTTGCCCAGGGGCGAGCGGGGGTGATGACGGTGATGATCTGCCCCACCATATCGATCTTCAACCCCGCCGCGTCGGGTGCGAGGAACAGCCATTGTTCGCGACCCTTTTCGTCTTCCAGCCCCAGCAGCGCACCGACTTCGATGCCGCGTTGCTCGTCGTAGGGGCGCAGGGCCAGGTTCTGGCAAAGGGTCAGTGACTGTCTGATCTCCTCCACACGCCTGGCCTGGCCGGCTGCCAGGTAGGACGCTTCCAGGCCCAGGGTGTCGTACTTGTTCTCGGCGATGTTCTCTTCGTGAGTCGCGGTCTCATAGGCGGTCTGCGCCGCGCGCTCGGCGATGTCGAGATCGATGCGCAGTTTGTCGATAATCAGTTGGTGGACGCTGTGCTTGTTCATGATCAATCGCAGAATTGCAAAACGTTGGCGCGGCTCTTTTCGCTGGGCGCGGTCTGATCCTGCTGCAGCCAGAACTGGCATTTTGGGTTCGCCTGGTTACGGCTGCTGCTGCGTGCCTGATCAAGGCGATTCTGCTGCTCGTTCTTGCGCAGGTTTTCTTCGTACTGATCGAACAACGGACTCTGCGGCGGAATGTCCGGACGCTCCTGGACGGCAGCCGGTGGATTGGCCATTTGCTGTACCGCCTGAGCGACCGGGGCCAATTGTTCGTTGAACAGAAATCGAGAGAGCAGCCAGCAGGTCAGTGCGATGGCGAGAAAGCCCAGCCACAGGCCCAAGGCAATGCTGGCACTCAGTTGTAGCACATTGAGTCGTACGGCAAGTGGGCGGCGCGGGTTGGGGCGGTAGGGCATGGCGGCCTCCTGGCGGGTGGTTGCAAGCGAAGGGCGATTGTCGCATGAAGATTAATCGCCGTCGGCTCTTCTGCGCGGGGTAATTTATGCGGACAATCGCTACCTTTGCCAACGGGAGCCTGGAATGCCTGAAACGAACCCCCGCTGGGATATTTTCTGTACCGTGGTCGACAATTTTGGCGACATCGGGGTGACCTGGCGGCTGGCCCGGCAACTGGTGGCCGAGCACTCGGTGCGAGTGCGCCTGTGGGTCGACGACCTGCGCGCCTTCGAGCGCCTGTGTCCGGAGATCGACACTCAGCTGGCGCAGCAATGGCAGCAGGGCGTCGAGGTGCGACAATGGCTGGTGGAATGGCCGCCGGTTGATGCCGCTGATGTGGTCATCGCCGCATTTGCCTGCCAATTGCCGGCGTCCTATATGGACGCCATGGCCGCGCGGGCACAACCACCGCTGTGGCTGAACCTGGATTACCTGAGCGCCGAAGACTGGGTGGTGGGTTGTCACGGCTTGCCGTCGGTCAAATACCGACACGTACAGAAGTACTTTTTCTTCCCCGGTTTCCGCCAGGACACGGGCGGCTTGCTGCGCGAGCGTGGCTTGCTCGAGCGACGGCGCAAGTTCCAGCAGGATGCTTCAGCGCAGCGCGAATTCCTCCAGGGCCTGGGCGTCGATCGCGCCCCTGGCAGCCAGTTGATTTCGCTGTTCGCCTATGAGAATGCCGGGTTGGCCAGCTGGTTTGATTGCCTGGCGAGCGATTCCACGCCTTCGCACATGCTGGTGCCGGAAGGGCGAATTCTCGGCGACGTGGCGCGCTGGCTTGGGGTGGAGGGGCTCGCGGCGGGGACGTGCACGTTCGCGACGGTTTGACCGTGCAAGTGCTGCCGTTTGTCCGTCAGGATCAATACGATCGTCTGCTCTGGTGTTGTGATTTCAACGCGGTGCGCGGCGAAGACTCGTTCGTCCGGGCGCAATGGGCAGGGCGGCCGATGCTCTGGCACATCTATCAGCAGGACGAAGACATCCATCTGGACAAGCTCGATGCCTTCCTGGCGCTCTATACAAAAGGCCTGTCGCCGGCAGCCGCTGAGGCGATGAACGGTCTTTGGCAAGCGTGGAGCGCTGGTCTGCCGATCGGGGAGCACTGGCTCAATGCCCGGAATTATTGGCCAGAGCTGCAAGAAAACGCCGAGGCATGGTGTCTGGAACAAGGCTTGCAGGCCGATCTTGCCGCGGCGCTGGTACAGTTTTACCTAAATTGGATATGATACGCGGCCTAGATTTTTGTAAATCCCATCCAAATTCGGATATTCGCAATGAAAACTGGTAAAGAACTCAAACCCGGTACAGTGATTCGTCTCGAAAACGATCCTTGGCTGGTTCAGAAAGCTGAATTCACCAAGTCGGGCCGTAACAGCGCGATCATGAAGACCAAGCTGAAAAACCTGCTGACCGGTTACAAGACCGAGATCGTTTACAGCGCTGACGACAAACTGGACGACGTGATCCTCGACCGCAAAGAAGCGACCCTGTCGTTCATCAGCGGCGACACCTACACGTTCATGGACACCACCGACTACACCATGTACGAGCTGAACGCTGAAGATATCGAAAGCGTTCTGCCGTTCATCGAAGAAGGCATGACCGACGTTTGCGAAGCGATCTTCTTCGAAGATCGTCTGGTATCCGTAGAGCTGCCGACCACCATCGTGCGCGTAGTTGACTACACCGAAGGTTCGGCTCGCGGCGACACTTCCGGCAAAGTAATGAAGCCAGCCAAGCTGAGCAATGGTACTGAGCTGCAAGTTGCTGACTTCATCGAAATCGGTGACAAGATCGAGATCGACACCCGCGAAGGCGGTTCCTACAAAGGCCGTGCTAAATAAGCACTGCTTTTCGCGGAAAGAAAAAGCCCGACCATTGAGTCGGGCTTTTTTGTGCCTGCAAAATCACAGGATCGCAGCCTCGTTTCACTCGACAGCTCCTACAAGGGAATCACGTTCTTCCTGGTTCTTCCTGTAGGCGCTGTCGAGTGGAACGAGGCTGCGATCTTTTTGCTTTATTCAGACAGTGACGTGCAGACGAACATCGACATTGCCACGGGTGGCGTTGGAGTACGGGCAGACCTGGTGCGCGGCGTCGACCAGCGATTGCGCGTCGGCTTGTTCCAGGCCTGGCAGGCTGACGTGCAAATCGATGTCCAGACCGAAGCCGCCAGGAATCTGGCCAATACCGACGTGGGCGGTGATCGAGGCGTCATCCGGGATTTTGCGTTGGGTCTGGCTGGCCACGAATTTCAGCGCGCCGATGAAGCAGGCCGAGTAACCGGCAGCAAACAGTTGCTCAGGGTTGGTCGCTGCACCGCCAGCGCCGCCGAGTTCTTTCGGGGTGGCGAGTTTGACATCGAGGATATTGTCGCTGGAGGTCGCACGACCATCACGGCCGCCGGTGGAGGTTGCGATTGCGGTGTAGAGCGTTTGCATGGTGTGAGCCTCGTCAGATGTAATATTTCGCGCTAATTGTTTGCGCGCTAAGTAAGTGCGAAATGAATGTAGCTCGCTAATATCTTGCGCGCAATATAATTTTTATAGCGCCTGGTAGCGCAGTACCCGTCGACATCAATGTTGGATGTTATACCGCTATCGCGGGCAAGCTTTGCTCCCACAATGGGCTTCACCTTCAGAGGCGTTCGCTGTCACCTTCAGAGGCTGTCCTGCAGATGACTACGCAGCGCTTGCAACTCGGCCTGCAGCTTCTGCAACTGCTGCAAGGTCTGGCCACTCGCCCCCAGGATGCACTGTGGAATATCGCGGGCCTTGTCCCGCAATGCGCGGCCTGGCCCGGTCAACTCGACAATCACTACCCGCTCATCCTCACGGCTGCGGGTACGACTGAGCAAGCCCTCGACTTCGAGGCGCTTGAGCAGCGGCGTCAGTGACCCGGGATCGGTCAACAGACGGGCGCTGATTTCACTCACGGTCAAGCCGTCGCGCTCCCACAACACCAGCATCGCCAGGTACTGCGGATAGGTGAGGCCCAACGCCTGCAGGAGCGGTTTATAGACCTTGGTCATCATCAGTGACGTGGAGTGCAGGGCGAAACACACCTGATTGTCCAGCCGCAGGTGGTCACAGTTCTCCGGAGTGTTTCGTTTGTCAGTCATTTCAAAGCCTTGATCAGTCATCGTCATCAATCTAGTGGGCGAATCTTTAATGCGCCAGATAATTCGCGGTCAGTGACGACCCAAGGTGTTCTGCAGCACCAGATCCCAAGGCGGGATCGGGCTGAAACGGGTCTTCAGGTACTCAAGCAGCAGGCGACTGCGTGGGTTGGGTTGCTGCTCCAGGCGCAACGCGTAGATCCCGGTGCTTTCCGGCGGCGGCAGTCCGTTGTCACAAAACAACGGTTGCAGTTCGCCGCGCAGCAGGTATTCGCTGGCAAGCCAGGTGGGTAGATGGGCAATGCCCAGCCCCGCCAGCGCACCGCACACCAGTGCTTCGGCATTGTTGGCGCTCATGCGGATGCGTGCCGGACGGTGCAAGTGCATTTGCCCGTCCTGTTCGAAACGCCAGGCGAAGGGCGGGGCCAGTCCGTCCCAATCCAGTCCGTCATGCTCGTTCAACTGTGCTGGTTCCGCCGGCACGCCACGGAGCTTCAGGTAGGCTGGGCTCGCGCACGCAATTCGAACCATGCTCGCCAACGGCGTGGCGACCAGTCGTGTGTCGGCCAATTGCCCCGCACGCAGCACCAGATCAACTTTGCCCAGGTTCGAACCGCCCATGTCGACGAAACTGTCGATCAGGTGCAATTGCACGTCCAGCCCTGGGTAGAGAACGAGGAAGTCGGCAATCACCGGCGCCAGATGCCGCCGCCCGAACGCGGCAGGCGCGTCGATACGAATCAAGCCTTCGGGTGCGCTGCTCAGGGAAACCGCTTCGGCCCGGGCCAGTTGCAGTTCGGCGACAATGCGCCGCGCTCGCTCGGCGAACGCCAGACCGGCCGGTGTCGCCCGCACCGCGTGGGTGCTGCGGATGAACAGCTGGCTGCCCACGGCGTTTTCCAGACTGTCGATGCGCCGCGCGACCGCTGATGGCGTCAGCGGATGACGGCGCGAGGCGGCGGAAAAGCTGCCACTCTCCAGCACATCGAGAAACAGCCCGAGTTGATCGGTCAATTGATTGGGATTCATGTGGATTCAACGCTTGTGCGAAATCGGCACAGCCATTGTGCGTTGCTGTGCGTTTCCCCGCCAGCCGTGACTGCGTAGGATGAATCGCCTGACGTGAGAGGAATTTGGCTGTGATGGAGTTTTTGTTGTACCTGCTGTTCGGCGCGGCGCTCGGCACGCTCGGTGGCATCTTCGGCATCGGTGGCGGTTTGATTGCCATTCCTTTGCTCGGCGTGTGGTTCGGGCTGGATCAACAGATTGCCCAGGGTACTGCGCTGGTCATGGTGGTGCCCAACGTGATGCTGGCGCTGTGGCGCTACCACCAGCGCAATCGCATCGAACTGCGCCACGCTTTGCCGTTGGCGGTAATGGGATTCTGCTTCGCCTGGATCGGCTCGATCTGGGCGGTGGGCATTGATGCGCAAACCATGCGTATCGGCTTCGTCGCGTTTCTTGTGGTGCTGTCGGCCTACAACCTGCTGAAAATGTTCGGTCGTCAACCCGCTACCACTTCCGAAATGCGTTATTCGTGGCCGTGGCTCGGCGTACTCGGTGCGGCGTCCGGGACCATGGGAGGGTTGTTCGGTGTTGGTGGGGCGGTGGTAGCGACGCCGGTGCTGACCAGCCTGTTCGGTACCACGCAAGTGGTTGCCCAGGGTTTGTCGCTGGCGCTGGCATTGCCAAGCACTGGCGTCACCCTGGTGACTTACGCGGTGCACCACGAAGTGGACTGGATGATCGGCCTGCCGCTCGCCATCGGCGGTCTGGCCAGCATCAGTTGGGGGGTGAAGGTCGCCCACGCGATGCCGGAGAAACTCCTGCGTGGGCTGTTTTGCGGCTTTCTGGTGATGTGCGCGGTGATGCTCGCGTTTAAAGTTTGAAACCTTCGACGATGTGCTCGGCCAGGCACTCGGTGATCGGCGACGGATTGTTCAGGTTGCGGATCAGCATAATGCTCGCCTCGGGCAGCAATGGCAGGTCTTCGGCGGCGCCGAGGATGCGCATGTCCGGGGTGATCAGGCTTTCCAGTTGGGCGGTAATCGCCAGACCTGCGCTGACCACGGCCATCAGCGCCGACAAACTGGTGCTGTTGTAGGCGATACGGTAATCGCGGCCCATCGCGTCCAGCGCGTTGCACGCCCACAAGCGGCAGAAACAATCACTGTTGAACATCGCCAGTGGCAGCGGTGTTTGCTCGTGGGCGCTGAAGTTTTGCGCCTCGGCCCAGACGAAACGCTCCTTGCGCAGCAATTGGCCGATCTCGTTGCCCGGCTCGCGAGTGACGATCGATAGATCGAGATCGGTGCGTTGCAGCAGTTGTTTGGTCGACTCGCAGTGCACTTCGATCTGGATCAGCGGATAGAACTGTGCGAATCGCGAGAGGATCCCCGGCAGAAAGCGCATCACGTAATCATCCGGCGTACCAATGCGTACGGTGCCGACCATGTGTGGCTCGCGCAACGTGTTGAACACTTCGCTGTGCAGTTTGAGGATGCGCCGCGCATACCCGAGCAGCACCTGGCCTTCCGCAGTCAGGCGCACCTGACGGCCGTCGCGCTCGAATAGCTGGCGCTGCAACACGTCTTCTTCCAGACGCTTCATCTGCATGCTCACCGCCGATTGCGTGCGGTTGACCATCTCGCCTGCGCGAGTAAAGCCACCCTGGTCGGCAATCGCGACAAAGGTGCGCAGTACATCGGTATCGATACTCGGGTAGGCCGACAATTGATGAATCTCCGTGATGCATGCCATCAGAAACATTCGTTGGATTGATCTTAGCGCCGGCGCGAGACTTGAGCCATCCACATGGAGGGCAACACGATGAAAGGTCAACACGATGTCAGCGCAGTAGAAAAACACTCCATTCACGTCGTCTCGGATCTGCTGCACAAGCTGACCCGCTGGTATGAACTGCACCGCGAACGGGAAATGTTGGCGGGCATGAGCGATGAGGCCTTGAAGGACATCGGCCTGACTCGCGCGGATGTGGCGCAGGAAGCGGAGCGTCACTTCTGGCAAGACCCACTGGGCGGCGGCAAATAAGGTTGGAAACACCGATGGCACATGCCTGGTCACAACCCCATCACGCGTGGCGCAAGCCCGGGTCATGGGGTTTTTCATGGGCGGCAACAGGCGGTCGTATTAGTTCGCTGGAGCCGGGCGGGCACCTGCTGAACAGGCGATGAGGTCACGCCATTGGCGTTTCATGCGTGGGCCGCTAAGGTGGACACAGACCTCTGCATGAGCCTTTGAATGTCTACCTCCTCGTATTTTTCCTTGCTGCAGGCCAGGCGCCTGGCGTTGAGCTCCCAGGGGTTCGGTGGGCGCCAGCCGCCAGCGCTGGTCAAATCGATCCAGGTCAATCGTTTGATCGAACGCCTGGGTATCCTGCAGATCGATTCGGTCAATGCGCTGGTGCGCTCGCACTACCTTCCCTGTTTTCGCGCCTGGGCTGTTATTCACCCGGCTTGCTTGATCAGGCGGCCTGGAGTCAGGGGCGGCAGCGCACGCTGTTTGAATATTGGGGGCATGAAGCGTCCCTGCTGCCCTTGTCGATGTTCCCCTTGATGCGCTGGCGGATGGCGCGGGCAGGGCGGGGCGAAGATATTTATCAGCAACTGGCGCGTTTCGGTCGCGAGCACCAGGACATCATCCGCCGCGTCCTTGGCTCGGTTCAGGAACTCGGGGCGTTGGGCGCAGGCAGCCTGTCGACTCGCCAGGAAAGAGCCGGGCCATGGTGGGACTGGAGCGCGGAAAAACACGCGCTGGAATGGTTGTTTGCCGCCGGTGAAGTGACTGTCGCCGGACGACGTGGATTCGAGCGGTTGTATGACTTGCCGGAGCGGGTGCTTCCCGCGGTCATCCTCCAGCAGCCGATGCTCTCGGAAGATGAGGCCCAGCGTGGCCTGTTGCTGCATGCGGCCAATGCCTTGGGCATCGCGACGGAAAAGGACCTGCGTGACTACTTTCGCCTGAATCCGGGCGATGCGCGTTCGCGCCTGGCGGAACTGCTGGAGGCGGGCGCATTACTGTCCTGTGAGGTCCAGGGTTGGCGACAACCGGCCTTTTGCCTGCCCGAGCCGAAAGTGCCACGCAAGGTCGAGGCCAGCGCCTTGCTGTCGCCCTTCGATTCACTGATCTGGGAGCGCGGCCGTACCGAGCGGTTGTTTGATTTTCGCTATCGGCTGGAGATTTATACGCCCCAGGATAGACGGGTTTATGGCTATTACGTGCTGCCGTTTTTGCACAACGAACGAATATCTGCGCGGGTAGATTTGCGCGCGGAGCGCGCGCACGGCCGCTTGGCGGTGCATGCCGTGCACGAGGAAGAGCCGGGGCTGGATGATGAGGGGATGCTGGCGTTGGCGGTCAATTTGCGGCGGATGGCCGATTGGCTGGGGCTGGCGCAGGTGCAGTTGAATTGCCAGCGGGTGAGTGCAGCCAGATTAAGAGTGGCATTGGCTGGGATTGAGGGTGCCTGAGCTGGCCTCATCGCGAGCAGGCTCGCTCCCACAGTTGGCCGCGTTTGGCAGAACAACGCGGTCAAAATGTGGGAGCTAGCCCGCTAGCAATTGTTTCAAAGTGGTTTACCGCCGGACTTGCTTCAGGGTTTCAGCAATCAGGAACGCCAACTCCAGCGACTGATCAGCATTCATCCGCGGATCACAATGCGTGTGATACCGATCCGACAACCCGTCTTCAGTAATCGGCCGCGCGCCACCAATGCACTCGGTGACATTTTGCCCGGTCATCTCGATGTGAATACCGCCGGCATAAGTGCCTTCTGCTTCGTGCACCTGGAAGAACTGTTTTACCTCACCAAGGATTTGCGCGAAGTCGCGGGTCTTGTAGCCACTGCTGGCCTTGATGGTGTTGCCGTGCATCGGGTCGGAACTCCACAGCACCTGCTTGCCTTCACGCTGCACTGCACGAATCAGCGCGGGCAGGTGATCGCCGACCTTGTTCGCGCCCATGCGCGCGATGAGGTTCAGGCGGCCCGGGTCGTTGCTCGGGTTGAGCACGTCGATCAGGCGAATCAGGTCGTCCGGGTTCATGCTCGGGCCGACTTTGACGCCGATCGGGTTGTTCACGCCGCGAAGGAATTCGACATGCGCACCGTCGAGCTGACGGGTACGGTCGCCGATCCACAGCATGTGCGCCGAACAGTCGTAGTAATCGTTGGTCAGGCTGTCGCGACGAACAAAAGCTTCTTCGTAGTTCAGCAGCAAGGCCTCGTGCGCAGTGAAGAAACTGGTCTCGCGCAGCTGTGGCGAGCTGTCCATGCCGCAGGCGCGCATGAAGGCCAGGGTTTCATCGATGCGATCGGCCAGGTGGCTGTATTTCTCGGCCAGCGCCGAGTTGGCGATGAAATCCAGGTTCCATTTGTGCACCTGATGCAGGTCGGCAAAGCCCCCTGGGCAAACGCGCGCAGCAGGTTGAGGGTGGCGGTGGACTGGTGATAGGACTGCAGCAGGCGTTCCGGATCCGGCACGCGGCTTTTTTCATCGAAGCCGATGCCGTTGACGATATCGCCACGGTAGGCCGGCAAGGTGACGCCGTCGATGGTTTCGTCATTGGCCGAACGGGGTTTGGCGAACTGCCCGGCCATGCGACCGACCTTGACCACCGGGCAGCCGGCAGCAAAGGTCATGACGATGGCCATTTGCAGCAGCACCTTGAAGGTGTCGCGAATTTTTGCTGCGGAGAACTCGGCAAAACTTTCAGCGCAATCGCCGCCCTGCAACAGAAACGCCCGACCCTGTGTCACTTCGGCGAACTGGCGACGCAACTCCCGGGCTTCACCGGCAAACACCAGCGGCGGATAGCTGGCCAGGGTCTGCTCGACCTGCAGCAAATGTGCAGCGTCGGGGTAGGCGGGTTGTTGCTGGATCGGCAGGGCGCGCCAGCTGTCAGGGCTCCAGGGTTGGCTCATCACGGTCTCGGTAGTTTTACGCTCGGACCCTCATGTTATCAGCAATTAGTGCGTGACCTGTTCCCGTTGCATCGCTGACAATCGCGCCTTTGCAGCCGCATCAGCGGTTGACTGCGCCGCTGTTTCCCCAAGCTGCAGGCCCGAGACGACCAGGAGACGAAATGACCGAGGAGCGCGTCGAGCATCTGCTCGCCGAGGTACAGGATGAGTTCGGCGTGATACGCGTGCTGGAAGTGGCGGATTACCGATTTCTCGAGTTCGGTGACGCTATCGAACAGAGTTGCGTGTTCACCGCCGACCCGAGCTGGCTCGAATACGATTACACCCGCGCGATGCTGATCGGTGCGTTGTGCCACGAGCAGCCGGAAAGTGCGCTGTTCCTGGGGCTGGGTGCGGGGACGTTGACCCAGGCCTGCCTGAAATTCCTGCCGCTGGAAGACGTCGAAGCCATCGAACTGAGGCCCGATGTGCCGCGCCTGGCCATTGAATACCTGGGGCTGGATGATGATCCGCGCCTGTATATCCGGGTCGGCGACGCGCTGGAGTTGCTGGACACTGCTGAGCCTGCAGACCTGATTTTCGTCGACCTGTATACCGATGTCGGGCCTGGGGTCGGCCACCTGGCCTGGAGTTTCCTGGAGAACTGTCAAAAGCGCCTGAATCCGGGCGGATGGCTGGTGATCAATCAGTGGGCCACCGACGATGGCAAGCCGCTGGGCGCTGCGCTGTTGCGCGGGCTGTATCACCGCCATTACTGGGAGTTGCCGGTGAAAGAGGGCAATGTGATTTTGCTGGTGCCGTCAGAGCTGGATCAGGCGCTGGACATGGACGCCCTGGTGGCCCGGGCCGAAGGGCTGGCGCCGCGATTGGGGTATTCGTTGCAGTCGCTGATCAAGGCGATTCGCCCGGCGACATGAGTCGGCGTCTGTGAGGGTCTCATCGCGGGCAAGCCCGCTCCCACAGGTTTCGAGTACGACGCAAATCATTGCGGGAGCGGGCTTGCCCGCGATGAAGGCCTCACAGTCAATACCTGCCTCAAAGCCCCTTAAACACGCCGGGTCGCTTCTCGATCATCGACCGTACCCCCTCCTTGGCATCCTCGCTCGCCAGCAACTTCTTCACCAACGCCGGCAATCCCTGTGCCGCCGCCGTCTCACCCTCATACCGCGCCTGGCGCGCCGACATCAACGTTGCCTGCACCCCTAACGGTGCCTGCCGGGCAATCCGTTCGGCCAATTCAATCGCCCGTGGCAGCAAATCCTCACTGGCCATCACTTCCTGCACCAACCCCAAGCGCAACGCATCGTGCGCATCAAACTCGTCACCGGTCAGCAACCAGCGCATCGCGTTGCCCCAACCGGCGATCTGCTGAAAACGCAACGTCGCGCCACCAAAAGGAAAGATCCCACGCTGTACTTCCATTTGCGCGAAGCGGGTATTGCTCGCACAAAGATTGATATCAGCAGCCAGCATCAATTCGATACCGATGGTCAGGCAATAACCCTGCGCAGCGACAATCACCGGTTTGCTCACCCGAGGGCCGGCCTGGATTCCCCATGGATCGCAGCCACCGGCGGGCACCTGCCAGCCTTCGGCCAGGCTGGCACTGGCGCTGACCAGGTCGAGCCCGGCGGTAAAATGCTCGCCGTGGCCAAACACCACCGCCACCCGCGCTTCGCGGTCGGCTTCGAACTCGCCATAGGCCAGGCTCAGTTCATTCAGCAGGTCGAGGTCGAACGCATTGCGCTTGGCCGCCCGGTCCAAACCGATCAACAGCACATGACCGCGCCGTTCGCGGCTGACTCGACTGGAGCAGGGCTGATTCATGGGGCAATTCCTCGGGCGGGAAGGGGGCGGTTGCCGGGCGCAGGGCAAAGGCGGCGGCTCAGCAGGGTGAACCGTTTTAGCGCCATCTCCAGCAGGGCCGGGCCTTTGAAAAATAGACCTTGGCGCGATTATCCGCAAAACCCCGTTACACAGCGGTGACACACGCATTCAGGCGATAAAAAAAGCTCCCTTTTTGGGCAAAATCCGGTATAGTGCGCGCCGGCCTTTAACCGGGCCGCGTTTAGGTAGCGCAATTTCCCGAAGTCAGCTTCGGCTGCACGTCCGCATTGCGGGCTCTTCCCGGACGATTCTTTTTTTTCATTCATTCGTTTTCGCAAATCCCCGCCGACAAAGCTGCCAGGGCGACTCTTGAGTCTCAACACGGCATGCGCAGCTTTGGAGCATGGGTCTTTGCGGATGCACTTAGAGGCAGACCCATGACCCAGGAAACCGGCGGATTCGCCGCTTTTAATCTTAACCCGAATATTCTTGCAGCCGTCGCAGCGACCGGCTACGAAGAGCCTTCGGCGATTCAGCAGCAATCGATCCCGATCATCATGGCCGGCCAGGACATGATTGGCCAAGCGCAAACCGGTACCGGTAAAACCGCCGCGTTCGCTCTGCCTATTCTGCACCGCATCGATCCTGCCAAGCGCGAACCGCAAGCCCTGATCCTGGCGCCAACCCGAGAGTTGGCGCTGCAAGTAGCAACCGCTTTTGAAACCTACGCCAAGCAAATGCCAGGCGTCACCGTTGTCGCCGTTTACGGCGGCGCGCCGATGGGCCCGCAACTCAAGGCTATCCGTAACGGCGCACAGATCGTTGTCGCCACTCCGGGCCGTCTGTGCGACCACCTGCGTCGCGACGAGAAAGTTCTGTCGACCGTGAACCACCTGGTTCTCGACGAAGCTGACGAAATGTTGAAGCTGGGCTTTATGGATGACCTGGAAGTCATCTTCAAGGCTCTGCCAGCGACCCGTCAGACCGTTTTGTTCTCGGCTACCCTGCCGCAGTCGATCCGCGCCATTGCCGAACGCCATCTGCGCGATCCGCAACACGTGAAGATCCAGACCAAGACCCAGACTGTTACCGCGATCGAACAGGCTCACCTGTTGGTTCACGCTGACCAGAAGACTTCGGCCGTTCTCAGCTTGCTGGAAGTGGAAGATTTCGACGCTCTGATCATGTTCGTACGCACCAAGCAAGCGACCCTGGATCTGGCCAGTGCCCTCGACGCCAAAGGCTACAAAGCCGCTGCGCTGAACGGTGACATCGCCCAGAACCAGCGTGAGCGCGTCATCGACTCGCTGAAAGATGGCCGTCTGGACATCGTTGTGGCGACCGACGTTGCTGCTCGTGGTCTGGACGTTCCGCGCATCACTCACGTGTTCAACGTTGACATGCCGTACGATCCGGAATCCTACGTTCACCGTATCGGCCGTACTGGCCGTGCCGGTCGCGAAGGTCGTGCACTGCTGCTGGTGACTCCACGTGAGCGCCGCATGCTGCAAGTGATCGAGCGTGTAACCGGTCAGAAAGTTGCTGAAGTCCGCCTGCCGGACGCACAGGCAGTTCTCGATGCACGCATCAAGAAACTGACCAACAGCCTGTCGCCGCTGGTTGCTGATGCCGAGTCGACTCACGGTGAACTGCTTGATCGTCTGACTGCAGACATCGGTTGCACTCCGCGTGCTCTGGCTGCTGCGCTGCTGCGCAAAGCCACCAACGGTCAAGCGCTGAACCTGGCGGCGATCGAGAAGGAACGTCCACTGGTGCCGAACAACGCACCGCGTGGCGACCGTCCTGAGCGTACCGGTGACCGTCCTGATCGTGGTGACCGCGAGCGTCGCGCGCCAATGCCTTTGGGCGAAGGCCGTGCTCGTTGCCGTACCGCGCTGGGTGCGCGTGACGGTATTGCTGCGAAAAACCTGCTGGGCGCCATCCTCAACGAAGGCGGCCTGGCCCGCGAAGCCATCGGTCGCATCCAGGTGCGTGACAGCTTCAGCCTCGTCGAGCTGCCGGAAGATGGTCTGGAAAAACTCCTGACCAAACTGAAGGACACTCGCGTTGCTGGCAAGCAGTTGAAGCTGCGTCGCTATCGCGAAGATTGATCGGCCCTTGGGTTGATTGATCGAACATAAAAAATCCCCGACTGGTTCGGGGATTTTTTGCCTTTGAAGAGGTGCCTGCTGCTGCCGCTGCTGCCGCTCGGACTCACTGTAGGAGCTGCCGCAGGCTGCGATCTTTTGATCTTGCTTTTAAAAATCAAGATCAAAAGATCGCAGCCTGCGGCAGCTCCTACGGGCAGGTTAGTCAGTCGAGGTTGTTTGCGCTATCGGTCCGCCGCCCGCCGTTACCACCTGCACACTCATGCGCGGCGTTGCCAGATCCATTCCTGCCTCATCCAGATGGCGTTTGAGCGACAGGTTGAACGCCCGGGAAACTTCCCATTGTTTGATCGGCGCGGTCTTGAACCGAGCCCGCAGAATCGCGCTGCCGGACTCGAAACTTTCCACGCCCTGAATCTCCAGTGGCGACCAGATATTGCGCCGCTGCAGCGGGTCGGTGCGCATCTTCTGGCCGACATCGCGCATCAGTTTGATCGCGTCGTCGATTTCCATGTTGTACGGCACCGCGACGCGGAAGATTGCGTAGCCGAATTCCCGCGAGTAGTTCTTGATGCTTTTGATTTCGCTGAACGGGATGGTGTGGACGATGCCGTCGATGTCGCGCAGACGCACCGTGCGGATCGTGAGGCCTTCGACGGTGCCGAGGTGGCCGCCGACGTCGACGTAATCGTCGATGGCCAGCGAGTCTTCAATGATGATGAACAGACCGGTGATCAGGTCGGCGACCAGCGACTGGGCCCCGAAACCGATGGCCAGACCGATCACACCGGCACCGGCCAGCAGTGGCGTGACGTTCATGCCCATGTTCGCCAGCGCAACGATCAGCGCGATGATGAAGATCGCCACGAAAAGCACGTTGCGGATCAGCGGCATCATCGTTTGCGCGCGTGCATTGGCCAGGCCTTTGCGCGAGCGGGTGAGGGCGTGGTGCACGGCGGTGTCGGCGAGGATCCAGATCAGCCAGGAGAAAATCAGCGTGCCGATCAGACTGAACAGTTTGACGCTGATGTCATGGCCCTCGCCCTCGGCGAAACCGATCAGCGACTGGCCCCACACGCGCAGGCCAAGTTCGATGAAGGCCAGCCACACCAGCAAGTGCGCGAGGGTGTAAAAGAAGCTTTTCAGCCGCTCGGAATACAGCGCGTGACGTTTTGGCCCGCGTTGCGGTTTCAGTGAGTGGCGACGCACCAGACCGTTGATGACCATGCATAACACCAGCAGCACGGTACAGATCAGTGACTGGCGTAGCGCGGTGCTGGTGTCGCCGGCGGAGACGAAGGTGGCGAACAGCGAGATGCCGACCAGCACCAGCGCCGGCACATACCAGAAGGTGCCGAGGATATCGATGGTGTCGCTGAGGGCGCGGCGGGTCAGACGTCGGGATAGCGGCTGATTGCGGATCAGGTGCGCCACCGGCCGACGGAAGCGCAGGATGAACAACCCGGTGGACAGGGCTGCCAGGACATTGGCTACGGTCGCGGCGGTGTGCGCCAGATGCACACCGAGGCTCTCGACCAGGCGTGGATCGCTCAACGCCTCACCGAACGCGGCGAAGCTGCCGATCAGCCACAACGGCCGAAAGGCCTGATGACGCAGGATGTACAGCGCGCGATGGCGGTGCGGGCCATCGAGCAGAGAAAACGCGATCACGCAGATCGCCGAGAAACAGGTACCGACAACCAGTGCGTAAGCCAGCACCATCGCCAGGCTTTTGCCCAATGACGAGGGCAGCGCGTAGCTCATGTAGACCGTGATGACCAATGCGATCAGCCATGGCCCGAGCTTGCGCAGAGCGAAGCGCAGCATGTCGAGGGCTTTGGGGTGCTGCGGCAGTTCTTCGGTCAGGCCGAAACGCATGCGTACCCGATGACCGAGCCAGATCAGCGCGGCGGCGAGCAGGCTCCAGACCATCAGGATCATCGCGAAAGCGAAGATGATCGGCAGCCACTCGCTGGCTGGCAGCATCAACGCAGACAATTCATCCCGGGCGAGGCTGAACTCGGTGGACCAACGCTTGATTGGACTGTCGTCGCCGGTAAATTGCTTTTCGAATGTGGCGAGGGTGCCGCCGATCAGCCCGAGCACGCCTTCTTCCTGGGTCGCCTGGGCTTTTTTCGTGGCGTCGCGCAGTTTTTTCAGGTCGGTCAGCAGTTTGCCGCGTTGCTGGTCGTTTTCCAGCGACTTGATGACATCGTCCAGGGACTGCCCGAGAGGCGCTTGTGCCTCCGGCTGGGGTTTCGCCGAGCCATTGAGCAGGCCCGGCAGGCCGACCGCTTGGGCGGGGGCCAGCGGCAGCAGCGTCATCAGGCAGACGAGAAACAGACTGGGCAAAGCAAAAAGACGAGCGAACACTAGGCGGTCAACCTCGCAAGGGGCGGATTCGCTGGAGTGTACGAGGCCCACCCAATCAATGCGAGCCGTCGCGGATTATTCGTTGAGTTTGGCGAGGATCTTGTAGACCACGGTGGCAAGAATCATCAGCATGCCGATCCACATGGCGAACACGCCGGCGTTCTTGTCGCGGAAGTTGAAGCCGATGGCCAGCAGGATCATCCCGGTCAGGATGGGAATGAGCATGGCGTGAAACGAAGACATCGAGATCATGGAGACTGCCTTGTCGAAATGAATGATTGAAGTCTAGGCGGGTTTGGTGGGTCGAGCACGGGCCGTGGGAGACTGGATTGCCGGCGATGGAGTC
>NZ_JAEKEG010000109.1 GCF_016651255.1 Pseudomonas sp. TH10
AAGCCACCCACCAGCAAAATGGTCACGGTCAACAGGGTCACAAACAGCGGGCCGTGGGTGGGGAAGCTGTTCGGGCTGACCGGCGCGGCTTTCTTCAGCGCCAGGCTGCCAGCCAGCGCAAGCACGGGCAGGATGTAGCCGAAACGACCGATCAACATGCCCAGGCCGAGCATCAAGTTATGGAACGGTGTGTTCGCACTCAGGCCGCCGAACGCCGAACCGTTATTGGCACTGGCCGAGGTGTAGGCGTACAGCAATTGGCTGAAACCGTGCGGGCCGGGGTTGCTGATGGTGGCCGCCGGGCCTGGCAGGGTCGCGGCAATCGCGCCGAGCACCAACACGCCGACCGGCATCACCAGCAGAGTCACGACCAGCAATTGCACTTCCCGCGCCTGCAGTTTTTTACCCAGGTACTCCGGTGTACGGCCGATCATCAAACCGGCGAGGAACACCGCGATCAGCACGTTGAGCAACATGCCGTAGAGCCCGGCACCGACGCCGCCGAAGATCACTTCGCCGACCATCATGTTGACCAGCGCGACCATGCCGCTAAGCGGGTTAAGGCTGTCGTGCATGCCGTTGACCGAACCGTTGGACGCCGACGTCGTCGTCACCGACCACAGCACCGAACCGGTGGTACCAAAGCGCGCTTCCTTGCCTTCCAGCGGCGCGGTCTGTTCCACCGCCGCGTTGTTGAGGCTCGGGTTCGGCTGGTACTCAGCCCACAACGAGGTGGCGCCGCCGATCAGGAACAGCGCCAGCATGCAGGCGATGATCGCGCGGCTCTGACGCAGGTCTTTGACGTAATGGCCGAAGGTAAAGACCAACGCCACCGGGATCAGAATGATCGATGACACTTCGAACAGATTGCTCCACGCGGTCGGGTTCTCGAACGGATGCGCCGAGTTGACGCCGAAGAAGCCACCACCGTTGGTGCCCAGTTGCTTGATCGCAATCTGGCTGGCTGCAGGACCGAGCGGGATCACTTGATCGACGCCTTGCAGGGTCACCGCATTCACATACTGCGCGAAGGTTTGCGGCACGCCTTGCCAGACCAGATACAGCGCCAGCAACAGGCACAGCGGCAACAGGCCGTAGAGCGTTGCGCGGGTCATGTCGACCCAGAAGTTGCCAAGGGTTTTCGTCGATTTGCGACCGATACCACGGCACAGCGCAACCAGTACGGCGAGGCCAGTCGCGGCGCTGACGAAGTTCTGCACGGTGAGACCGACCATCTGGCTCAAGTAGCTGAGGGTCGCTTCGCCGCTGTAGGACTGCCAGTTGGTGTTGGTCATGAAACTGACGGCGGTGTTGAACGCCTGCGTCCACTCTTGACCCGGCAGGTTCTGCGGGTTGAGCGGCAGGTGATCCTGGAACAACAGAATCGCGAACAGCAGCAGGAAACCGGCGAGGTTGAACGCCAGCAGCGCCAGCGTGTATTTCTGCCAGCTCTGCTCAGCCTGCGGATCAACCCCGGCAATGCGATAACAGCCGCGCTCGACCGGACCGAGAATCGGCGTCAGCCAGGTGCGTTGACCTTCCATCACCTTGTAGTAGAAGCGCCCGAGGAACGGCGCCGGCAGCAAGACCACCGCAAAAAACGCGAGGATCAGCCAATAGTCATAACTGTGCATAGCCGCTCCTAGTTCCGATCCGCGCGCAACAGCGCAACCAACAGATAAATGAACAGCCCCACTGCCAAAAACAGTGACACCCCGTCCAGAACGCTCATGGAAGATCTCCGTGTTACGGCGTATTGCCGTGTGTGCAGGCATTGTCGGAAAGGAGGCTGTAAAGGAACGAGAGCGAGGGGTGCGGCGGGGCATAAAGAAAGCGTAAAGAGTGAGGTTACGCGGGGTTTACAGCATTGCCGCTCGCGTATGAGCGGTGATTTGACCGAGAATGTCGCCCATCGAATGTCAAAGCCAGAGAAAACACCATGAATGTAATCGCCACCGATTTGCCCGGTGTTCTTATTATCGAACCGAAGGTATTTGGTGATGAACGTGGCTTCTTCTACGAAAGCTTCAACGCCAGGGCTTTCGAAGAAGCCACCGGCCTGGACACCCAGTTCGTCCAGGACAACCATTCACGCTCGCAAAAAGGCGTGCTGCGGGGCCTGCATTACCAATTGGAGAATACCCAGGGCAAGCTGGTTCGGGTAACGGCCGGGGAAGTGCTGGACGTTGCGGTGGATATCCGCCGCAGTTCACCGCACTTTGGGAAATGGGTTGCGGTGCGGTTGTCTGCAAAGAATCATCGGCAGCTATGGGTTCCGCAGGGTTTTGCCCACGGGTTCCTGGTGTTGTCCGAATTCGCCGAGTTTCTTTATAAAACCACCGACTACTACACACCGTCCGCAGAGCGCAGTATTCGTTGGGACGATCCGGATCTGGCCATCGACTGGCAATTGGATGGAGCACCACAACTGTCCGCCAAGGATCAAGCGGCACTGTTCCTGAAGGATGCAGAGGTGTTCTCGTGAATCCAGGTCAGAACAACATGCGTATCCTCATCACTGGCGGTGCCGGCTTCATCGGTTCGGCACTTATTCGCGAGCTGATTTCGCAGACCGGGCATGAAGTCCTCAATCTGGACAAGCTGACCTACGCGGGCAATCTCGAATCCTTGGCCAGCATTGCCAGTGACACGCGTTATGAGTTCGTCCAGGTCGATATCGTTGACCAGGCAGCCGTGAGTGCAGTGTTCACGCGATTCCAACCTCAAGCAATCATGCACCTGGCTGCAGAGTCTCATGTGGACCGCTCGATCGATGGTCCATCGGATTTCATCCAGACCAACATCGTCGGCACTTACAGTTTGCTGGAAGCGGCGCGGGCCTACTGGCAGACCCTGGCCGAGCCCGAAAAGAGCGCTTTCCGTTTTCATCACATCTCCACCGACGAAGTTTACGGCGACCTGCATGGCGTCGACGATCTGTTTACGGAGGCAACTCCTTATGCCCCAAGCTCTCCCTACTCTGCCAGCAAGGCGGCATCTGACCATCTGGTTCGAGCCTGGCAGCGCACTTACGGACTGCCGGTGCTGTTGACCAATTGCTCGAACAACTACGGCCCGTTCCACTTCCCTGAAAAGTTGATTCCACTGGTCATACTCAATGCTTTGGCCGGAAAGCCGCTGCCGGTGTATGGCAATGGCCTGCAAGTGCGCGACTGGCTGTTTGTCGAGGACCACGCCCGGGCGCTACTCAAGGTAGTAACCAAAGGTACAGTGGGCGAGACCTACAACATCGGCGGCCACAACGAACAGAAAAACATCGATGTAGTGCGCGGCATCTGCGCCCTGCTCGAAGAACTGGCCCCGCAAAAACCCGAAGGCGTTGCGCTGTATACCGACCTGATCACGTTCGTTCAGGATCGACCGGGGCACGACCAACGTTACGCAATCGATGCCGGCAAAATCGAGCGCGAGCTTGGCTGGGTGCCTGAAGAGACCTTCCAATCCGGTCTGCGCAAAACTGTCCAGTGGTATCTGGCTAACCTCGAATGGTGCCGCCGCGTCCAGGACGGCAGCTATCAGGGCGAACGCCTGGGCGCCATCAATACTCGGGAACTGCTCGCATGATGAAAGGTATCGTTCTGGCAGGCGGATCCGGTACGCGCCTGCATCCAATCACACTCGGTGTGTCTAAACAGCTTTTGCCGGTTTACGACAAACCAATGATCTATTACCCGATTTCAGTTTTGATGCTGGCCGGCATCAAGGACATCCTGCTGATTTCCACCCCGCACGATCTGCCGCAGTATCGCAATCTACTGGGTGATGGGAGTCAATTTGGGGTGAACTTCAGCTATGCCGAGCAGCCGTCACCGGATGGTCTGGCTCAGGCCTTTTTGATTGGCGAAGCGTTCATAGGCGACGATCCGGTGTGCCTGATTCTCGGTGACAACATCTTCCATGGCCAGCACTTCGGCGAACAACTGCGGAGCGCGGCAAACCGCGCCTCTGGTGCCACCGTCTTCGGTTACTGGGTCAAAGACCCCGAGCGCTTTGGCGTGATCGATTTCGACAGTGCAGGCCGCGCGCTGTCGATTGAAGAAAAACCGAAATCCCCGAAGTCCAGCTATGCCGTTACCGGCCTGTACTTTTACGACAACGATGTCGTCGAGATTGCCAGGGCCGTGAAGCCTTCAGCGCGGGGCGAGCTGGAAATCACCGACGTGAACAATGCCTACCTTGCGCGCGGCGACCTGCAGGTCGAACGTTTCGGGCGAGGGTTCGCCTGGTTGGACACCGGTACCCACGACAGCCTGCTCGAAGCGTCACAGTACGTGCAGACCATCGAGCATCGGCAAGGCTTGAAAGTGGCTTGCCTTGAAGAGATAGCGTACGAAAACAAGTGGATCGACCGCAAACAATTACTGGATCGCGCTCGCTATTTCGGCAAGACCGGTTATGGGCAGTACCTGGCGAAGCTGGCCGGCGAAGGGCAATGACTCATGGGCATCCAATGAAAATCCTCATCAGTGGCCAGCATGGTCAGGTGTCCCGGGAGTTGCAGCGGTGTCTTGGCGCAGTCGGCGAGTTGATCGTATCAGGGCGCGATCAGATGGACCTGGCGCATCCCGATCAGATCCGCCAACAGGTTCAACGGGTGCGTCCCGACCTGATTATAAATGCCGCCGCCTACACCGCCGTCGATCTGGCAGAAAGCGAGCCCGAAGCCGCTTTGGCTATCAATGGGATCGCCCCGGGCATTTTCGCCGAAGAAGCATTGGTGCTTGGCATCCCATTGATTCATTACTCCACCGACTATGTATTCGACGGTTCGAAGCCTGGGCCGTACACAGAGGAAGATGCGCCTAATCCGCTGGGCGTTTACGGCAATAGCAAATTGGCGGGGGAGCGAGCGATAACCCAGGTGCAAGGCCAGCACCTGATCCTGCGCACCAGCTGGGTGTACTCGACCCACGGGCGCAACTTCCTGCTGACCATGCAACGTTTGCTGCAGGAAAAACCGGAACTGCGCATCGTTGCCGATCAGATCGGCGCACCCACTTGGGCAGGAACAATCGCGGCCAGCACCCTTGCTCTGATTAAGCGCTGGCAGTACGGCGATGCGGGTGCCTGGGGGATTTATCACTTGACCGCCCAAGGTGAAACATCATGGTTTGGTTTTGCTCAGGCCATCGGAGACGCGTTGCGCGAGCGCGGAGCGCCCTGCGCGAACCTGCTACCTATCCCCTCCAGTGATTACCCGACGCCAGCCGAACGCCCGCTGAACTCGAGACTGGATTGCACCCGTCTGGAGCAGGAGTGGGGCGTGAGCCAGCCTCAGTGGGCAGCCGCGCTGCAGGAGTGCTTGGCAAAACAAACCCTTTAAGGCCAGCCGCCCGCCTGTGGCGAGGGAGTTACTCCCGCTGGGGCGCGAAGCGGCCCCAAACCGGGTCTACTGGCAGCCCATTGGGAGCTAGCTCCCTCGCCACAAAGTTAGTGTCAGGTTTGGCAAAATCTGCGCGCGAAGACGGCATATCAGCCATGAATGCCCTCGACTGGCGCAAGCACTCGCCGATATCCGGTGGCGAACATCCCCGATACGACAGCTTTCAGCGCTTTACGACCTCCAAAAGTAGACTGGCACGCCCACTGCACGCGCCCTCCCCCGAGCTTTCCAAACCGTTCAGGGAGCAAACGCATGAACACACAACTCAAACCCACACTGGGCACGCTGCACCTGTGGGGCATCGCCGTCGGGCTGGTGATTTCCGGGGAGTATTTCGGCTGGAGTTACGGCTGGGGTGTCGCCGGAACGCTGGGCTTTCTGGTGACCTCCTTCATGGTCGCGACCATGTACACCTGCTTCATCTTCAGCTTCACCGAACTGACCACTGCGATTCCCCACGCTGGCGGGCCATTTGCCTACAGCCGCCGGGCGTTCGGCGAAAAAGGCGGGTTGATCGCCGGGCTGGCAACGTTGATCGAATTCGTCTTCGCACCACCAGCGATTGCCTTGGCCATTGGCGCTTACCTCAACGTGCAATTCCCCGCGCTCGATCCGAAACACGCGGCGGTCGGCGCCTACATCGTGTTCATGGGCTTGAACATCCTTGGCGTGAAACTGGCGGCGACCTTCGAGTTGATCGTCTGCGTACTCGCCGTCGCCGAGTTGCTGGTGTTCATGGGCGTGGTCGCCCCGGCCTTCAGCTTCAGCAATTTCGCCCTCAATGGCTGGGCCGGTTCGGATGTGTTCGGCGCGCCAGCGATTGCCGGGATGTTTGCCGCGATCCCGTTCGCGATCTGGTTCTTCCTCGCCATCGAAGGCGCGGCCATGGCTGCCGAAGAAGCCAAGGACCCGAAACGCACGATTCCCAAGGCCTACATCAGCGGCATTCTGACTCTGGTGCTGTTGGCCATGGGCGTGATGTTCTTTGCTGGCGGCGTCGGCGACTGGCGCACCCTGGCGAACATCAACGATCCCCTGCCGCAAGCGATGAAAACCGTGGTCGGCGACAATTCCGGCTGGCTGCACATGCTGGTGTGGATCGGCTTGTTCGGACTGGTGGCGAGTTTCCACGGGATCATCCTTGGCTACTCGCGGCAGTTCTTCGCCCTCGCCCGCGCCGGTTACCTGCCGGCCTCGCTGGCGAAACTGTCGCGCTTCCAGACGCCACACCGCGCGATCATCGCCGGCGGCATCATCGGCATTGCCGCCATTTACAGCGACGGCCTGATCAACCTCGGCGGCATGACCCTCACCGCCGCGATGATCACCATGGCGGTGTTCGGCGCGATCGTGATGTACATCATGAGCATGCTCAGCCTGTTCAAGCTGCGCAAAACCGAACCGAATCTGGAGCGGACTTTCCGCGCGCCGTGCTACCCGCTGGTCCCGATGATTGCGCTGGTGCTGGCAGTGGTGTGTCTGGTGGCGATGGCGTGGTTCAACGCGCTGATCGGCTTGATCTTCCTCGGCTTCATGGCCGTGGGCTTCATCTACTTCCTGCTGACCGGTCAACTTCGCGCCAACGCCCCGGCCGACGCCATGCTCACGGGCCACTCACTCATGTAGGAGCTGCCACAGGCTGCGATCTGTTGATGTTGTTTTTTAAGACAGCAAAGTCAAAGGATCGCAGCCTTCGGCAGCTCCTACAGGGATATGCGTAATGCATAACAGGCCTAGAATGGAACCACTGCGAAGTCACTTCGCTCAAAAGTGGTAAGCAGCATCGCACGACGAAAATCTCGTCTGTCGATCTGCCATTTAAGGAGAGCCGTTATGCCCTGGTATGCCTGGTTGATTCTGGTCGTTGCAATCGGCTCGATCGTTGGCGGTCTGATGATGCTGCGTGACACTGCCCACAAGGTCGAACTCACCGACGAGCAACGTAAACGCGTCGCCGAACGCAATGCGGACATGGACGCCAAGGAAGCAAAAAATCGCTGAACCTTAAGATCAAAAGATCGCAGCCTTCGGCAGCTTCTACCGGAGGCTGCGATCTTTTTTATTTTTCCCAGTCTGCCTTGGCGATGTGCAGGCCGTGCATCCCGTTGTATGCAGCACGCTCGGGCTGGCTCCAACCTTCCAGCAACTCATCTTCCAACCGATAAATCTCCACTCCAAGCGGACGACATACGCTCAACGGATCCTGCGCGTCCGGCCCCCACATCGGCAAAGACAAATCCCCTCCCGGGCAGGTCGACAGCGCACACAGCAGATCAATCTCGGCAAAGAATTCCAGGTAATCGCCCTTCTGCGCCGGACAGGCTTTCATGAAGTACATGTCGTCATGATTGAGGCCCGTGCACTGGAAAATATTCAACACGTCATGCACGTCGAACTCGGTCAGACCATGGGGTAATACGGCCCGGGTCAGGTTCGAATGGCAATGATGGTGAAAGTCCTCGCCCGTGAGCATTTTGTTCACATAGGGATCGCAACGCGTGCCCAGCAGGTCGTGCAAGCGGCCACCGTGTTCGTCGACGCCGTAAGCGGCCAGGCTGTCATCGGTGATGGTCACCAATGGCCGCAAAAAGGGCAGGTTCGACCACAGCCGGTCATGGGTACTGACATGCGCGCCTTGCAGTTGACGGGTGCGGGCCGCCCACAGGCGTTCGCGGGGATCGTTGGCATTCCAGACGTTAAAATCACCCACTTGTGGCCCGACCGGTGTGGTAACTCGAAACACATGCCCAGCCGGGACATGCCATGCGCGCCCGGTGCGAATCGGCACCTCAAATTGCTCGATCAGCGTGCGAGCGTCCTGCGCCTCACGAATTCGGTTGTAAAACGCGGTGTCCACCTGCAAAGCCGCGCCTTTGCTGACCTGATAGGCCGCCGGGTAATCTTTGAACATGATCGTCTCCTCGCTCAGGCAGACCGCCAAGGCTCAGCGGTCCCGGATTAATAAAAGTCTGCAGGCGAGCAAACACTATTCATGCCAGGTTGCGCTTTGAAGCTTCCGGGTGCTTTTTTAGGAATAGAAGACAGTCACCATCTAAGCTTCCTTGGTTAAGATGAAGTATTGCCGTGGAGATTTCAGATGCGTTATTCGCAGGATCACAAAGCCCAAACCCATCAACGCATCATCAAGGAAGCTGCCGCACGCTTCCGACGTGACGGTATTGGCGCGACCGGCCTGCAACCCCTGATGAAAGCATTGGGCCTGACCCACGGCGGTTTCTATTCCCACTTTTCGTCCAAGGACGAACTGGTGGAGAAGGCCCTGCAGGCGGCCGGCGAAGAACTCGACGCGCACTGCGCCATGTTGTTCGCTGAGGAACGACCACTGGACGCTTTCATCGACAGTTATCTGTCCGAGTGGCACCAGACTTCGCCCCACCAAGGCTGCCCGCTGCCGACCATGTCCTCCGAGCTGGGCTTGCGCGGTCAGCCGAGCCCGACCACTGATGCCGTCCTCAACGCCAGGCTTGAACAAGTGCAAGGCACGCTGGAGGGCGAACATGCCGACGACCGCAGCATTGTCATCATGTCGACCCTGGTAGGAGCACTACTGTTATCACGCAGCGTCGAGAGCCCCGGACTGGCCCAGCGGATCCTCGACGTCACGCGCGAACACTTGAAGCAGTCCCGGGACTAGCCCTGCCAGCGCTTGAACAGCACGCTGGCATTGACCCCGCCGAAGCCGAAGCCGTTGGACAGCGCGTACTCGATCGCCATCGGCCGCGCCTGGCCATGGACAATGTCCACGCCTTCGGTGGCCGGGTCCGGGTTGTCGAAGTTGAGCGTGGCCGGCGCCACCTGATCACGAATCGCCAACAAGGTGAAAATCGCCTCGATCCCGCCCGCTGCACCCAGTAGATGCCCGGTAGCCGACTTGGTCGCTGTGACCGCGATCTTGTTCTCGGTGCCGAACAACGATTTGATCGCCGCCAGCTCCCCGAGATCGCCGACCGGCGTTGAAGTCGCATGAGCATTCAGGTGTTGCACCTGATCCGGAGTGATACCCGCCTGCGCCAATGCCAAGGCCATTGCCCGGCGCGCACCGCTGCCATCTTCAGGGCCGGCGGTCAGGTGATAAGCATCCGCGCTGGTACCGTAACCCACCAGTTCCGCCAAGGGCTTGGCACCACGGGCCAGGGCATGTTCCAGGGATTCGATCACCAGAAGGCCGGCGCCCTCGCCCATGACAAATCCGTCACGGCCACTGTCGAACGGTCGCGAAGCGCGCTCGGGCGTATCGTTATAGCCGCTGGACAAGGCCCGCGCCGCCGCAAAACCGGCAAGACTGACGCGATCGATCGAGGCTTCCGCTCCACCACACACCGCAATATCCGCCTCGCCACAGCGGATCAGCCGCGCTGCATCACCAATCGCCTGCACCCCGGCCGCACACGCCGTCACCGGAGCACCCAACGGGCCTTTGAAGCCGTGCCGAATCGACACATGGCCGGCCGCAAGGTTGACCAGGAACGACGGAATGGTAAACGGCGACAGACGCCGCGGCCCACGACTGTCCGTGGTACGCACCGCATCGGCAATCGCCCCGAAACCACCCACGCCCGAGCCGATGATCGTCGCCGTGCGCTCTTGGGCAGTGGCATCCAGCGCCTGCCAACCGGCCTGTTCCAGCGCCTGACGCGCCGCTTCCATCGCAAACACGATAAAGCGGTCCATCTTCTTCTGTTCCTTGGGCGGCGTCGCCCGATCCGGGTCGAACCCCGCCTCGGCATCATCAGCCAGCAACGGCACCACACCACCTACCGAGGTCGGCAAATCGGCCACCACAGCGTCCGGCAACGTGCGCAACCCGGACTGCCCCGCCAGCAGCCGCGCCCAAACCGCGTCGACACCCGTGCCCAAAGGCGACACCAGGCCCATGCCTGTTACAACCACTCGACGATCACTCATACTGCAAACACCTCAAGCCGCCTCACTTGTAACGTGCGGCAGCTTTGCTCTTGGACAAATTCGGCGCCATCACATGACGCGCCGCTACAAAGGCATCCCAATCGGCCGCGTCGGGCAACGAGGGAATGGTGACAAGCTCACCCTGGTCCAAACCCGACAGAGCAGCATCAACCATCTCCCCCGCCTCCATCACCATGTCCGCCGGATCTGCGATGCATCAATGCCGGAGCGCTCCCAGATCTCAGTGCGGGTTACACCCGGCAAAACGGCCTGGACTTTGACGCCTGTACCATCCAGTTCCGCATTCAAGGACTGGGTCAGACTTAACACATATGCCTTGCTGGCGCTGTAAGTCGCGTTGAAGCGCTCAGGAAACAGCGCCACGACCGAGGCGATATTGATAATCGTGCCACGACCCGCCTTGGCGAAACCGGCTGCCGCTGCTGAAGCCAACCGGGTGACGGCGGTTATGTTGAGTTGAATCAGGCGCTCAAGTTGATCCAGGTCCGAATTGGCCAACAGCCCATCCGCCGCGACACCGGCATTGTTCAACAGGAGGCTGATGCTGGAGTCACTGCGCAGGCGTTGTTCAAGCTTCAGCACATCGTCTTTTTGCGTCAGGTCTGCCTTCAGCACTTCAACCTGCACACCGTGGCTTGCGCGCAGTCTGGTCGCCGCGGCTTCCAGGCGTTCCTGGTCGCGGGCTACCAGCAGCAAGTCGAAGCCACGGGTGGCGAGGCGCTCGGCGTAGATGGCACCGATGCCGGAAGAGGCGCCGGTGATGAGGGCTGTTCCTTGAGATTGGGGGAGGTCATCGGTGTACTCCTGTGGGGATTTTTGAGTGGTGGGAGGCCGAGAATGTCGCTCGCTAACTGGCGACCATTTTATTATATGCATAATCTAAAGATAATATGATAGTCATAATCTTCAAGGGGTCGACGAAAGGCGAGCACAATCACGATGGCCAGAATGCAAAAAGGCCGGTCAATGACCGGCCTTGCAAGCTCGCTGTTAAGCTTAGTTCAGCACCAGCCTTTCGCGGTTTTTATCCAGGATCGCCTTACCAATCCCTTTGACTTCGAGCAGTTCGTCCACCGTAGCGAATGGACCGTTCATATCACGATACGCAACAATCTCTTGTGCTTTCGCCTCGCCTACCCCTACCAGGTCACGCTGAAGAGTGATGGCGTCAGCCTTGTTGAGATCGACCTTGACTGCCTGCGGGTCGGGAGCGATTTGCTGTGTTGCGCTTGGCGCGGCAGGTTCGGCTTTCGGCGCAGGGGCCGCATGGGTGGTGAGAGAGAGGCTGGTGAGGAGTGCAAAAACCAGGGAAGAAAAATATCCAGTACGCATAGTTGAAGCTCCATTTCATCGATTTGGGAAAGCAGCTTCTCCGAAGCTGCCTTCCAAATTTAGACGATGCATGGGGCCTGTCAAAAGTGTGTCTGTTGCTTAATGTGAAACAATTCAGGATCTGACTACGACTCGATTCAAGGAAAAAATTGAACGTAGTAGTCTCATTTGTCAGTCGGCATAGGCTCAGAATTGCAGAAAAGGTTCGGTCGAAATATCTCGACCAGACAGTGTCGAAAGATAAGGTTGGACTAGATGCGACTCCCCGAAGCCCAGTAAGTGCTTAGCAGCCAAAAGCGATGTATAATTCACAACTTAACTAAAAACATTAATCAAACTTTTATTTATATTTAACAAAGTTTATTTTCTATGTGAGACCTAGAATGAATAAAGGTGTAATTTTCATCACTGGAGGAGCTGGATTCATCGGCTCCCACCTGACGGACATTCTACTTAAGAGAGGATACAGGGTTAGAGTATTTGATAACTTATCGACTGGAAAGCGTAGCAACCTCCCACTTGAGAATCCACTCGTACAGTTGATAGAAGGGGACATTGCTGATCCAGTAGCGGTTGCGCAAGCAATGAATGGGTGCACAGCAGTGGTTCACTTAGCGGCCGTAGCATCAGTTCAGGCTTCAGTAGACGATCCGATCAATACTCATCAAAGTAATTTTCTTGGCACACTGAATGTGTGCGAAGCGATGCGACAATTAAAAATCAGTCGAATATTATTCGCCTCCAGTGCTGCTGTATATGGTGGAAACGGAGAAGGGAAAGCCATCGCTGAGGACACTCCGAAATCGCCGCTGACCCCTATGCATCAGACAAACTGGCAAGCGAATATTACATTGATTTCTATAGGCGCCACCACGCTTTCGAGTCAGCCATTTTTCGATTCTTCAATATTTTTGGTCCTCGCCAAGATCCAGCATCACCATACTCAGGAGTTATTAGCATATTCGCTGATAGAGTCCAGAAAAATTTACCTATAACAGTCTTCGGGGACGGCGAGCAGACCAGAGATTTTGTTTATGTCGACGATCTTGTTCAGATTTTGGTTCAAGCATTAGAAGCTGCAATAGTCGATGCCGGCCCGATCAATGTTGGGTTTAATAAGTCAACTACAATAAATCAACTGATCAACGTCTTAAGTGAAATAAATAAATCTTCACCCAATGTCATCTACGCTCCCGCGCGCGCCGGCGATATCAGGCACTCTTTAGCTAATAACACCAAATTAACTTCACATTATAAAATAGTAAATAAGACCTCACTGAGAACCGGATTAACCAAATTAATTGAGTATCCAATCAAGTCTTAAACATGCCACTCACGCATTCTGTTGCGCTACTTTAGAAATAAAGCGCACCGGCAACGCGCTGTCTGCCGGTTGCGCAGTAAGTAAAATCTTGACACCTTCGGTGAGCCAAATAGGTGTTTCCGCCAGCGTTATCTGGAACTGTGTCGATCTCCCCGCGTAATGGTGCCAGCTTAGTCGCGCAGTGGAGACTGTAATCTTAGGTAAAGCAGGTGTCCGCATAAACTCTGCATTGACACCCTAAACCAACGATGCACCTAGCTTCACCGCAAAGAAGGGACGCTCTTCATCGACTGTGAAGTCTGGCATTATCAACACTCAAGGCTTGAGCCTTATTGACTTAAATTATTGTCGTCACTCCTTAACAAGTGGAGAAAATCACTTTTGAAAAACCTGATAGCTGCAATCGAACCGGCTTTGGACAAATGAAACTCATCACTGTAGTAAACTTTTTCGTTACCATAAGACCTGCAGAAACCATCATTGCAAAAAGCAGCATATGGATTCAGGAACGTTATACCAGCATTTGACCTCGCGAAGTCCTCTAGTATTTTGTTTCCCGGAGTAGTGGTAGTGGCCGCTTCCATGATACCTAAACGTCGTTCACAGTTAGAATTAAAAAGTTTGGGGCGGCTAAAACAGCCGCTAACGTCCGGGTTGCCTGCACCGGGCACGCTACCAATGATTACAAGCTGCCTCGTACCTATATTAGTTTTAAGTTCGGCAATTTTTTTGGTTATAAAGATATAACTCTGTATCCCGTTACCACCAGGAAGGTTCTCTTTTGACCCCTTTTCTGCCGCAAAAATCAACTGTTCCTCCCAACGCTCACCGACAACAATAATCGCGTTGGGGCTTACGTTGATAATGTTCATCGCATCAGTTAGAGCTTTTTGGCAACCCTGTTCGTAATTTTCATCTTTGACGATCTTCGACATTCCCGGAAGCACTAAACATCCAAAATGACTTATGTAAATATTTTTACCAAGTGGTTTACCGATTTCTAAGTCAAAACCAGTAGCGTAATGTCTGGCATGACTATCGCCAATAATGACTATATCTGCCACGCCAGATTTCCCTCCACTTATCCAGCCTGTATACGGGTAATCAGCTCCACCATATTGGTCAATATGAAATTGTTTAGAATTTGACAATTGCTCCGCAACACCCGACGGCAGTTCATCTATGCGCCATTTCCACCCATTGCCTAATAATGCAGTGCATGCCAAGACGATCAATGATAAAGACAATGCTCCGCAGGCGGGAAGAAAGGTAATCCGTTTTGCTGCTCGGAATTTAGTGTTTATTCTAAATGGAGCTTCAATATATTTTTGAGAAAAAACCCAATCACAACCGAAAGAAAAATAATTGCTACTTTGTCTGAAAAATCAAGTGGAGATTGAGTGTAATATTTATAGAAAACTATTATTGGCCAATGAACCAAGTAAAGCGAATAGCTAATTACCCCAATCTTAACCATTAGCCTATTACGAACTATCCATCCTAAATATTTAGCATCGATAGAATATATAATTAATGCCGCACCGACACATGGTGCAAGTGCATTATAAGAGGGAAAGAGAGTTGCTTCGGTGTAGCTGAACACAGCGTACAAAATTAATGCTAAGCCAATAGAAAAAAGAACGTCGAGCCTGATTCCGTTGCTGCTCGGCTTTGGGATTAAAACTAACGCAGCACCGATTGCAAATTCAAAAATTCTAAAGGGAGTGAAGAAATATATAAGCGACGCTGAATCAACTTTTTTGCCGTCAGTTATACTTTGCCATAGGGCAGAGGAGCTAATAAACTCATTGGTGAATAGGATATTTATACCAAAGCTCAAGAGTCCACCGACAGCAATCGCGATCCATAGAGCTTTTTTATTTTTTTTCTGACTAAGAAAGACTAATATTAACGGCCACAGGAGATAGAACTGCTCCTCAACGCTTAGCGACCAAGTATGCAGCAAGGGCTTGAATTCAGAGGCAGTATCAAAATAGCCACTTTCACTCCAAAAAAATAGTTAGAAACGGATAGAATTGAGCTAATTATCTCTCCGCCTAGTCTCTGAAAATGCTGAGGAGTAAATAATAACGCAGCGAAAAAGAATGTCAGCGTCATTGTTGCGAATAACGCTGGAAACAAACGCCTAACTCTACGAGCGTAGAAATCTCTGAAAGAAAAAGACCCGGTTGTCCTTATTTGACTCAAGATAAGTCCGGTAATTAAATACCCGCTTATCACAAAAAATACATCTACACCGACGTACCCACCACTGAAATACTCAAATCCCGCATGGAAAACTAAAACACTCAGCACCGCAATTGCGCGCAAGCCGTCTATCCCGGCAATATATTTCGACGAATTCATCCATTTCCCCAATCGGCGTAGCGGCCAAAAATACGATGGAATATTACACGCATCTGCGTAGGGCAGGATATAGGCAGATACTCGAAGTCGAATTCTGCTAGCTGTCGACGCTCTTGAACCCGCTGAATAGAGAATGGCCGCCCGATTGGAGTTGCGTAGATAGTAATCAAGCATGTTGAACAGCAAATACCGCTACGTCCAATCACAGCGAGCACCGCCTAACATCGTACCTTAAGATTGGTTCGCTTCGCATGCCTGTCCGCGCTCAACAGTGAAGACATCTGATGCGGGATCATCAACGACTCAAATTTCGCAATCTGGGCAGGACAGCCTAGCTGGAACAGATCGTCGATGGGCGCGGCGCAGCCTTTTGCCTGGTACGGAAGCTTTGATAGGAGAACGTGGACGGTCATAAGCAGTTCGCTAGTTGCAGCATTATAACGTCTCAAAGGAGTGTTGGGCGCCCTCTAAGTTCGGTCCAAATCGCTAAAGTCGAGGGTCAGTAGCCCCATAAATGACTGCGCCTCGCACTTGAACGCACTGCGCAACTACCGAGTGCGGGAGATTTCGATGTCCTCGGCCATGAAACTACGCTATACATGCTACGGTAGACATAGATCCTACGTTTAATGAGGTGTCCATGAAGCGCCTACAGTCGACATTACCCAAGGCTATAACTGCTAAATTTCTACGACTAACAAAAAGCCATGCTTGTTTAAGCATGGCTTTTTATTTTTCGATTACTTAAGAGAAGAGACGTCGCTGTTGATAAATGTAATCAACAATATCCCCATCAGGTGCATAACCACTGACGGTTTCCCTAAGAAGCTGGCGGACGCGTGGATAGTCATCTTCCCCGACTGCGACAAGAAGTTCTTCAAGCTTCGCTTTCAACGATTCCCAAGAAAGATAATCTTCATTTGCACGCATAATCATCGGGTGCTGAGTAGCGACTACATTATCGCCAATAAGCAACTCCTCATATAATTTTTCTCCTGGACGCAGCCCCGTAAATTCTACAGAGATGTCACCATGAATATTCTTTTCAGATCTTACACTTAAGCCAGACAGATGGATCATTCTCTCTGCAAGCTCGATAATTTTGACGGGTTCGCCCATATCTAATACAAATACATCACCGCCTTGGCCCATCGAGCCAGCTTGGATCACCAACTGCGCGGCCTCAGGGATAGTCATAAAGTAACGCGTGATTTTAGGATGCGTAACCGTAAGCGGACCGCCGGATTTAATTTGCTTATGAAACAACGGTATTACAGATCCAGACGAACCTAGAACATTGCCAAATCTAACCATAGTGAACCTGGTTTTATTAGGCTTCGGCTCGTTCGTAATATCGCGAAACATAACTGGAGCACGTTCGCAACTCAAAGCCTGAAGCGTGAGTTCAGCCAGGCGCTTGGTGCTGCCCATAACATTGGTCGGCCGCACAGCTTTATCAGTAGATATCAGTACGAAATTGTCAACACCAGCTTGCACTGCTGCCTGCGCGGTATATAACGTGCCTATAACGTTGTTCAGCACTCCCTCAGCAATATTATGCTCGACCATTGGTACGTGTTTATAGGCCGCTGTGTGGTAAACCGTAGCAACTTGCCATGTTTTCATTACATCTAAGAGTTTGTCCTGATTTTGAACCGAACCCAAGATCGGCAAAACGCGTACAGGTAAGGACTCACGAGCAACGCGTTGCTCTAGTTCCGAAAGTATAGTGTAAAGATTGAATTCACTGTGTTCGAAAAGCAGAAGCGTCGTTGGGTGTAAAGCTATAATTTGACGGCATAGCTCAGATCCGATTGAGCCGCCTGCTCCCGTCACAAGGACCACTTGACCTTTGATACAATGTTCGAGTAACTCGCTCTGCGCAGGTACAGGATCCCTCCCAAGCAAATCGGCGATATCTACCTCCTGGATATCATCAACTTTAACTCGGCCGCTGGCCAGGTCCATGAAGCCTGGGATACTGCGTACATGTAACGGAAATCCTTCAAGAAATCCTAGAATCTCACGTCTTCTTGCGCGGTTAGATGAAGGAATCGCTAATAGTATTTCTTGCGCGCCGGTAGATTCGATCATCTGCTGAACATGTTTAGGTTTGTACACATGCAGACCCGATATGACCCTATCAGCGATAGAACTATCATCGTCTATAAAGGCCACCGGCCTCATGACGCGACCCATTCGAAGTGCAGCCACGAGTTGGTTCCCTGCAGCTCCGGCTCCATATATTGCAACCCTAGTGAGCCCATTATCGCGATTAGTAAATGGAACATGTTGTGCAGCAGAAAACCAATCCCCTAAAAAATACTGACGCATTGCCAGGCGTAATCCGCCAACCATGATCAGACTCAACCACCAGTAATTGAATATTATCGACCGAGGGACTACATTTTCATGGTTGCTATACCAGTATACAACCACACCAAGAATCAGAGAGGAAAGAGACACTGCTTTGATAATTGCTATTAATGCATCATTACCAAAATAGCGCATTACAGCGCGATACATACCAAACCGAATAAATAGTGGAATGGCTACAGCCGGGGCACTGAGAAACAACCATGCGTGCTGAACGAACGGGTTTGTCAGCTCATCAAGCCCGAGCCTCACCACGAAAGCCATCCACAGGGCAAACCAAACTAATAGGGTATCGGTCAATACCTGAATAAGGCGCTTTTGACGGCGCGGTAAGCCGAGAAGGAACTCTCTCAATCTATCCATAAATCCTCCAATCAACCTACCCATCCTCTCAGAAATTTATCATTAACACATCTGAGCGTAAGAACAGAAGCCACGTCAATTTTTACAAACTAGGAACGTACTTCTACTCCGCCTGCATTATATTTGAAGGCGATCAGAATTAAAGGCGAGTACGCAATGACGAGAGCCAAAACGCCATCTAGATATTCCACAGCTACTAGGTAGGCCAAAGGTAGAAGCCAAATTATATTTATTAATGCAACCCCAAGCGTTACATATAGGTGTTTTCCTACACGCCTAGAGGCGAACTGATATGCATGACTTCTATGAGCCTCATACACTTTATCACCTCTAATCAGCCGCCGGATTAAAGTAAACGTAGCATCAACAATGAACACGCCAAGCAGAACTATCCATACCCAGAAAAATTTTTGGGATAATGCCGCTGCCTGTAAAGAAAGCGTCGCGAGAATTAAACCTAAGAAACCACTCCCGGCATCACCCATGAATATCTTTGCAGGTGGAAAATTCCAATATAGAAATCCGGTTACTGCAAAAGCTAGCAAGAGAGGAGCCCAAATTAGCTGCTCAATACCACCAACAAAGTAGAGTACAGCAGCGCTCAAGCAGACTGTAATAGCCTCGACGCTCGCTAAACCATCAATTCCATCCATAAAATTGTATAGGTTCAACATCCAGACGAGATATAAAGCCCCAAAAACATACGACAGTACACCGAAGTTTAACTCAAAACCAAAAAAAACCAGGGGCGGTAAACTCGCGACCCAGTATAGAGCCCAAAACGCCGCCGTGAAGTGCCCCAACAACCTCCAACGAGCAGCGATATGTCCATGGTCATCGAGAAATCCGATCAGCGCTACTGCCCCGCCCGATCCTACTAGGCCAATGACCTGCGCCCAGGGGAGATAACCTCCATAAGATAGCAGCGGGAGGAGCATCAAAAAACTCAACACAATAGCAACCCCACCTCCGCGCGGCGTAGGGATCGAGTGCGAACTCCGAAGATTTGGGATATCTATCAAACTATTATTGAGCGCGTACAAGCGAAGCATTCTTGTAAGAATCAGAGAAACGATAAAAATAATCGGTATGAGAAACCATGCGCTCATAGAGTGGCGATTCCTTGGTAATGTTTAACTGTTTTATTCAGGGCTTCATCCACTGATACGGGTGGTATCCAGCCCAATAAAGTTTTATTTTTCGTGATATCGACTTGAAGCGAACCGCATAATCTATCGGTCAATTTCGCCTTGCCCGCAATACTCGATGCGAATCTTATCACTCTCTCAGGAATCGGCAGGAGGATAGTATGACTACCCAACGCGCGCGACAGCTTCCTAAGAAGTTGCGTGGTTGACAGATCATCACCATCACTTACAAGGAATATTTGATTCGCTGCCGCCGGATGAGACAAACAAACATTGACGAAATCAACCAGGTTATCCAGCGCAACTAAACTTCTTCTATTATTGATTGACCCAAATGGTAGCGGTATATTTTTTTCCAATATACGCATCATTGTCAAAAAATTCGCCTTAACACCTGGTCCATAAACTAACACGGGTCTAATTATTACCACCTGCATATCGGAATCAGCCGCAATTTTTAGTAAGCCAATCTCGGCCTCATGCTTAGAAATACCATACTCATCTACAGGGGCTGCGAGGGAGTCAGCGGTATAGGGAACTCCCGACGAAGTCGCTTCACCATTGACTTTGATAGAGCTAATAAACACAAATCGTTTAACACCCTTTTGAGCGGCTTGCCTCGCGAGATTCAACGTACCGTCGACATTAGTTTTTCGGAACTCAGCCAAAGGGTTCGCGGCCCGCTCGTTCATCACATGAACACGCGCTGCTGAGTGAACAATAATATCCACCCCATCCAAAGCTTGGGTCCAGCACTGTTGAGCGTCTAATTCACGAAATAATACAGAATTAAAAGTAGTAGACGCTCCCGCTCTCGGATCACGGGTGGCAACCTTAATATTAAAAATATCTCGATGAGCCATCTCGCGCAAAATTGCGCCCCCGACAAATCCAGAGGCTCCTGTCAACAAAACTGTTTCACGAGAAAATTCCATTAACTCACCAAAACTTCCAATAAGGAGCTGCTCACTGAAAATAGCTCATCAACCGATCATTTACTTGACGAGCATCAAAATCTTCTTGCGCAATTTTGAAGCTATTCAATCCCATTATCTTAATCTGATCTGGATGCCTTATAAAATATAGCATTTTTTCGGCAAGCGCTTCCGGGGACCACGGGGGGACTATAAAGCCATTAACCCCTCCCTTACCGTTTCCCGGCAACCAGGTACATCTGTGGTAATAACCGGACGACCAATAGCCATGGCTTCCTGAGTACTTCGAGGAACTCCCTCTCGATAGGATGGAAGCACAAACACACTGGAGTTAGAAAGCCAGCCAGCTACGTTGTCAACGTGACCACGGTGATCTACCAATCCCTCACTGACTAATTTGCTGACATCGCTCAAGCTCAGACCGCCGGGATTTGTCTCATCCAGACCACCCAACATCACAAATGTAGCGGAGTCTGACTTCGATCTGACTAATCGTGCGGCCTCAATGAATTCGTTTATCCCTTTCTCCGCAAGCAAGCGACCGACAAAGATAAAGCTTACGGGGCTGACTGGAGGTTCAGAATAAGGATAATTCCGCAAATTCAATCCAATACCGCCCAGCACGCTTATTTTTCGGACTTTAAGCTTGTGCTTTTCAATCAGATCGATAGGATCATCTTTGTTAAGAAAAATTATTCTTTCAAGAAAAGGAAATGAAATTCTGTACAAAAAAACCTGTACGCATTTCAAAATCCTTCCTTTCAACGATGCTCCCTCAGGCTTCTCGGTGAAGACATAACCAAGGCCTTCAAGCATACCAATGCGTCTCTTAACACCCGCCATTGCAGCGGCTAATGTTCCAAAAATCACAGGCTTTGAGAAGTAGCTGAAGACAAGGTCCGGCGAAATTTTTTTGATAAGTTTTGACAGTTTATAAGTATTTAAAATGTCGCCAAATGGATTCAGGCCCGCCCGACTGAAAATGTAGTCAACAGGCTCAGCTCCAAGAGCTCTAACTTTTGCCCGCGTTTCAGCGTCGAAGTCAAGCGCAAAGGCATAAACCTGATCTCCCCTTGCCACCAATGCCTGAATCAAATCGGCCCTGAATCCAAGAACACAAGCCGCTGTGGTCCCTATCAACACTATCTTCATTTAAAGATCCATTCGTCGTAGCAAACGAGCTTGCTCCAATACGTCGCAGATCAAACAGGCGGCGATCAGTCCGCTCATCAGAACACCTGCTGAAAATCGTAGTTGGCGCATCAAATGAACACGATACCATGCCTTAGGCGCGGTCTGTTAATACCAGTTCATCGAGGTGTCGCTGGCGCCGAATAGAGATTTACCCAAGTGGTGACAACATTATCGAGAGAATACCTCTCAATCACCCTATCTCTGGCCTGAACGCCCAAAATTTCAGCATCACGAGGGCCAAAATCGAGCGCTCGTCTCACTGCTGTAGCTAAGGCATTAGCGTCACCGGGCGAAACTACCAAGCCTTGGTCACCAACCACCTCCTTAACGCCGCCGCTGTCTGTAACAACGACCACCCGTTCTGTGGCCATCGCTTCAGCGACGACCAGTCCGAAACCCTCCCAGGCCGATGACAGAACGTAGACATCAGCACAACTGTAGAAATCTGATACGTTGTCCCGAACTCCTAAAAATCTAACTCGGTTATGTATGGACAATTGAATAGATAAATTGACCAGTTTCTCCTTTAATTCACCATCGCCCACAATCCAAAGTTTAAGCGTATCGTCATCTCTGCATAGGATTTGGAAAGCACGCAGCAGGTTAGGATAGTCTTTAGCTTCAACAAGTCGACCTACAGCAAGAATTAATTTATCTCCAGCCTCGACTCCCTCAGCACTTCGAATCAAGGAACGAGCAGATTCGTTGAACATAAATTTTTGAGTATCGATACCATTAGGCACCACCAACATTTCACCGCTTTTTACAGCCCCTTTAGCCTCAAACGCCTGAACGGCGCCACTACTGACATTAGTAGTTACATCCGCGAGAAAGTTGGTCGCGCGATATGCCAGCATTCGCAACTTGCCACCCTCGTTGTTGCTGTGGGCTGTACATATAAGTCGTGGAATAGAGGTAATGACTCTTACCAACCGAGCCAAGAGATTAGCGTGGACCATATGAGAATGCACTACATCCGGCTTGAAAGATTTGATCACCGCACGTAAAGCGAAGAGGCATGATATAAGACTGCGAAGCGATTTTGCGCCTCCCAACCCTATAACCTCAAAAGGCTCGTTAGAAGATAGCAAGCGACCAGAACCGGTAAGATACACAACTTTGACATGATGATCGCGAGCAACTAGGCGCTGAGCCAAGTCAAGCACCTGACGCTCCGCACCACCGACATCCAGACTAGTGATGAAAAATAATATCTTCATGATAACCTTTTAAGCATTACATAGATGCAACACTGGATAGAACGTATTGCATACTTAATTTTATAAAAAAAACTTTTCTCCCTGGCAATTTGAGACCAATAAAAAGTTAAAAACCCAATAGGATTTTTTCGCAAGTTAGATGAGAAGTTATTTGAATAACCATCTTCCAAATAATCACACAGATAAATTACTGTATTCCCATGAATACGAATACGTCCTTCATCCCCTATTTTGTTCCATATATACAGTTCTGGCACAAATTTCTCCGCGCCAAATACAGGAAACTTGTACCGCAGGAGTAGCTCCGTCTTAAATACATACGCGAGATCCCCCTTAAATAGATGGCCCGCTTCAGTGGGCGACAGATATTTAGGACAATCATCTTGGTCGACTCTCGCGCCAACTAAACTCATGTCAAAAAACGCTTTACGGTAGCACCATCCAACAACGTCTCTATCGGCTTGACCTTGAATCTCTGCTGTCACTGTTTCAACAGCAGATGAAACCAAAGCATCATCGCTATCAACTATCAAAATCCACGGTGTCAACGCATTCTGGGCGCCGGTATTTAACGCAACATGCTTACCACCATTTTTCTGCTGAATCACTCTGATCGGGAATGGTGATGCTTCGGAAATCTCATTTAGTAATTTTGGCGTATCGTCGACACTCCCATCGTCAACGACTACCCACTCAAAATCCAGGCAGCTTTGAGCACAAAGACTGCTATATAATCTCGGAATGGTTGACGCTCGATTATAAGTCGCAGTGACGATAGTAATCATTTTTTATCACCATTTAATGACTGGAGTGTCATTTTTGCCACAACGGCTATCAATGCGAAGAATAGACAAATCTCAGCAAGAACGAATCCAAAAACCACTCCATCAACTCCATACCAAATAGAGAGAGCAGCAGCCATCAAAATTGACAGAATTGAAAAAAACATAATAAGGCCACTAGTTATTCTATCTTTGCCCATCGGTATTAACATACATAACCCGAGAGCCTGATTAGCCAATCTAAAAGGTATAATCCAGACGAATATCTTAAGTATACTACTGGCCACTAAATATTCTTGACCTAGAACACTTCTAATTAGAAAGTCTCCGACAAAAAATATCGCGCTCGATGCGAATACTCCGGCAATAAACATTCCTAACACAATAAACAATGATAGACGGATTGTATTTTGTTTGGATGAAAGATATTGCCTGTTCAGATAAGGAAAAAAGCCAATCAAAACAGGATTAACGAAACCCACGAAACCACGAATAATTTTCTCGGCCGGGACATACGATGCTACAGCAACGTGGCCAGATGTGGCGCCAACCAAAGACGGTCCAGCGCTTAGGAGTATATTATTCGAACTCTTATATATAAACACATGAAAACCAATTTTTAGCTGCTGCAAGCCACCGTGAAAACTAAAAATCAGTCGCCCTACCTTTTTCAAACACAGTGCGTTCCCCAGGATCGTATTCAACAACCCCAAACTAGACATTATACAGAGCGCTAAAAATGCGTCATCCGCAGAGTTCACGAACAAAAACAATAACAGCAGGCTCGCGAAACGCAACAAAACTTCCATTATTACAACAAAGCTTATTTTCTCCAAGCCTTGAAAGAACCAAAATGGACTAAACCCGAACGCCAAGAAATACAAGAACCCTAGAAAGATCAGTTTTGCATCAAAAAAATATGACCCTTTAATAAGGCAGACTACCGTACCAATCAGTGCAACTATTGCTACAATCAGAAGCTTAGCGGAGAAAATTTCCCCATATATTCTTGCGAGAGATTGTTTTTCACCACTCGCCAGTGCTATCTGTCTAGAACCGCTTAGAGAAAACCCGTACTCCACTACTAATGAAGACAGCAACGCCACAGACTGGATAAGAACTACTTTTCCATACTCTTGGACGCCCAACGCCCTTGCTAGCACGGGAATTTCAAGAATGGGTATTAGATAAGCGCATAACTGTGCAAAAAACAGCAATCCCATATTTTTAATCAGATACTTCACAATTTAGTGCTCATTTCTTGGGCCAACTCTGAGCTCTCGCCCATATTCGACAATCTCGACAGCCAAGACAACATGATTGCCCAATAGCCCCACTCAGACATCTCTGAACTCAGCGGATGAAAGAGCAACAAAAAACAGAAACATGAAGCGCCTAAATATGCTGCCAATTTGTAGTATGCAACAGGAGCAGCAGCAGGCCCGCTAAACCATTCTCGCAGCGCGAAAACAGCAGCGGGCTTAGTACAATAATAAGCAGCCCAATCTCGCCCAGCGCACCAAGGTCGCCTAAGATTGCTAAATACACATTATGGATAACCATAGGCTGTCCCGCTACTATAGAGGTCGAGCTTTGGAATCCACATCCTAAGGGTAGGCAAGCCTCAGCATTTAATATGCCATCGCTGAGCATTTTCGACCTAATTGGATCGCCTTCGAACAATCTGTTTACTACGAGGAGCGACTTCCCATCCAGAAATCCATGAATAGCGTCTAGATTAAAAACTGCAAATAGACCGAACAGTAAAATTAATATCGATACAATCGATAACATTCTTGCTGTATTTAACAAAAATACTATTGAAGCGAATGCTATTATAATCACCGCAAACCATAGAAAACCTGTTCGACTTGAATCGGCTAACAGCAAATAAACCGACGACACCAACACAAACGTTGTAATCATGATTCTAGATATAGGACTGCTTAGCATCTTAGCAATCATAAACGCACAAAAAAAGCGCTTGTTTTCCACAGAACTCCAGGATACGCAAACAGGCTACCTTGTCGCCCATCTCCTAAAACTATATAGTAATCGCTCAACCAGTATTTGGATATGATGAACACCACTAACCCAATACCCGTCGCAGTAGCTGAAATCCGATAGAAGTCGTCAATATCTAAGAACTGCGAGTTGGCATAAACAACCACGAAGACGGCGTAAATCATAATAAATTTCGCCGCTTGATAAGCAGTATATGCATCTGCATTTGCGAGCCCGGCTATTAACAAAGCCAATACTAAAATAGCAAAACCAAAACTTGCGCACAAAAAAACTATATCTTTATAAATCCGCCCAGCTTTTACAACTAGTGCCCCAGATGCCAGAACCAAGCCCCATAACGCCCAATATCCGAAAGGCGTTATAACGTTTCGCAAATCACCAAGAACCACGAGCGCGCATGCTGAAAGAACAATATAAAACGGCATCCTTTGCTTTGTAGTAATATTGCTCACGCCCCGGCCACTCTAGATTTATTAATCATGATTAAAATTAATTTCCACTCGTGATCGGCATACGCTCATATGTGAGACGGTCGAATTATAACCTAAGGAGCTCACTGCAGCTTTATGCCCCTTGGCATCGTGATCCCGCTTGCAGCAGATGCCCTTTAACGAGCGGGCATCTACATCAGTTATACATATCGCACAATTGGCACCTGCTGACAGTATCAGCACGTATGCTTAAATCAAAATACGCGGAATAGCTACCGTTGGCACCTTCATACGGCCCGCTTGGCCCTGGCGTCATTTGTGAGATACAAGATAACAGCAATAAATAACCCAGCCATCAACCCCAAAATCATACCCAAAGTAATAATCAATGATTTTTTAGGTTTGATAGGCGCGTCAGGTCGGTTCACATCGCCATCCTGTCGGTACACCCAAACATCTGTAGGACTGACATCGAGATTCTTGAAAAAATCATGCTTTGCCTGCAGCTCACGGAGGTTCATCACAAATGGGTCGTCTGATTGCCGCTGTTCCAAGTTTTCAATTTCAGCCTTCAGGGCTTTGGATCCACGCATATAAATAAGCTGTCCATCCATGCTTCCAGCTAACTCGACAGCAGGATTACCCGTAATAATTGGCGGCTTCTCCAAACCAATTGCCTCTGCAACTTTTAGCGCCTCTTGCAACTTGGTAATAGAATCTTGACGAATTTGCGTGCCCGTTTCTCGAAGAGACTTTATCTGTTGGAGGAGGTTACGAGCCCTGACGCGACTTTCAGTGGCGACGTTCTTAATTATCTCCTCTTTCGCCAACAGCCCAGCTCGATCAGCATATTGCTGAACCCAGTTCGACGCCAGTTCAGGGTTAGTCGTCTGGACCGTGACTGCAGATTGATCGCCAGCGTCTCTAACCGGCAAAGTTACAATTAATGTCTTTGAGAATCGGGAATACAAAGCATCTCTGGAGCCCTTTCTCTCTTCTTCTGTGAGACTGGGTAAATAAACGGTATTAAAAAATTCACGATGAAGAGATTCGGAGTCTAGAATTCGCAGAAAAACTGTATAGATATCCTTTATCGTCAAAGGCACTAAATCGTAATCGCGCGTGCGCCCGTAATTAAAGTTAGCTATATCATTCTGCGTTGGCGGGATAAGAAAAAGCTTTGCTTCATATACTGGTTTAGCTGTAAATGCGTACGCAGCAGCCAATAGTGTCGACACTAGCGCCACGCCGAAAACAATCCATTTTCGCTTCCATACCGAACGGACCAGTGCCTGGATGTCAATTTCAGCACTGCTATGTGATTGTGATGTACTGCTTTGCATGCCCCACTCGCCTTCTCTATTACGGCACAACACAGCAGTGAGGTGCACGTTCGTTCAACCACGATGTAATCTATAAAATTATTACGTTAGGTATGGCTTTCGTTCTACAGCGCCATTGTACCAGCGGTGGCGCTCTCTCGGTGAGCATCGGCATTTGCTGTCGATGGTATTTTATCGGGATTGAGGCTTCCTGCCTGAAAAACTTCGAGCTAAGAGCATAGCAACTGGTCCGATGACCATGCCTAGCAGGAGGGAGGAAGCAACGTAGATCGACAGCGGAAGGGAAGGCGTTGACCATCCCAAGAAAATCAAACTAGATGGCTGTTGATTTTCCAAGACGAATACAATTGCCACTAAAGCTAATAGTATTCCAAATGTAGCTGTTCCTACACGCCGAAATAGACGCATCTCATACCTCCGTTTAGCACTTAATTTTCTTCCTCCTCTTCGTTCACGCGATCACGCAGCTCTTTGCCGGGTTTGAAATGCGGAACGAACTTGCCGTCCAGACTGACCGATTGACCCGTTTTGGGGTTACGGCCTACGCGAGGCGCGCGATAGTGCAACGAAAAGCTGCCAAACCCACGGATCTCGATTCGATCACCCGTGGCAAGACATTGGGACATTTGCTCAAGCATGGTCTTGATGGCCAACTCCACATCCTTGGATGAGAGTAGCCCTTGATGGGTGACAATTCGTTCGATCAACTCCGACTTCGTCATGTTTTTCCCTTCTTTTTCAAGCAGCTAGATCAGCACTTCAAAAGGTTTTAGCACGCTCCGAGGGATTTGAACAGTCCAAGATTTGACATATCGTTACCGGCTTTGAGTCGCCCTATTTGCGGGCGTCTCAAGCTGGCGGGCCGCTTGTTCTGTCACCTGCAAATCACCAGCATGGTGCGTGTCAGGTAGCCTGCGGGATTAAAACCGAATGGGTATTCATCCTCGTCCTTGGCGTCATCCGACCTTGCAATAACCTTGTAGCCTGCCGCTTTGCATTCCTTGTCGGCGCGCTTGCGGCATTTCTCCCAACCCGAGCCCAGGCCGGAACAATCGATCTCTATCCCGCTGACACCACGCACCGCATGGGTCTTGGCGCTGGTGGTGCAGCCTGCCAGTGCCAGTACTGCTATGGCGACCATGAGCTTGTTCATGCACTTCCTTATTAGTCAGGCACCCTACCGGAGGGTGCTTGCGCCCTATGCTCTAGAGTAGCTGCAAATAAGCGATTGATCCTGTTAAAGAAAGGGACAGTTTGGTGGGGGTGTTGGTTCAGCGGATGATGCGCGTGGGGCCGATAAAGATCAAAAGATCAAAAGATCAAAAGATCGCAGCCTTCGGCAGCTCCTACGGGGGTTGGGGATATTTCGGGATTGAGGGGGAATTGGGGAATGGGGGGTTGCTGAATCGCAGGCACAAAAAAGGGCGACCGAAGTCGCCCTTTTTACAATCAAACAGAACTTAGTTCTGTTTTTCCATTTGTGCACGCAACAGGTCGCCCAGAGTGGTAGGACCAGGAGCAGCGGTATCCGAAGCTGGCTTGTCGCGCAGGCTTTGGATTGCTTCTTTCTCTTCAGCATCATCTTTCGACTTGATGGAGAGTTGGATCACGCGGCTCTTGCGATCAACGCTGATGATCTTGGCTTCTACTTCCTGGCCTTCTTTCAGCACGTTGCGCGCGTCTTCAACGCGGTCACGGCTGATTTCGGAGGCTTTCAGAGTCGCTTCGATATCGTCGGCCAGAACGATGATGGCGCCTTTGGCGTCAACTTCTTTCACGGTGCCAGTAACGATTGCGCCTTTGTCGTTAACCGAGACGTACTCGGAGAACGGATCGCTTTCCAGTTGCTTGATACCCAGGGAGATACGCTCGCGCTCTGGGTCAACCGACAGGATAACGGTGTCCAGCTCGTCGCCCTTCTTGAAACGACGAACAGCTTCTTCGCCCACTTCGTTCCAGGAGATGTCGGACAGGTGAACCAGACCGTCGATGCCGCCGTCCAGACCAATGAAGATACCGAAATCGGTGATCGACTTGATGGTGCCGGAGATTTTATCGCCCTTGTTGAACTGGCCAGAGAAATCTTCCCATGGGTTAGATTTGCACTGCTTGATGCCCAGGGAGATACGACGACGCTCTTCGTCGATGTCCAGAACCATAACTTCCACTTCGTCGCCGACTTGTACGACTTTCGAAGGGTGGATGTTTTTGTTGGTCCAGTCCATTTCCGAAACGTGTACCAGACCTTCAACGCCTTCTTCCAGCTCAGCGAAGCAGCCGTAGTCGGTCAGGTTGGTTACACGAGCGGTAACGCGAGTGCTTTCTGGGTAACGGGCTTTGATAGCAACCCATGGATCTTCGCCCAGCTGCTTCAGGCCCAGGGAAACACGGTTGCGTTCGCGATCGTATTTCAGAACCTTAACGTCGATTTCGTCACCAACGTTGACGATCTCGGAAGGATGCTTGATGCGCTTCCAGGCCATGTCGGTGATGTGCAGCAGGCCGTCCACGCCACCCAGATCGACGAATGCGCCGTAATCGGTGAGGTTTTTGACGATACCTTTGACTTGCTGGCCTTCCTGCAGGGATTCCAGCAGAGCTTCACGCTCGGCGGAGTTCTCGGCTTCCAGGACGCTGCGACGGGAAACGACAACGTTGTTGCGCTTCTGGTCCAGCTTGATGACCTTGAATTCCAGCTCTTTGCCTTCCAGGTGCGTGGTGTCGCGCACTGGACGGACGTCAACCAGGGAACCTGGCAGGAACGCACGGATGCCGTTAACGTCGACAGTGAAGCCGCCTTTAACCTTACCGTTGATAACGCCCTTGACCACTTCCTCGGCTGCGAAGGCAGCTTCCAGAACGATCCAGCACTCAGCGCGCTTGGCTTTTTCACGGGACAGCTTGGTTTCACCGAAACCGTCTTCAACCGAGTCCAGAGCAACGTGAACTTCGTCACCGACATTGATAGTCAGATCGCCAGCGTCGTTGTAGAACTGCTCAAGCGGGATGAGTGCTTCAGACTTCAGGCCAGCGTGAACGGTTACCCAGCGAGCTTGGTAATCGATATCAACGATAACACCGGTGATGATGGAGCCTGCCTGAAGGTTCAGGGTTTTTAGGCTTTCTTCAAAGAGTTCCGCAAAGCTTTCGCTCATTTTAATTCCTGTAAATGAGGGCGAAGGATACGCCCATCTCCACACCCCAGACGGTGTGGGTTAGTTTCATATAGAAGAAGCGCCGCAGGACTATGACTGGTCCCCTGTGGCCTTCTTGGTCACCCGGCGATATCGCGAATGGCGATCTCGCTCATGATGCGTTCAAGCACCTGATCGATGGACAACTCCGTGGAATCCAGCTGTATGGCGTCAGCCGCCGGTTTAAGCGGGGCTACCGCTCGCTGGGTGTCACGCTCGTCGCGCGCACGGATCTCATCTAGCAGACTCGACAGACTAACACCCTCGACTTTGCCCTTCAACTGCAAATATCGACGGCGCGCCCTCTCCTCGGCACTGGCGGTCAGGAAAATCTTCAGCGGTGCACCAGGAAAAACCACCGTCCCCATGTCGCGACCATCGGCCACCAGCCCCGGCGCTTCCTGAAAAGCCCGCTGGCGCTGCAGCAGGGCATCGCGCACGGCCGGCAAGGCGGCCACTTGGGAAGCCCAGGCGCCGACCTGTTCGTTGCGCAAGTCATCGGTCACATCGTCGCCTTCGAGGATGATGCGCTGTGGATGACCCTCGGTTGCGCCGACGAACTGCACGTCCAGATGAGCGGCCAGCAGCTTCAGCGACTCTTCATTGGTCAGGTCGACACCGTGATTGCGTGCGGCAAAAGCCAACAGGCGGTACAGCGCACCGGAATCCAGCAGGCACCAGCCCAGGCGCTTGGCCAGTATGCCGGCGATGGTGCCCTTGCCCGACCCGCTTGGGCCGTCGATGGTAATGACCGGTGGCTTGATGTTCACGACTGAGCCTCTTGAGCAACGCGGATGCCGACCTGCGCGCACAGCGCGAGGAAGTTGGGGAACGAGGTCGCGACGTTCGCGCAATCATGGATGCGAATCGGCGCGGTGGCGCGCAGCGACGCAACGCTGAAGGCCATGGCGATCCGGTGGTCGCCGTGACCGTGCACTTCGCCGCCGCCAATCAGGCCGCCGTCGATGATAATGCCGTCCGGGGTCGGCTGGCATTTTACGCCCAGCGCGAGCAAACCATCCGCCATCACCTGAATGCGATCCGATTCCTTGACCCGCAGCTCTTCGGCGCCGGTCAGCACGGTGCGCCCTTCGGCACAGGCAGCGGCGACGAACAGTACCGGGAATTCGTCGATGGCCAGTGGAACCAGCTCTTCCGGAATCTCGATACCTTTGAGTTTAGCCGCTCGCACGCGCAGGTCAGCCACAGGCTCGCCGCCGACTTCACGCTGGTTCTCCAGAGTGATGTCCGCACCCATCAGGCGCAGGATGTCGATCACGCCGGTACGGGTCGGGTTGATGCCGACGTGCTCAAGTACCAGCTCCGAACCTTCGGCGATCGAAGCCGCTACCAGGAAGAACGCCGACGACGAGATGTCGCCCGGCACCTCAATATGAGTCGCGGTCAATTTGCCGCCGGACTCGACCGACGCCGTAGCGCCTTCAACGCTGACCGGGTAGCCGAAACCGCGCAGCATGCGCTCAGTGTGGTCACGGGTCGGCGCAGGTTCAGTAACGGTAGTCTTGCCTTCAGCATACAAACCGGCGAGCAGCAGGCAGGATTTCACCTGAGCACTGGCCATCGGCATGGTGTAGGTCAAGCCTTTGAGCTTGTGACCGCCACGAATAGTCATCGGCGGACGACCTTCAGCGGCGGTTTCGATCACGGCACCCATTTCACGCAGTGGATTGGCCACGCGATTCATCGGACGCTTGGACAGCGAAGCATCGCCAGTCAGGGTGCTGTCGAAGTTCTGCGCGGCCAGCAGGCCGGACAGCAGACGCATCGAGGTCCCTGAGTTGCCCAGATAGATCGGGCCCGGCGCAGGTTTCAGGCCGTGCAGACCAACACCGTGAATGGTTACGCGGCCGTGGTGCGGGCCTTCGATGACCACGCCCATGTCGCGGAACGCCTGCAAGGTCGCCAGAGCGTCTTCGCCCTCAAGGAAACCTTCGACTTCGGTGACGCCTTCGGCCAGCGAACCGAGCATGATCGAACGGTGGGAAATGGATTTGTCACCCGGTACGCGAATCCGACCGGACAGGCGGCCACCAGGTTGAGCCAGGAAGATCAGATCGTTGGAATTCATAGCGTCCACATAGGCCCTGCGGGCCAGGATTTTACTGAAATGCTCGCGGGCAACCCGGGCGCGAGTGAAAACGCCCAACAATTGGTGCCCATCCCCTGCATCGACCGCGTCGCGCAAGGCGTCGAGGTCGCTGCGAAATGTATCGAGTGTGCGCAGAACAGCCTCGCGGTTGGCGAGGAAGATGTCGTGCCACATCACCGGGTCGCTTCCGGCGATTCTTGTGAAATCGCGGAAACCACCGGCAGCGTAACGGAAGATCTCTAGATTTTCATTGCGCTTGGCCAATGAATCGACCAGGCCGAAGGCCAGCAAGTGCGGCAGATGACTGGTCGCAGCCAACACTTCATCGTGACGCTCGACCTGCATGTGCTCGACGTCGGCGCCCAATTCGCGCCACAGACGGTCAACCACGGCCAGTGCAGCCGGATCGGTTTGCTCAAGCGGCGTGAGGATCACTTTGTGACGACGGAACAGCTCGGCGTTAGAGGCTTCCACCCCACTCTGCTCGGAGCCGGCAATCGGATGCCCCGGCACGAAACGCGACGGCATGCCGCCGAACGCCTCGGTGGCCGCACGCACCACGTTGCCCTTGGCGCTGCCGACATCGGTCAGGATCGCCTGGCCCAGGTCCATGCCGGCCAACCGGACGAGCATTTTCTCCATGGCCAGGATCGGCACGGCGAGCTGGATCACGTCGGCGCCCTGACAGGCCAGCGCCAGGTCTTCTTCGCAGCGATCCACCACACCCAGCTCAACCGCCAGTTTGCGCGACTGCGGATCAAGATCGACCCCACCACTTCGCGGCACAGGCCACTTTCGCGCAGCCCCTTGGCAAAGGAACCACCGATCAAGCCCAGGCCGACCACCACCAGGCGCCCGATCATAGGCGCCGCAGGTTGCAGTGCAGTGACATCAACCACGGGCCAGAACCTTGGTCAGCGCCTCGAGGAAGCGGCTGTTTTCGGCAGGCAAGCCGATGGTGATGCGCAGGTGGTTCGGCATGCCGTAGTTGGCCACCGGCCGCACGATCACGCCTTCACGCAGCAAACCCTGGAAGACCGGCGCCTGCTCATTGTGCTACGTTCAGCGGC
>NZ_JAEKEG010000110.1 GCF_016651255.1 Pseudomonas sp. TH10
CCCTAACCAACGCTTTTGCACCAATGAACTGCCTGATCATGGCCGCTCGCAAAGGCTGCTTCAGCTTCACTCTGGTTAACGAACACGGCATCGCTCGTCACAGCGAACGTCTGTACCCAGATCAATACTCCAGCGCTGAACCGCTGCAGGCCGTGATCGACCGTACACGTCAGGCACTGGTTGCCTGAAAGCCGAAAAGGCTGCAAAAGCAAAAGCCCCGCACAAAATGCGGGGCTTTTTATTGCCCGATGTTTCACTTTTGGCCGCTGGCGCTTAAGCACCAACGGATATAACGGTTATAACTCGGAGCCGGAAATATTTTAAAAACAGGCCTTTACGTCGCGAATATGACACTACACTTCAACTCAAGCGGCGTGATCCGCTTGCGGCGAGCCTGAACCGATCCACTGCTGCCAAGCCCCCTTCAGGTCTCGCCATTAATAACAAGAACCGAGGGTTTTATGGGTATCGCTGCCAGCGAACTGTGCCGCTACGTGATCCGTCCCACGCTGATCTACCTGGGACGCCACAGCGCGACTGCCGAATCTCTGCTGCTGGGCATCGCCGCCAGCCAATCTGCTCTCGGCTCTGCCCTGCATGACCGCCGGGGCCACGGCCTGTACCGCATTGCCGAACCGCGCCACCAGGCGCTCTGGGATCATTACCTGGCCCTGGACCCGGAGCGCGCCAGCCTGGTGCGCGGCCTGGCGAGCCAGCATGCGTTCCTCAGCAGCCCGCATCTGGAATTGACCGTCAACCTGCGTTACGCCACCGCCATCGCCTGGCTGCTGGTCGAAGAGCAAAACCCCACCCTCCCCGACTCAAACGATTTGCTGGGAATGGCGCGTATCTGGCGCCAGACCTTTCAACCCCAAGGTCGTCTGCGCGACTTCACTTACGCCTGGCAAACCTGTGTTTCAACATTGAATCAGGTCGCTTGCTGACCGACTGGTTTCAGAAGATCTGCCAACAGGTCGCGATTCTGGTCGGATTGTCCTACAAAACCGCTCTAACTCAAGGCATACGGCCTATAGCGCTGGGACGAAAATGTTGGTAATTTTCGCCCCGGTGATCACCAGGAGTTCTAATAATGAAAAAAGTAATGCTCAAAACCACCCTTAGCCTCGCCGTTACCTTGGCATCCACCCAGATCTTTGCAGCTGGCTTTGCCATCAACGAACAAAGTATCAGCGGGATGGGTACAGGTTTTGCCGGGCGATCTTCCTCTGCCGATGACGCAAGCACCATTTTTGGCAACCCTGCCGGCATGTCGCGCATCAAGCGCGAACAAGTCACCGGCGGTGCTGCAATGCTCGACGCACATACAGATATCAGCCACGCCAGCTCCAGCCCGAACGGCGGCACCAACCACGGTGATATGGTCCCTTTCATCGCCGTACCGATGGGCTATTACGTCAAGCCGATCGATGACAAGTGGGCAGTGGGCGTAGGCGTCTATGCACCCTTCGGCCTGGTGACCGACTACGAGAGCAACTTCGGCGGCCGCTACTTCGGCAGCAAGAGCGACGTTAAAGTCGTGACCCTGCAACCGACCGTCAGCTACGCCTTCAATGACAAGGTGTCGATCGGCTTCGGCCCGACCATCAACCGCATCGACGGCAAACTGGAATCGAACCTGTCGATCACCCAGGCCGCCGGCGATGGCGAAGTCAAGATCAAGGGTGACGACACCGCGCTGGGATACAACATCGGCGTGCTGGTACAAGCCACCGACAGCACCCGCCTGGGCCTGACATACCACTCGAAAGTCGACTACAAGCTCGAAGGCAACACCAAGGTCAACTACAACGTCCTGGGCCTGATCGGCCAGAACCCGAGCCAGAAGTACGACGCATCCCTGGACCTGACGACGCCTGAGTCGGTCGACTTCTCGGTGACCCATCAGCTTGATGACCAGTGGACCCTGTACGCCGGCAGCACCTGGACCCGCTGGAGCCGCCTGAAAGAAATCACCGTGGAAAACAGTGGTGTACCCGGGGTGCTCAATGGCCAATTCGGCAGCATCACTGAAGACCAGAACTGGCACGACACCTGGGCTCACGCCATCGGCGCGTCCTACCAGCTGAACAAGCAATGGGTACTGCGTACCGGCCTGTCCTTCGACCAGGCGCCGACCAACAACGTCGACCGCTCCCCACGCATTCCGACTGGCGATCGCAAGATTTTCAGCCTGGGCGCCGGCTGGAGCCCGACCGACGACCTGACCATCGACGTGGCGTATTCGTACCTGCGCGAAGAAGCAGTCAAGGTCAACAACAGCAACGACCGTGGCCAGAGCTACAACGCCAAGTATGAAAACTGGGCGAATGGTTTCGGTGTAGGCGCGACCTACCGCTTCTGATGAGAGACGCCTTGCGCGCCTGAATCAAAAAAGCCCCGCTCTGTGTGACAGAAGCGGGGCTTTTTAATGGGCGTCGATCAGGGTTGCGAGGCGATGGCCTTCTCGACAGCAGCGATAAACTCGGGGTCGTCGGGCTTGGTCAGGCTGGAGAAATTGGCGATCACCTTGCCCTGGCGATCGACCACGTATTTGTAGAAATTCCATTTCGGCGCGCCAGTCTGTTCGGCAAGCACCTTGAACAGGTGAGTCGCGTCGTCACCCCGCACTTTCTGCGGCTCGGTCATGGTGAACGTCACACCGTAATTGACGTAGCAGACCTTGGCGGTCTCGGCGTCGTCCTTGGACTCCTGCTTGAAGTCGTTGGAGGGCACGCCGATCACCTCCAGGCCCTGCGCCTTGTAGCGCTGATTGAGCGCTTCAAGGCTCTTGAACTGCGGGGCGAACCCACAGAAGCTGGCGGTATTGACCACCACCAGCGGCTTGCCAGCAAAGCGCTGGCACAAATCGATCGATTCCTTGGCGCGCAACTTCGGTAGCGAGCCCTGTAGCAGTTCCGGGCATTCGGCTGCCTGGGCCAGTCCAGAAAACGCAATCAGTAACGCGGGAACGGCTAACCAGCGCGTCAACATATCCGTGCATCCTTGAGAAGGTCGTCAGAGCGAAGTTACTCGCGCGCACCTCTTTCTAGCAAGCACCAGTCAGGCAAACAGCTCTAACAAACGCCCATGCCCAACTGCATCAATGCCAGCCCGCCCTGGTGCCAGCCCCACCACGCCAGGGCCAGCAGCAAGGCACCAGCCGCCGCCAGGGCAATACGCGACCAAAGACGGCTCACGACGCACTCAACTGCGTCTGCAACCGCGCCACGGGCCGCTCGCGCACCGGCCAGTTAAGGGCCGCCGCCAACAGGCTGAGGAGAATCGCCACTTGCCAGATCAAGTCATAGCTCCCGGTCCGGTCATACACCACCCCGCCCAGCCAGCCGCCCAGAAAAGAGCCAAGCTGATGGAACAGGAACACGATGCCACCAAGCATGGACAGGTTGCGCACGCCGAACAAGGTCGCCACCGTACCGTTGGTCAACGGCACCGTCGACAACCACAGGAAGCCCATGGCCATGCCGAACAGATACGCGGTGGTGGTGGTGACGGGCGCCCACAGGAACAACCCGATGACCACCGCGCGCAGCAGGTACAACCCGGTCAGCAAGCGTGGTTTCGACATGCGCCCACCGAGCCAGCCGGCGGTGTAGGTGCCAAAGATATTGAACAGCCCGATCAGCGCCAGAACGGTGGTGCCGACAGTTGCCGGCAGATGCTGATCGACCAGATAGGCCGGCAAATGCACACCGATAAACACCACCTGAAAACCACAGACGAAAAAACCGAACGCCAACAGCCAGAACCCCGAATGCGAACATGCCTCACGCAGGGCTTCGGACAGCGTCTGTTCATGGCCGGCCAGCGGCAGCGGCTTGTCTTTGAGCATGCTCACCAACGGCACGATCATCGCCACCAGCAGGCCCAGCACCAGCAACGCTGCTGACCAGCCGAGCCAGCCAATCAACCCCAGGGTGCCCGGTAACATGGCGAATTGGCCGAAGGAGCCGGCAGCGCTGGCAATGCCCATGCCCATGCTGCGTTTCTCCGGCGGCACGGCGCGCCCGACCACGCCGAGGATTACTGAAAACGACGTGCCTGACAGGCCGATACCGATCAGCAGGCCGGCACTCAAGGATAAGGTCACTGCCGAATCGGAAAGGCCCATGCACACCAGCCCCGCGGCGTATAGCACCCCGCCGATCAGCACCACCTTGGCCGCGCCAAAACGATCCGCCAGGGCGCCGGTGAAGGGTTGCGCCAGGCCCCAGATCAGATTCTGCAGGGCGATGGCAAAGGCAAAGGTTTCGCGGCCCCAGCCAAACTCGGCACTCATCGGCGCCAGGAACAGACCAAAGCCATGGCGAACGCCCAGCGACAACGCAAGAATCAGCGCACTGCCCAGCAACACCCAACCGCACGTACGCCACATCGATGTCATTATTATTCTCCGATAGCGGGTATATACCCGCTTATGATCGAACGCGCCGGCTTCACGCCAGTTCGTCCAGCAGTTTGAGCAAGGTTTCGCGTTTTTCCGCCCCCAGGCGATCAACCAGCCGCTGTTGCGCAGCCTCCCAGGCAGGCAAGGCCGCCGCCAGGCGTTGCGCACCGGTTTCGGTGAGCCGGACGATGCGGTTGCGCATGTCTGCACCCTCCGCCAGCGCCACCAACCCTTCACCCTCCAGCACGCGCACATTGCGTCCCAGGGTGCTGCGATCCAGGCCCATGGCCTCGGCGAGTTCGGAGATGCTCGGTTGATCCAGACGTTGCAGGTTGCACAGCAGAGAATACTGGGCAACGTTGATCCCGAAGCCATCGAGAGCGCCGTCGTAATGCCTGCTGACGCCACGCGCGGCGCGACGCAGGTTGGTGCACAAACACTGAGAAGAAAGCATGATGCGTGTATATACCCGCGAGTGAGATTAATCAAGTTTTCTGCAGCAACCGCAGGAGCAAAGCTTGCTCGCGATGGGGATGTGACATTCAGCAGCCATGTCGCCTGGTAGCACGCGATCGCGAGCAAGCTTTGCTCCCACAGGCAATCATGTCTAATCAGACCAACACCAACCCAACCAACACCCCAACCTCCAGCAACTCCAGCAGCGCCCCCGCCGTATCCCCGGTGGTCCCACCCAATCGCCGCAGCATCACCTGCCGCAGCCAGGCAAACGCCAACCCGGCCATGATCAGCGCAAACACCCCATTGAGCCCCGCCAGTAGCACACAGGCCAATGCACTGAGTGCCAGCACCCGCTTGCCCGCCGAGCGCGGCAGATGATCAGCCAGCGCCTGCCCCAGCCCGCCGGCACGCGCATAAGGCGTGGTCAGAAACAGCCCCAGCAAGGCAGCGCGCCCAATCAGCGGGACTACCAGCAAATAAACCCCATGGTGCTGATCGATCAACGCCAGCAACGCGGCAAATTTAAGCAGCAATACCAGCACCAGCGTAACCACTGCGATCGGTCCGCTGCGCGGGTCCTTCATGATGGTCAGGGTGCGTTCACGGTCGCCAAAACCGCCAAGCCACGCATCAGCGCTGTCGGCCAGGCCATCGAGGTGCAAGCCGCCGCTCAACAGCACCCAGGCCGTCAGCAACAGTGCAGCGTGCAGCATTAAAGGGCTGCCATTGAGGAGGCCGTTCAGCCCCCACAAAATTACGCCAAACAGCAACCCCACCAGCGGATAAAACAGCAGTGAGCGCCCGAGCTCCTGAGGTGTCGGCATGCCCGGGAGGCGTACCGGCAGGCTGCTGAGGAATTGCAGGGCGATCCAGAATGGCAGCATGCTCAGTTCGCTTCCCGCAACAGTCCAGCGGATTCAACGGCCAGGGCAAACATCGTACCGTGGCCGACTTCGACATTCAGCAGTTGCTCACGGGGCAACCCCGGGCCCGCGCCAGCAGCAGGCGCATCACTCCGCCGTGACTGACCAGCAAGACCCGCTCCCCGGCATATGTGGCGCGCAAACGCTCGACGGCGCCCAGCACCCGCGCGGAGAAATCCTCGACCGGCTCGCCCTGAGGCGGGGTGAACGAATACGGATCGGCCCAGAACAAGCCCAGGCCCTCGGCGTCGGTTTCCATCAGCGCCGCAGCGCTCTGCCCTTCCCAGGCGCCGAAATGCAGCTCCTGCAGAGCCTTGTCCTGATGCACCGGCACGCCCAGTTGCGCGCCGAGCTCCTCTGCAAACCGCGCGCAGCGTTGCAAGGGTGAGCTGACCAGGCGATCCCAAGGCCCCTGATCCGCCACCGCGGCACGCATCTGTGCCCAACCGGAGTCGGTGAGCGCGTCGTCGATGCTGCCGCGCAGGCCGCCGCCCAGTTCGGTTTCACCGTGGCGCAACACGTCCAGGCGCAGGGTCATGCCGGGCGGTCCGCGACGGCGGCTTCGGCAAAGGTCGCCATCTGCCCGTGAAGGTCACAGGCCAGGCGCAGCAAGGGCACGGCCAGCGCGGCACCACTGCCTTCGCCCAGGCGCAGGCCGAGCGCCAGCAAGGGTTCGGCGTCGAGCGTCTCGAGCACCTGCCGATGCCCCGGCTCGGCGCCACAATGCCCAAACAGCAGCCATTGCCGGCACGCCGGATTCAGCCGCACGGCCACCAGCGCGGCAACGCTGCAGATAAAGCCGTCCACCAGCACCGCCACCCCTTCCTGGGCACAGGCCAGATAGGCGCCCACCAGTGCGGCAATCTCGAAACCGCCGAGGTTGAACAGCGTCTGCAACGGATCGCCACGCTGGGCACTGTGCAGTGCCAGCGCGCGCTCGATGACCTGGGCTTTATGGCTGACGCCTGCGGCGTTCAGTCCGGTGCCAGGCCCGGTCATTTGCACTACCGGGCAATCGAGTAATGCACAGGCCAGGGCGCTGGCGGCGGTGGTGTTGCCAATGCCCATTTCGCCGCCGATAAACAGCTGGGCGCCGCCAGCTATGGCACGGTGGACGCTGTCGCGGCCCGCCTGCAAAGCCAGCGCGCCCTGCGCTGCAGTCATCGCCGCAGTCACGGCGAAATTCGCCGTGCCCGGGCCGATGTTCAGGTGCCGCACGCCTGTGAGCTCGAGGCCCGGGTTGACGGTACCGAGATCGACCACTTCCAGGGCCGCACCCAGTTGCCGTGCCAGCACGCTGATTGCCGCGCCGCCGCTGACGAAGTTGTGCAGCATCTGCCCGGTCACTTCCTGGGGATACGCAGAGACGCCTTCGGCAACGACGCCATGGTCGCCGGCAAAAATGCCGATCCACACCTGATCAAGCGTCGGCTTCAGTTGACCCTGCAACCCGGCCAGTTGCACCGCCACAGACTCGAGCCGCCCCAGCGAACCCGCGGGCTTGGTCAGCTGCTGTTGGCGAGCCTCAGCCTGTTCGACGGCGTGAGTGTCTATGGGTTTGCACGGGTTGAGCCACCAGGCTTGGGTCATAACGCGGTTCCTTTGAGAGTCAGGGGCAGGCCGGCCACGGTGAGGACGACTCGCTGGCAGCGCTCGGCCAGCGCCTGATGCAGCCAGCCGGCCTCATCGACGTAGCGCCGGGTCAACTCGCCCAGCGGTACGACGCCCATGCCGGTCTCGTTGCTGACGAAAATGATTTCACCCGGCAAAGTCGCCAGGCAGTCGAGTAAAGCGTCGCGTTCGACCGACAGGCGTTCGGCGTTGTCCAGCATCAGCAGATTGGTGAGCCACAGGGTCAGGCAATCCACCAGCAGGCAGCGATCGGCGCGGGCGTTTTCGCGCAGTACGCGGGCCAGTTCCAACGGTTCTTCGATCAATGCCCATTCGGCCGGCCGCCGCGCACGATGGTGGGCGACCCGTTCGCTCATTTCGCCGTCCAGCGGCTGGCTGGTGGCTATATAGGTGACAGCCAGTTCACTGTCAGTGGCGAGCCGTTCGGCCAGGCGGCTTTTGCCGGAGCGGGCGCCGCCGAGGATCAGTTGCAGCATGGTGGGTTCCTTGAAATCTTCGGTGGGGCGATAGGGCACTCAGATACCACACAGTTCACGCAACAGCCTGGTATCGAGGTGCTGCTCCACCAGATCCGCCAACCGCTCGATATCCCGCTCTCGCAGCCCGTGATAGTCCACCTCCTGCACATCCTGCAAACCGGCCCAGCGCAGCAGCGCACTGCAGGCCGCTGGCGACTCGAACAAACCGTGCAGGTATGTGCCGAAAATCTGCCCGTCGGCGCTCTGCGCGCCATCACAGCGGCCATCGTCCAGCAGCACTGCCGAATTCTCCAGCGCAGGGCCGGTGGTCACGCCCGCATGGATTTCGTAGCCGCTGACCGGCGCATCTTCCAGTGCCAGGCGACCACGCACATTGCGCAGTTGCTTCTCCTGTTCCAGCCGGGTTTCAAAGGCCAGCAGGCCCAGCCCTGCGCTGGAACCGGGCGCCCCTTCCAGACCCAGCGGATCATGCACCTGCGCACCGAGCATCTGCAGGCCGCCGCAGATGCCCAACAGCTTGCCCCCGTAACGCAGGTGACGGTCAATCGCCACGTCCCAGCCATTGGCGCGCAGATACGCCAGGTCACTGCGCACGCTTTTCGAGCCGGGCAGGATGATCAAATCCGCCGCAGGAATCGCCTGCCCCGGACCAACGAATTGCAGATCGACCTGCGGATGTAATCGCAACGGGTCGAAATCGGTGTGGTTGCTGATGCGCGGCAGGACCGGCACCACCACCTTGAGCACCTGGTCCGCCTTGTCGGCCTGGCGTTGATCGATGCCATCCTCGGCTTCCAGGTGCAGGTCCATCACGTACGGCAGTACGCCGATCACCGGTTTGCCAGTGCGCGCTTCCAGCCAGTCCAGGCCAGGTTGCAACAAGGCGATGTCACCGCGAAAACGGTTAATGATGAAGCCTTTGACCCGTGCCTGCTCACTTGGCGATAGCAGTTCCAGGGTGCCGACCAAGTGCGCGAAAACCCCACCGCGATTGATGTCGGCAATCAGCAGCACCGGGCAATCGACTGCTTCGGCAAAGCCCATGTTGGCGATGTCGCCGGCACGCAGATTGATTTCCGCTGGCGAGCCTGCGCCTTCGACCATCACCAGCGGATACGCCGCGCTGAGGCGCTCGTGCGAGGCGAGCACCGCTTTCATCGCGATGGCTTTGTAGTCGTGATAGGCGACGGCGTTCATGCTGGTGACCGCGCGACCATGGATGATCACCTGCGCGCCGGTGTCGCTGTTGGGTTTGAGCAGCACCGGATTCATGTCGGTGTGAGGCTCGAGATTCGCGGCCTGGGCCTGCACCGCCTGCGCACGGCCGATCTCGCCGCCGTCGGCGGTCACTGCGCTGTTGAGCGCCATGTTCTGCGGCTTGAACGGCACCACCGCTACACCCTGGCGCACCACCCAACGACACAGCGCGGTCACCAAGGTGCTCTTGCCGGCGTCGGACGTCGTGCCCTGCACCATCAACGTAGTCATTGTGCTTCCTCGACGAAGGCTTCAAGGGCTGACACCAGGCGTGCCCAGTCGGTTTCCTCGGCGGGCAGGCCAAAACGCAGGCTGCTGTTGTGGGTGAACAGGCGCAACAGGATGCCGCGCCGCGCCATGAACTCATACAGTGCTTCGGCGCGCTCGGTGATCAGCCACTGGAACAGCGCGCAGCCGCCCTGTGGTACGAAGCCGTAATGCTCGAGCAGCAGTGCCAGGCGTTTGCTGGCGGCCTCGGTGCGCAAACGTTGCCCGATGTGCCCTTGGGTATCCAGCAGACAGGCCTGCCCGAGTACCCGCGTCGGCCCGCTGACCGCCCACGGCCCGACCTGTTCGGCAAGCAGCCTGAGCAACTTGCGCTCGGCCAGCACAAACCCCAGACGAACCCCGGCCAGACCGAAAAATTTGCCGAACGAACGCAATACGATCAAGCCGACCTGATGCGCATGGGCTGCCAGGCTGAGTTGTGGTGAGTTGTCCATGAACGCTTCATCGACCACCAGCCAGCCACCGCGCTGCGCCAGTCGCGCATGCCAGTCGAGCAGGCGCGCCGGGGTCAGGCTCAGGCCGGTCGGATTGTTCGGATTGACCACCACCAGCACGTCGAGGCTGTCGAGAAAAAACTCGACTTCCTGCTCCATGACCTCACGCACGATGTAGCCGCTGCGGCGCCAGGCTTCGGCGTGCTCGGCGTAACAGGGTGACAGCACGCCGACCTTGCCGGCCCGGCGCAAACGCGGCAGCAGCTGGATTGCCATTTGCGAACCGGCCACTGGCAGCACCTGGGCAGCACCGTAGTAGTCGCAGGCAGCTTGTTCCAGACCATCGTCGGTTTCCGGCAAACGTGCCCAGGCGCGCAGCGGGATATCCGGAACCGGAAATGGCCACGGTGCCAGACCGCTGGACAGGTCAAGCCAATCGCTTTCGGCGATGCCGTATTGCTGCGCCGCTTTGCGCAAGCGGCCACCGTGCTCAAGCATAGAATTCAGCCCCCACGCAAAGAATCAGCAGCCACAACCATACCCCGCGCTGCACCAATTGCCAGCCGCGATCAATGGAATTGGCATCGGCTGGCGCGCCTTCGCCGAGTTGCGGACGCTCATGCAATTCGCCGTGATAGATCGCTGGGCCGCCAAGCTCAACACCGAGCGCACCGGCACCCGCCGCCATCACCGGACCTGCGTTGGGGCTGTCCCAGGTCGGCCCCTGGGTCCGCCAGCATTTGAGTGCCAGTCTGGTTTTACCCAGCAGCGCGTAGGTCAACGCCACCAGCCGCGCAGGAATGTAGTTGAGCACGTCGTCGATTTTTGCCGCTGCCCAGCCAAAACGTTCGAAACGTTCGTTGCGATAACCCCACATCGCGTCGAGCGTATTGCTCAAGCGATAGAGCACCACGCCCGGCGCACCGGCGACGACAAACCAGAACAGCGCGGCGAATACCGCGTCGCTGCCGTTCTCCAGCACCGATTCGGTGGCGGCGCGGGCGACTTCGGTTTTATCCAGTTCGCTGGTCTGACGGCTGACCAGATAACCGACGCGCTTGCGTGCTTCGTCCAGATCATCCGCGCGCAACGCACTGGCCACGGGTGCGACATGCTCACCGAGGCTGCGCATGCCGAGGGCGCAATACAGCGCGAGAATCTCGACGAGCCAACCGACATAAGGTGCCCAGGAAAATGCCGTCGCGAGCAGCGTCAACGGCAGCACCGCGATCACCCAGGCCGTGACGCCATGACTGCGCCAGCCTCGGCCGGCGGCATTGAAACGTTGCTCGATGCGCCCGGCAAAATTGCCGAACGCCACCAGCGGATGCCAGCGTTTCGGTTCACCCAGCAACGCATCCAGCGCAACTGCGGCGACAGTCAACAACGCCACACTCATTGACTCACTCCCCAATAATTGTCGTACAGCAACTCATTGAGCGGACGCGCCTGCGCCCACCCTTCGAGTACCAGCATCGGCGCCGGATAAAATTCCTTGACCGGGCCCAGACACAACACCGCCAGCGGCTTGGCCCCGGCCGGCAATTTCAACAGATCGGCCAGCGCCTGCGGCTCGAACAACGAGACCCAGCCCATGCCCAGTCCTTCGGCACGGGAGGCCAGCCAGAGGTTCTGAATCGCACAGGACAACGACGCCATGTCCATTTCCGGTAGCGTGCGGCGACCGAAGATGTGTTTTTCGCGATCGTCCATCAGCGCCGCCACCAGCACTTCGGCGCAGTCGTTGATGCCCTCGACCTTGAGCTTCATGAATTCATCGCTGTGCTCGCCCAGGGCTTCGGCGGTACGGACGCGTTCTTCTTCGACGAGGCTCTGGATCTGGCCGCGCAGGGTACGGTCGCTGATGCGGATAAAACGCCAGGGCTGCATCAGACCGACGCTCGGGGCCTGATGGGCGGCTTCGAGCAAACGGCGCAGCAATTCGGGCTCGACTGTGCCGCCAGTGAAGTGGCGCATGTCGCGGCGTTCGGCGATGGCTCTATAGACGGCTTGGCGTTCGGCCTGACTGAATGTGGCGTCGGTCATGGCCTTTTCGCGAGCAAGGCGCCCTCCCGGTCAGGCGCAAAGAGTGCCGCGACAGCCACAGGATTCGACGGGAAATAGAAGTGCACATAAGAAGCCGTCATCCGCCCTTCCCGATAAACCGCCTCAGCCCCGCGCCCGCCATTCGGGCTCAAGCCACGGGCAATCGGCGTCAGCTCAGTGGTGGTCAGCGAATGGTGATAGGTGTGGCCACGCAGAGAGCCTTCCGGCAGATCCACCGCTTGCAGCGCCAACGCCGCCAGACGCTTTTGCATCACCGCATCACCCGCCAGCAAACCGACCAGCTCGGCGCGAGTGCCTTCGACGTCGGTCAAGGAATCGAGCAGATACAACATGCCGCCACACTCGGCGAGTAACGGTTTGCCGGCCGCATGATGCGCACGGATCGCGTCGAGCATCGCGGTGTTTTGCGACAGCGCAATGTGATGCAACTCCGGGTAACCACCGGGCAGGTAAAGGCTGTCCGCCTCGGGCAACGCGGCATCACGAATCGGCGAGAAAAACCGCAACTCGGCGCCCATCGCCCGCAACAGCTCCAGGCTCGCACCATAGGTAAATGCAAAGGCCTCATCACGCGCCACGGCGATGCGCACGCCTGCGAGCAGCGGTTCTGCGACAACTACGTCAGGCGCGGCAAATTCCACAGCCGGTGGCAGCGCTACCTCGCAACTGCTGGCCAGCGCGTCGGCGGCCGCGTCGAGGCGCATATCAAGGTCATTCAGTTCGCTGGCCTGGACCAGACCAAGATGTCGACTCGGCAGTTCGATGCCGGTCTCGCGAGACAACGCGCCGTACCAGCGCAAACCTTCAGTGAGGCTGCCTTCAAGCAACTGCGCATGGCGCAAAGTGCCGACACGGTTGGCCAACACTCCGGCAAACGGCAGATCCGGCTGATACTTCGCCAGGCCCAGCGCCAACGCGCCAAAGGTCTGCGCCATGGCGGTGCCGTCGATCACCGCCAGCACCGGCACACCAAAATGTCGCGCCAGATCGGCACTGGAAGGCGTGCCGTCGAACAGCCCCATGACGCCTTCGATCAGGATCAGATCGGCCTCAGCGGCGGCTTCCCACAACAGACGACGACTTTCCTGCTCGCCGACCATCCACATGTCCAGTTGATAAACCGGCGCACCGCTGGCGCGCTCGAGAATCATCGGATCGAGAAAGTCCGGGCCGCATTTGAAAACGCGCACCTTGCGCCCCTGATTGCGATGCAAACGGGCGAGCGCGGCGGTGACGGTGGTCTTGCCCTGACCGGAGGCCGGCGCGGCAATGAGTACCGCCGGGCAACAGCGAGGCTGACTCACAACTCGACGCCTTTCTGCGCTTTGATGCCAGCCTGGAAGGCGTGTTTGAGCATGCCCATTTCGGTGACTGTGTCGCCCATTTCGATCATTTCCGGCTTGGCCGCGCGACCGGTGACGATCACGTGCTGCATCGGCGGACGTGCCTGCAAGTCGCTGAGCACCTGATCGAGATCGAGATAACCGTGTTTGAGGGCGATGTTCAATTCATCGAGCACCACCAGGCCGATCGATGGATCGCGCAGCAGTTCACGGGAGACGGCCCAAGCGGCTTCGGCGGCGGCGATGTCGCGTTGACGATCCTGGGTCTCCCAGGTGAAGCCTTCGCCCATGACGTGGAACCGTACCTGCTCCGGGAAGCGGCGGAAGAACAGCTCTTCGCCGGTGCTGTTGCGGCCCTTGATGAACTGCACCACGCCACACTGCATGCCGTGGCCCATGGCGCGGGCGAGCATGCCGAACGCCGAGCTGCTCTTGCCTTTGCCATTACCGGTCAGCACCAGCACCAGGCCGCACTCGTCGGGCGAGTTGGCGATGCGTTCGTCGATCACGGCTTTTTTGCGCTGCATACGCGCCAGATGGCGCTCGTCGCGCTCGGGGGAATCAGTCATGGGGGAGCTCTCCGTTGAGGCTGGATAACGGCGGGCAGGCACAAGAATAGACGGCAAAAAGCCTGGCATCGCCCACCGTGATGCCGCTGGATGGATCAGGCCGGTCTCCGGGCTCATGAGCGGCATTCGCCAGACTGCGCGCCTTCCCATCTCGATTGCTCGACACAGT
>NZ_JAEKEG010000111.1 GCF_016651255.1 Pseudomonas sp. TH10
AAAGCTGCGTGCAGAAGGAAATAATAGCTTTACCCTACTCAACGATGACAATGAAGTAATCTTGAACGGTCAAGCTGGCGAAAAAATTGAACAAAACGGATTTAAACTTCAAGTAGCTAAAATTAACGCGAACATTGGTGGAATTTTCAATGTAACCAAACAGCGCCGCCTCAATACAATCCTCCAGTATCAGGATGATGTATCAGCAACCGAGCGCGGCAAAGAATCCGGCATTATCGCACTGTCACTGGAACACGAAGATCCAGAACTGGCCAACACGGTGCTAGATGAAATCAATCGACTCTATGTATTGCAGAACGTGCAACGTAACTCTGCTGAAGCTGCCCAAAGCCTTGAGTTTCTGCGCACCCAGTTGCCAGATGTACGAAAGCAACTAGAAAAAGCCGAAGGTCAGCTGAATGCTTACCAAACCAGCGCACGCTCTGTGGATATCACTATCGAGACCAAAGCCGTTCTGGATCAGATTGTAGCGTTAGAAACACTGATCTCCGAACTGAAGCTCAAGCAGGCTGAAATGGAGCATCGTTTTACCCGCGAACACCCAGCCTACCAGGCGCTGATGACTCAGATGGGGCAGCTTGACCAACAAAAACGCGGACTGGAAAAGAAAATAAAAAACCTGCCCGAAACTCAGCAAGAATTGCTGCGATTGGCTAGAGATATGCAGGTCACCACCGAGATTTACACTCAACTACTGAATAAAACTCAGGAATTGGACATTGTTCGTGCCGGCACAGTAGGTAACGTACGCATCATTGATTCTGCCGATGCTGATATTGAGAAACCAGTCAAACCGAAAAAACCGCTAATTGTCCTAATCGCGACCCTGCTTGGCGGACTGATTGCGGTAGCTTATGTACTTATTCGCAAGGCAATGAATCGCGGCGTAGAAGATCCAGAGATCATCGAGCAACTTGGAATCCCGGTATACGCCTCGATCCCGCTCAGCAAAGGGCAATCTTTAATTGAAGCCACGCTAAAAGGGAACGGTCGCGCAACAACTGGCTCGCTATTGCTGGCAGTCAACAACCCTGCTGACCTCGCCGTAGAGTCGTTGCGCAGCCTGCGTACCAGCCTTCACTTCGCAACTCTGGAAGCAAAGAACAACGTTCTAATGATCTCGGGCCCGAGCCCTGCCGTTGGTAAATCTTTTGTCTCCTGCAACCTGGCCGCCATCATTGCCCAGACCGGACAAAAGGTTCTACTAGTCGACGCAGACATGCGCAAAGGCTATCTGAACAAACTTTTCCGCATGGATGTAGGCAACGGCCTATCCGACTTGCTGGCCGGCAAAATTGATTTGGCAACAGCGACTCACTCGACGGAAGTAGAAAACCTGCACGTCATCACACGTGGACAGATTCCACCGAACCCGTCCGAATTGTTGATGCACAGCAATTTCACTCAATTCCTGGAAAAAGTAAGCAGCCAGTACGATTTGGTCATCATCGACACCCCTCCGATTTTGGCGGTTACCGACGCAGCCCTTGTCGGACGGCAAGCAGGAACAAGCCTGATCGTTACCCGTTTTGGCGTAAACGCTGCCAAGGAAATTCAAGTGACCAAGCGTCGCTTTGAACAAAACGGTGTTGTTGTCAAAGGCGCGATTTTTAACGCCGTGCAGCGGAAAGCTTCGGCCTATGGCTACGGCAACTACAGCTACTACCAGTACGAATACGCTTCAGATAAAAAATAGCGCCGGATATCAGGGCAGCGTCGCTGCCCTGATCTACCCTGGAGAGCCCATCCCATGCCCCCTCAGCACCCGCCACCCCGCTGGTACCTGATCCAGTGCAAGCCACGACAAGACTCGCGCGCCGAAGAAAACCTTACGCGCCCAAGCCTTCAAGTGTTACCGCCCCACCCAACACGTAGAACGCATCCAACGCGGCCGCCGCACCAGTTCGATGGAATCATTGTTCCCTGGATACCTATTCATCCAACTAGACCAGCTCAACGACAACTGGCACCCCATACGTTCAACTCGGGGAGTCAACCAACTCGTCACATTCGGAAAGCAACCGATCGCCGTAGCTGATGAACTCATCGAACAACTCCAACTACGGACTGAAAATCAACTCTCCGCCCTTGCCGAAGATTCCATAGCACTTGAACCCGGTGATCAAGTGCGCATCTCCAGCGGTAGCTACAAAGAACTCGAGGCCATCTTCCTCTCCCGCGACGGTGCCGAACGCATCGTGATCCTTCTGCAACTTCTACACCGCGAACACACTCTAAGCGTCCCGCTAGCCGCAATAGAAAAAATCTGACAACGCTTGTCCTATAAAACAAAAACAATCCATCACCTCCCCGCCACCGCCCCCGTAGGAGCTGCCGAAGCCTGCGATCTTTTGATCTATATCCTTCGCAAGACCACTCACTTGAGCCGCAATACCATTCTCCAAACGCGCCACACAACCCGCTTCAATGCCACCCCCGCATCCACCGCCCCCGAAACAACGACCCCCGCTCCAATGTCCCAGGTCTCGCCGGTCACTCCAAACACCGCCGTTGTGACCCAGTACTCAAAAACACAGTTCCCGCTATCGGATCTTTCCTATAAGACTGCTTTACCCTTCACTTTTCCCACCAAATCAGTAGAATGCGCCGTCGGCTGAGGGTAACAACTCACTCCGGCAGGATGCCATTGCACAGACCTCGCGTTGTGCAGCAGTCAAGGATAGACTCATCTCCTCTGCTTGCCATTAAACGAGCCCAGACTCGGCCTGCCTGTTTGATCCTCATCTCAAAAATTGCCAGCGCTCGCGCATACGGCTCACGTCGCACCCACGGCGCACGTTCTCAGGAAACCAACGGTGAATCCTGGGGCGGTAGCGTGCCCAAAACCTTGATATTGGCCAAGGCGAAGTGCGTCCCCTACCACGGATAAGGGAAACGCCACGACAACGACCGGTTTGTGCCACAGGCTCAAACAGTAATTCCAGCTTAACGGAGCTAAATACTCCTGACAGCGGGCATAGCCTGGACGGCTATGTCCATTCCAACGCAAGGGACATTATCTTGATTCGCAAGCGCAACACCACAATGCCAGCAGGCCGTGGACTAACCTTCTGGGCCCAATGGGTGGCAGCAATTTCTGTACTCATCCTCTTGCTTTGCGCATTGGCAGTGATGAAAACAGGGGAAGTAGACACGCAGTACCGCATTCTTAGCGTGCTCATGTTGCTTGGTTCTGTTCCGGCGTACTCTATGATGCAGGTCTATCACAAACAACATGGATACCTTGTTGGGCTTGGTCGATTATTGGCCGGCTGGCTTGCGTTACTCGCCGGCTTGATGGTTATGGCATTTATCACAAAGACCAGTGAATTGTTTTCCCGCGAAGTGATTGTCACACTTGCCTTGTCTGGTTTCGCTTTACAAGCTTGCTTGTATGTACCACTTCACAATCTTGCTAAACGTTACCAGCAGAAACTCCAGGCCGCTCGCACGTCACTGGTCGTCGGCACTGGCGAACTCGCGCTCGATCTCGCCGACAAACTGGCCCGACAAAAGAACGAACCTTTAATAGGTTTAGTGGCTGCAGATGACTTGCCCTTAACGAACACCAGTACGTATCCCATTCTGGGCAGCCTAGCCCATCTTCGCGACTTGATCGCAACTCATCGCATTCGTCGACTTTACATCGCATTGCCACTTTCAGAAGCAGAGAAGATCGAGGAGCTATATATCGATTTGCTGGATTCCAGTGTAGATGTGATTTGGATTCCGGATCTACAGAGCCTGATTCTGCTTAATCACTCTGTATCGGAAATAGAAGGGCTCCCCGCAATTCACCTAAACGAAAGTCCTTTGACATCCTACCCAACGGCAGCACTCTCTAAGGCTGTTCTAGATCGTACAGTCGCCTTGATCGCAATCATTCTACTTAGCCCTGTATTATTGGAACTGCTATCGCAGTGAAATTATCATCGCCAGGTCCCGTGCTTTTCAAACAAAAACGTCATGGTTGGAACGGAAAAATCATCAAAGTTTGGAAATTCCGGTCCATGCGTGTGCATGATGATCGCGAAGTTAAACAGGCAAGTCGTGATGACCCCCGCATCACCCGCGTTGGCCAATTTATCCGCCGCACATCCATTGATGAATTGCCACAGTTGTTCAATGCCCTTCAGGGCCGCATGTCATTAGTGGGACCGCGCCCTCACGCCGTAGCACATAACGATTACTATACCGGTAAAATCGATGCCTATATGGCTCGGCACCGTATCAAACCGGGCATAACCGGTCTGGCGCAGATTAGCGGATTTCGCGGCGAAACCGAGACCATCGATAAAATGGAGAAGCGTGTAGAATTAGATCTTGCGTATATCAATAACTGGTCATTGTGGCTTGATATAAAAATACTAATTAAGACACCGTTTACTCTTCTATCCAAGAATATTTACTAAAACCAGCCTCCCCTACTAAAGAAATTGTTTGGTTAAAAATATATCTCAGGCAGTCGTAATTTCCAAAAAACACAGCTTGCACTTTAAAAAACTTATTCAAGCATCACTGCAAACTTATAACTCGACATGCCCGAGCGTTTACTTCGAGTTATACCAGGCGTATCGCCGGCATCAACATGGCTCGTTTTCTCGACCTTGAACAGTTTGGGATGCCGAACTTAGCTTCAGAGATGTCCACTTTTATTTTTTGTGTTGCGCGCTTAGGGATGGATTCAGCCCTTATAAATAACCAATTAACAAACCAGACAAACATGAATTATGAAATATGAATAGGTACTGCATTCTGACTAATGACCATAGCCGCATTAATGTACTGCCGGCGAAATAATTCATTGAGTGGCTCGACTACACTTCAGGCATTATTCCTGCCTCGTAGAGTTTTTCAGTGAGCGCTCTGGACATCGCGCTTAGTTCGAAGAAACAGCCGACCTGAAACGGCGTGCTCGCTCTGCCCCCTCAAAGTGAAGGCCGCCGAGGACGCATTATCTTGCTGGCAGCGCGGCGTGCTGCGCGACTGAGGTCAATAATCCCTAGTGTATCGAAACTCCGAAATTGTCAGGCGAGGATCAGTGCAATACCACACTGCGCCAGCCGCTGGGCAAGGAGGTTTTAGCATGCGCGTATTGATTACGCGTGCCCACGGTCAGCTTGGCTATGAACTGATGCGCTCTGCGCTCTAGATTTAGAAATCGTTGGGATGGGGTCTACAAAACTTGATATCAGCGATGTCGAGCGGGTGGCAGTGTTAATTGCCGAGCTACAGCCACAGCTGATTATTAATGCTGCGGCCTACACAGCCGTAGACAAGCCCGAGTGCGAGATAGTGCGCGCCTGGGCGGTAACCGCGACGGAGTCGCCCATGTCGCAGCTGCCGCCGAGCGACTGAGTATCCTGCTGCTCCATATCCACCGATTATGTGTTCGCCGGTGATGCCCGCGAACCTAATCGGGAATGCGATTCTACAAGCCCCACTGGGGTCTATAGAGCGAGCAAACTGGGGGCGGGGAGGTGAATTAGAGCTGGCAGCAAAATACAGGCGCAACATGATTCTGCGTACCGACTGAGCTCGTTGCCTAAGAAAACTACTTCGTCAAAACCATGCTGCGACTAGGGCGTGAGCGGGATCAGTTGGGTGCCGTGGCCGATCAGCAGGGGGCCCGACGTCAGCTGTAAATATCACCCGCGCTTTGTGGACACTGTCAATGCAGTACCGTGATCAGGGTTCGCTGCATTGGAGGTTTTCCGCCAAGGACATCAGCACGAATTAACAACCAAAATACTGCAGGCGCGAGGGAGTGATTCGGCTGAATATGACACCAGCGAAACGGCCAGCCTGGTCGGTGATTGTTTGCTCGAAATTGCGGGAGGCGCAGGGTATTGTGCAATCGTACTGGCGGCAGGAGCTGGCAGACATTCTGGTAGAACTGACCGGAAGAAAGTTGTTTTGAGCGAGATCGCCCTCTACTACGTCACCGGCGCGGTGCTGATAGTCCTCAACACTCAGGACGACAGAACCCATTTTTGCTGAGTGTAGAAAGCGCTTCATAGGTCTCCGTTCAATCCCCCTCGATACTAAATTCGAGGCATTGGTAACGGTCTCATCCCACATAGATGCCCATCACAGCTCACCAAGGTAAATATACTGAAAATATCTCAAAAAGCTCTAAACCAGCAGCTACAGCTTGCACACCAACACCTACTGAAATACTCTTAGCCCTATCCCCTCAAGGATTTTCCTTTCAAGGAGCACGAACATGAAAAAGCTACTGGCCTTGGCCATCATCACCTCCTTCAGTCTGCCCCTCATGGCTGCTGAAACAGCCCCAGTGAAAGCGGCTGCAACCCCTGATACAACTGCCCCTTTGAGCTTGTCTACCCCTATTGCCGGCGGCGTTACAGTCGGCACAGGTTTGGCTATCGGTGCAGGACTTGTGGCCGTAGGCGTTGCGGCTTCTAACAGTGGTGGTGGCGGTGGCAACGACAGCACCCCTGGCACTACTGGCACCACCGGTACTACTGGCACCACCGGTACTACTGGTACTAACTAATACCGGTCCCCCTCGCTTACAGTTCGATACGCTAACCTCCCAGCTATGCTGGGAGGTTTTGTTTTGCCTATTCCCTCGAGCAATTTCGACAATGAATCGCGCGCTTCCCTTGGCCATGCTGGTTGGCCTGACCCTGCAAGGCTGCATATTTTCCCCTGGTCAGCACATGGACACGGGCAATCTGGTAAGAGAAGGTTCACCAGAAAGCAGCCGAATTGAGTTGATTCCCATCACTCCAAAATTAGTTGCAATCGAGACCGCAGCTGACCACTCGAATGTTATCGCTCCAGAGCTGCTGCACTTTCAGCCTAGCCAATACCGAATTGGTGCGGGCGACCTAATCTACATTACCGTTTGGGACCACCCTGAGCTGACTGCCCCGTCCGGCCCTCAGCAGCAAATTGAAGCGAACGGTCGCTTGGTTCGTCCCGATGGATCGCTCTTCTATCCTTATGTCGGTAACATCGAGGCGGCTGGTAAAACCATTGAGGATTTACGCTCCATCATCTCTTCGCGGCTCGCCAAGGTCGTCGCTGAACCACAGGTAGACGTCAGCATCTTGCGGTTCGTCAGCCAGAAAGTTGTGCTGTCTGGTGCCTTTGGCAAAACAGGCCAGCTTCCTATCACTAACACGCCTTTGAGCCTGCTGGATGCTGTTGGTCAAGGTTCGGTACAAGCCGGCTCAGCCGATATTTCGGGCCTAGTGTTAAAGCGTGATGGCCGCGAATACTTAATCGATCTCGACACGCTCAATCGCAAAAACTCGACCCTGCATAACCTCTATCTGAAAGACGGCGACCAACTGCACCTGCCGTATAACGATCAGAAAAAGGTATATCTGCTCGGTGAAGTTACCGCTGCTCGCCCGCTTCTATTCAAGGGCACCAACATGAACCTCACCGACGCCCTCGGCAGCGTTGGCGGTTTGCGTCAGGAGACCTCCAGCGGCAAAGAGGTTTACGTGATCCGCGGTGTTGAGAATCTAGCCGACGAACCGGTCAAGGTTTTCCAGATCGATCTTAAATCGCCTTCAGCATTCGCTCTGGCCCAGCACTTCAAATTGAAGCCGCAGGACGTGGTCTATGTTGGCCCCGCAGACGTCACTCGCTGGAACCGCTTCATCAGCCAGGTTTTCCCAACTGCCAACCTGCTGCGTACCGGTGTAGCGATTCAAGATGACATGGGCAGCGAAAACTAAGAATTGGATGTCTTGTGAAATTTTTGCGACTGGCCACCGTAGCGGTGGCCTCCTTGCTGGTGAGCGCCTGCAACCCGTTGATGACCGCTTCCATGGATACACTGAAGGCCGCTTTCGAAGGTCCTGAGCCCCTGGAACTCACCCGCCAACAGGTGGATGCAACCCCGTACTACCAGATCACCATCGCGGCACCTACGGGTGAAGCCGTAATGGCACTGGTGCGTCAGCAGGATGGTGTTGGTTTTTGGATGGCCTCGACTCGTCAGATCCTGATGCTCGAAGACGGCCTGGCGATTCGTAGCGTTGGCTTCAATAACAACCTCGATGGCACTCGGTTTGAGGGCGTATCGCCTTTCAAAGCCGGCTTGCACCGCGTTGTTGATGGCCTGCAGACCCGCCGCCAGGTGGACTTTGTCGATGGCTACCGGATGGGTGTGACACTCACCAGCCGCTTTGAGAAAAAGGGCCTGGAAACCGTGCATATCCTCGACCGCGACGTGGAGCTATTGCGCGTTGACGAGGACATCACCATGGAAGGTCTGGACTTCACCGCGCGCAACCAGTATTGGGTCGACCCTGCCGACGGCTTCATCATGGCCAGCGTGCAACACCTGACTCCCGAATTGCCCCTACGCATTGTTCAAGTGCGCCCGAATAAGCCGGTAGTGCAATGATTCCTCGTTCCTCCTGGCTGCTTTGCTGCAGCCTGCTCATGACGTTTGCCGTAAATGCTGACTCGCTGATCACCGTGCAGGGCGATGCCGCCAAACCTGGACGCTATTCGTTCCAGGAAGGGACTCGCTTGCATGATGTTTTGCTTCCTGCTCAGGTTAATCCGAGAGCGTATCTGCTTGGCGCCGCGTGGTTGCATACGCCGTTACGCAATGCACAGGAGCGATTGAAGCTGGGTGTGCTCTTCGACCTTGCGACCGTGAAAAGCAACGCACTGCAGGATGAAGAAACCGAGTTGGCGGCACTCGCTGAGCGTTTGATCGACAAGGTGCAGGCCATGCCGGTAACGGGACGCCGAGTTGCTCAGCTTGATCCGGTTCGCGTTGAACTGAACCGTGGGGACAATCCCTACCTCAGCAATGGTGATGTGCTGCTCTACCCTCCCCGTCCGAACACTGTGAAGATTGTGGGTGCGGTAATAGCGGAATGCGAGTTGGCGTATCAACCTTTGCAGCCGGCAGTCAGTTATCTAAAAAAATGCCTGCGTGATACTGGTGCGAATAAAGACTTGCTGTTTGTCATTCAGCCGGACGGTCGCGTTTTCCAGGAAGGTATAGCACTGTGGAACGAAACCAAGTCTGTACCGCCGGCGCCGGGGGCAAGAATTTACGTGCCCGTACACAGCACTGCAAAGGGTGATCCAACACCAGATCTGAATACTGAACTGGCCGCTTTCATCGCCACCCAGCCACTGCTGGAGGTGAAGCCATGAAGTATCACTTGATTCCGTGCCTGTTGCTTGGCTGCAGCGCTTGGGCAGTGGCTGAGCCGCGCTACACGCAGAGCGACTTTGGTGGTGTCGGCCTGTTGCAGACCCCTAGCGCGCGTATGGCGCCTGCTGGCGAACTGTCGTTGACCGCAAGCCGGACTGATCCATATAGCCGCTACAGCGTTTCTTTCCAGCCCTTTGACTGGCTGGAAGGGTCGTTCCGGTACACCTCGATCAGTAACCGAGACTATGGTCCGGAATCGTTGAGCGGTAGCCAGAGCTATAAAGATAAGGCGATTGATGCAAAGGTACGCCTACTCGATGAGAGTCACTGGATACCGGAAGTTGCCTTAGGTGCACGAGATATCGGTGGTACCGGCCTGTTCTCCAGCGAATATTTTGTCGGCAATAAGCGCCTTGGTAATTTCGATCTCAGCTTGGGCTTGGCCTGGGGTTATATCGGCAACCGTGGCGATATCGACAATCCGTTGGGCATGCTGAATGACAAGTTCGATGAAAGACCAGATTCCAGCGGAACGGGTGACTTGAACGGAAACACCTATTTCCGTGGCTCTCCCTCCTTCTTCGGTGGCGTGACCTACCAAACCCCTTGGGATCCGCTGTCGCTGAAACTCGAATACGAAGGTAACGACTACCAGCACGAGCCGCAGAACAACAACCAGATCCAGGACTCCCCAATCAACCTTGGCTTCGTCTTCAAAGCCAACGATTCGGTAGACCTCCACGCAGCCTGGGAACGCGGCAACACCGCCATGTTCGGCATCACCCTGCACACCAACTTCGCCACCCGCAAAGCGCCGACCAAAAGCTTCGACCCAAAACCCGAACCTGTACCGGACGTCAAACCGACCACCTCGCCAACGAACGTGCAATGGGCCGGCGTAGCCAAGCGTCTGCAGAACAACGCGGGCTATACCGTTTCGAAAATCACCCAACGGGATTCCGAGCTGATCGTCTACGGCGAACAGGGCCGCTACTTCCACACCCCGAAAGCTGTCGGTCGCGCCTCGCGCATCCTCGACAACAGTGTTAACGACCAGATCGACTGGTTCACCATGGTCGATACCCGTTACAGCTTGCCAGTCCAGGAAGTCAGCCTGCCCCGCGATACTTTCCGTGAAGTGGTCCAGGAAGACCGTCCGGTGGAAGACTTGCGCCGGGTCACCGAGCAGAACGTCCCTGTGCCACATCAGGAAAAAACCCTGTTCGCGCAGAAGCCGGATCCGTTCTCATATGGCCTGGGCCTGGGTTACAAACAGAACGTCGGCGGACCTGACGGGTTCCTGTTGTACCAGTTCAGTGCGGATCTCAGCGCTGAGTATCGATTCCAGCCTGATTTGTGGTGGAGCGGGGCCCTGAGCGCAAATTTGTTAAACAATTATGACAAGTTCAAGTACGACGCCCCCAGCGGCCTTCCCCGCGTGCGGACTGACCTGCGTCAATACGTGACGACCTCGGACGTCACGATGCCGACCTTCCAGATCAACAAGGTCAAGCAACTGGACCAAGACCTCTATGGCATGCTCTACGGCGGTTATCTGGAGTCGATGTACGCCGGCGTCGGCGGAGAGGCCCTGTACCGTCCAATGGGCGAGCGCTGGGCCGTGGGTCTGGACATGAACTGGGTCAAGCAGCGCGATTTCGATCAAGGCTTTGGGCTGCGTGATTACAGTACTATCACTGGGAATGCCACGCTCTACTACCGCAGTTCGTTCCAGGACATTCTCGGTGCACTAAGTGTCGGGCGCTACCTGGCCAGGGATCTGGGGGTTACCCTGGACCTGTCCCGTGAGTTCAGCAATGGCGTGCGTTTCGGTGGTTGGCTGACGGTCACCAATGCGACCAAGGAAGAATATGGCGAGGGTAGTTTCGGCAAGGGCATTTACTTCTCGATTCCGTTCGATGAATTGATGTCCAGTTCCACCACCCGTCGCGCCTCGCTAGCTTGGTCACCGCTGACCCGAGATGGTGGCGCTGGCTTGGGTCGCAGCTACTCACTGTACTCGCTGACGGAGCGTCGCAATATCGACCTCTTCCACAGCAACTTCTACAAGGTCACCGAATGAAGCAGCGCATTCTGCGTGTGCTGCCCAAGCTGGCGTTTTTCGTGATCCTGCTGGTTCTGTGTTTCGCCTGCATGCGCGGCGAGCCGGTGCCGCAGGTGTTCGAAAATCATGACAAGCTACAGCAGTGATATTACGCAGTCCAAGCCAAATCAGTTTAGTGCCCGCATCGTCGGTCGGGAAATGGCCGCGGGTCTTAATGATCTTGCGCAGCTGGGCGTTGATGCTCTCGATGGCGTCGGTCGTGTGGATCACTTTTCGGATGGCTGACGGGAAAACGAAAAATGGAATCACTCGATCCCAAGCACGCCGCCAAGCGGCCACTACCGTTGGTTATTGCTTGCCCCATGGCTCGCTTTGAAAGGCATCCAGAGCCGCAGGCTTGGTGATGAGTCTTCTGCCTTATTTCGATTACCCCGAAAACATGGATGCACCAATCAATTAAGGACTCACATGATTAAGAAATGCTTGTTCCCAGCAGCCGGTTACGGTACTCGCTTCCTGCCAGCGACTAAAGCCATGCCTAAAGAAATGCTGCCGGTGGTAAACAAGCCACTGATCCAGTACGGCGTCGAAGAAGCTCTGGACGCTGGCCTGACCGAAATCTCCATCGTTACCGGTCGTGGCAAGCGCGCTCTGGAAGACCACTTCGACATCAGCTACGAGCTGGAAAACCAGATCAAAGGTACCGACAAAGAGAAATACCTGGTCGGCATCCGCAAGCTGCTGGACGAGTGCTCGTTCTCCTACACCCGTCAGACCGAAATGAAAGGTCTTGGCCACGCGATCCTGACTGGCCGCCCGCTGATCGGTGACGAACCGTTCGCCGTGGTACTGGCAGACGACCTGTGCGTAAACCTAGACGGCGACGGCGTACTGACCCAGATGGTCAAACTGTACAAACAGTTCCGCTGCTCGATCATCGCTATTCAGGAAGTCGACCCTGAGGAAACCAGCAAGTACGGCGTCATCGCCGGCGAGATGATCCGCGACGACATCTACCGTGTTCACAGCATGGTCGAGAAGCCAAAGCCGGAAGATGCGCCATCGAACCTGGCGATCATCGGTCGTTACATCCTGACTCCGGACATCTTTGACCTGATCGAGCAAACCGAGCCAGGCAAGGGCGGCGAAATCCAGATTACCGACGCCCTGATGAAGCAAGCCCAGAACGGCTGCGTGATGGCCTACAAGTTCAAAGGCAAGCGTTTCGACTGCGGTGGCGCTGAAGGCTACATCGAAGCGACCAACTTCTGCTTCGAAAACTTCTACAAGACTGGCAAGGCTTACTGATAGCTTGACTCGCTGTACCGAAAAACCGCCTTCGCATGGGGCTTTTTTAATGCGCATTCAGAGAAGAAGCGCTTCGATTGCCTGTTGGTAAATAGCGGCTTCATGCTGGAGTCGACAGACAACATCGACTGCAACTGAAACATGACCCGATAGCATAACAGCTAAAGAGGACGTTTTTTCTGAGGCGGCAATAGTTGAACTCTTGCGTCGAGGCGCATCATGGCGGTCAGGCTTAGGAATAAAACTGGGAGCAACACATCGGGGTTCAACTGATGGCAATAAATCAGTGTTTTATGGAGCCTTCAGTAATAACCGAGGCACAGATAGCTAACAAATGTCCACTTGCGGGTCGGTCGAGCTCCTGGTAGATCACTGGAAGATACTAGTTGAGCATTCACAGGATGATTTGCCGGCGCCGTACGGTCTGGTCTGCCCCAGCGGAATCCATGAATATCCGAGGCCTGCTGACGCCGATTAGAATCTGTGTGAAGCCATGAGTGGTGTAATTATAGAAAAATTCGCTAACTGTAATATTAGGCATGACCGCTCTAGGAAAATCGCAAAGTCCGGATGCGATGTCCTGATGTATGTGTTGTTCCAATTCCGATGAGCTTTGGAGCACTAATACGAGATTCATGTTCAACAACGAGTCTACTGTCCGAAACACCCAGAAAGGCAATGCCTTTCTGCATGATCGTGAATCAAAAATCATTTTGATTGAAGTTCTTTATTTACGACCTCCATAGATTGTTTCGGGACGCTTCCTGACTTCATCAGACCAAAGCTGCGCTCTCGATCACTTTGGGCAGAATCATTGTCTTTCCACTCATAAATCGAAACCAAAGGTATGCCAGTACTTTTTGCTTCTCTGATAAAAGCCCCAACATTTTTCGCTTGTCTTCCCTCGCCACCACGCATTAATAACGACGTAGCCCCCACTCGGAAATGACTACTGGCAATTGATATTCTTTTTTGACAGCCTGATATCCTACTTTGATCACCTCCATGGAGGCCTCATAAGTATGGTAAGACACAGCATCAATACACCCAGACGTATTGCCCAAGATATCTTTCAGGACTCGATCCGAAACAGGATCGGAAGTGGGTGGATTGGCAAAACCAAAGCCGAATGTCGGCGGTCGAGGACGACTTTTTACCAGCGTGCGACACGCCGCGCTCATGAACGGAGCGAAGTTCTTTGAAAATTCTCCCGTCGGCCAGTATTTCGGCAAGTTCGGCTCATTCCAAAGCTCTACCGCTAAAATCTGGTCCGGGTACGTTTTTCGAGCTCAACGAGCTGATCGGCAAAATTTTGGCCAGCGCGCTCCATTTCTGGAACATTGACCTCTTCACCAGACAGCTTAGTAACCAGCGGAGCAGTAGACCTGACAGTAAGAAGAACCGGTAGTTTCGCGTGATCTGCAGCGGCGAAAGCTGCCTTTACCTTAGCTTGGTAAACTGCATTACTAATATTGTTAGTCCAGACCCCAAAGCGAACGAAATCGAACCCAGAACTACGAATGCTCTCAGCATCTGATTTCTTGAAACTTTCAATCTTTACTTGAACACCAACTTTACTCCCCCAATTCAAAAGTTTTGTTTCCTCGGCGGACGCTGCGGTCGCCTGAACACCAACGATAAAAGATGCCCCCCAAATAGCATCATCTTTCTGAGCGATTGAAAAAAACCATAACACCTCCCACTTAAAAATTAAAAAAAGGCGGCCGCAAAAAATTCAGAGTTGCGGGAGAAACTCGCCTGCACAGCGGACAACCAGACTGGGGAAAAGTTCGCTACCAGGCGTGGAGTCTGAAAAGTGCTTAGCGGCGCAAATCTAACATCCTGAAGTCCTGGCCACCCCTGCATGATAGGTAGCTTGCGGACTGGAGAGATTCTCTACAGTCCGCAAAATAATGGCGCTTTTCACTACCCAGGGTGCTTCCATAAAGGTGTAACACCCCACATAACCGGGCTTTTTAGCTTGACACTGCTGTCACGGAACCTTACATTTCCTCACTTATCTCTCTAGCCAACGATGCCGCACAAGGAAGGTTGTTTTGTTCAAAGGGGTATTGATCGTGTGCATTGGTAACATCCGCCGCAGCCCTACGGCAGAGTACCTCCTGCATCGGGCAACCCACAAGGTTAGACCGGGTTCCGACACTCAGATCAGCTCTTCAGGGTTGTGCCCCCTTGTAGACCATGCCCTTGAGTCTACTGCTCAGGAAGTGCTGCAAGTGCAGGGCAACCAACCGATGGAACACAGGGCTCGCCAGCTTATAACTGCACTCATGAGTGAGTCTGATCTAATACTTGAGATGGAAAAGCAACGCATCATTGAAACAGCTGACGTTGCTCTGGCCAAACCGGTGAAACCGAAGAAGGCATTGATTGTTCTGATCGCGACATTGCTTGGCGCACTCATCTCCATTGCCTTTGTTTTGGTTCGAAAAACACTGAATCAAGGGTTTCAGAGCCTTAGTGCTATCAAGCAACTCGGACTTCCGGTTCATGCATCGATTTCATGCAGTTCGCTCCAAAAAGTTGAAGAAGATAAAAATGATCGTGGGCGTAGACGTGCCAATTTCACAGCGCTGCTTTTAACCATGAGCCATCCAACTGATCTGGCAGTCGAATCACTGCGGAGCCTGAGGACCATTCTGGATTTCGCGATGATGGATTCAAACAACAATCGATTGATGATTTTCACCCCATGTTCTCAAGTAGGTAGGGTCTTCGTCTATGCCAAGTACAAGCCCGACAAGGCCTAGTCTCTGAGCACTGGGGGAATACGTACTAAAGTGGTAGAAACCGAATACCTAGTATTTAATGTTATCAAAATTTATATAGTTCGGCTTTTATGGACCAGCGAATATCCTGGGGCGGTAGGGTGAAAACCAACTCAACCCAAGCACCTACCCTACTGCAATCAGGCCAGCGCTTCTACATAAGCCTCCTTAAGAAGCCGATCATATACCCTCCAAACGCACTCTCTCAAAAAACAACTCATAAATCTTTGCGACGTTCAAATTATAGTGGTGAATCGTGAAAATCTTACACGCAGCTGAAACAATTAAGGGTGGAGTGGCGACTGTGATCAGCACTATCTCCAATCCGCCTAACGATAACTCTGACAAATATGAGTTGCTCTACCTTGTGCCTGAAGATCAAAAAGGCGAACTTGGAAATATCGACGCCCAGACAATTAATACCTTTCATCGCTCTGGCAGGAACCTATTTTCACTTTTAAATTTCTGGATTCAATTATTTAAGATAATCCTTAAGGAAAAGCCTGACGTTGTTCATCTACATAGCACATTTGCTGGAGTTCTGGGTCGCATGGCGTGCCTAGCTCTCAAACCTTGGGTCAAGGCTAAAGTCATATATTGCCCTCACGCTTTTTCGTTTCTCATGAAAAGTTCACCACTCAAACAAAAGCTTTATTCAATCCTTGAAAGAACATTACAGCACGTCACTGACGAAATCATTTGCGTGAGCAAATACGAAATCAATGCGGCTGAGTCATTCGGTATAAACCGAAAAAAAATGAAATTGATATACAATGGAGTTCATCCCAAAGATATAAATCCGACCATCAATCCAGACACACCAATTAAGCTGCTTTTTGTTGGGCGTCTTGATTTTCAAAAAGGCTTCGATGTATTAATCAAAGCTTATCAACTTGCGAATCGGAACGATATAAGTCTGACCGCTGTGGGAAGCGCCGTTAATGAAAGCGCGCAAGAGCTGCCACAAATCGATTCAATACAATACCTTTCATGGGTTCCTGCAACGCAAGTTCAGGAAATTTACAAAACCGCCGATATACTTGTAGTGCCTAGTCGCTGGGAAGGCTTTGCCATGGTTCCACTCGAAGGAATGTCAATGGGTTTAGCGGTAATTTCCAGCGATTGCACATCTCTGCCGGAAGTTGTGATTGATAATGTAACAGGCTACACCTTTCCTTCAGGCGATCATCTCGCTTTAGCCAAAATTATCTCATCTTTAGACAAAGTAAAAATTCACCAACTCAGCAAAAATGCTCAACAACTGGTAAATGAAAAATTTAACGCCAGTAAAATGATTGAGGAAACTTTCGAATCCTACATTACCCATTAACCACAAGGCTAAAAAAATGAATATTGTTATTTTGCATGCCTATAGCGCTTCCAACTCCGGTGATGGGCTATTGGTAGATTTGGCTATAGAGGTCATCCAAAGAAATTTCGGATTGAAGTGCAATATCACTGTTGTCGCGTCAGACCCAGAGTCGTTTAACTCCTTGCCGCAACCGAAATTTCCGGCGCCTATCATGGCAGCGAAGCCCTTAAAAAGGATATTGGATGCGGTTTTCGTCAATCGATCGTACGCCCCGCTTTCTAAACTCCTCGAAAAAGCAGACTTAATCGTCGGTGTTGGTGGCGGTTATATGAGATCGAAAACTAATGTTGAACGTTTAAAGCTTAACCTGGGGCACGGAAAACAGCTCGAAACAGGAATAAAAAGTAATGTGCCGATCATCTATCTACCACAGAGCATTGGTCCTTTTCATGGAAACCATGAAGACATCATAAAGAACTACTCCGCTGCAAACGCTGTTTTCGCAAGAGACGACCGCTCCAAACAGATATTTAGTACAGTAAACACTGTACATCGCTCCCCCGACCTTGCTGTACAAGCACTCGCCAAAAAAGTACTTGCCAACCATGCTTTCATCGAATCTAAAAGTACACCCGAAACCATCTGCCTTGTATTAAGAAAACCACCCGCTTGGGATGACAAGAAAAAAGCAAAATATAAAGAAAATCTGCAAGAGATGATTAAAAAGCTTTCACCTAAAAGCAAAATCATCTATGCCGTTCAAAGCTCTGTTCGCGGCAACAACGACGAGCTGTTTTATAAAGAACTTGGCATTACAGAACCACTACTTCCACTAAAAGAAACTCTATCAAAATTTAATCCCGACCTTGTTATCTCGGTTCGACTGCATGGCGCAATTGAATCGTTAATTTCAGGTTTTCCAGCTTTTCACATCAGCTATGAACGCAAAGGTTTTGGCGCATATGAGGACATGGGCGTCAGCGACTGGGTGGTAAACGGCGCAAACTTCGATACCAACCATGTAATAAAAACCATCTTCAAACCTGGCGCTCTGCAAGAATTTAAAGATAAAGTCATATCTTCCTGCAAAAACATTGAAAAGCAAACTTTGAAAATGGATGAAATTATAAAAGGCATTGTTCGATGATCTTTCGCTTGTCGCTGAGAGCTATTGGCCTTGTTTCAAAATTTGTCCTGACACTCGCCATCACGCACTATTTGGGTTACAGCGAACTAGGAATATACGGCGTCGTCATAGCTGCATCATTAATCGCCTCGAAGTTCTTCAGTGTTGGCTTTAGCTCCGAGATAAACAGATTAATCAGCGTACAAGCGAGCACGAAAAAATTAATCAACAGGATTCTTTGTGTCTATTTTATAGCAGGTATTAGCATATCTGCCATCACGACCCTTATATATATTTCGCTTCAGGAAGGAAGTTTTTCTGCTTCGCTTATAGCTTGTGCTATGTTGGTACTGCTAACCGAGCACATTTCCTTTGAAGTAAATTCGTTTATCTACTCTGCACACAGAGCAAATCTTGGCGCCTCGCTGTTTTTCATAAAGACAGGCCTATGGGCGATTCTATCTACATTCGGTCTGTATACAAAAATAATTGAAAATCTTGAGCCAATATTATGGCTTTGGATTATCTCAAACGCGATAGTTATTATAATTGGTTACTTTTCACTTGTGACCGCGCACAGTAACTCAGAAGAACCACAAACAATAAACACGATATCTGTATGGCAAGCGGGGATTCCCTTCTATTTTGGGTCTATACTACTTGCAACTTCCCAGTATATCGAGCGATTCATAATTCTGAGCTTTGAAACTTACGAACGTCTTGGCACTTACATATACGCATGGTCAGTCGCGAATACGATTCAGACGGTTTCTTATGCAGTTATTGCCGTTATAGCGCTTCCGCGAATTGCAAAAAAATATAACAATTCAACCGTGCAGATATCGATAAAGGATCTATTCATAAACAAATGGATCGCTAGCTCTATAGGTCTCTGCACTATAACTGCTCTAACCATCCATGTAACTTTAAACTACGGCCTAAATTTTTTAACGTTCAAATTTCGAAGCCGGACGGACCAATCCTGGGTATACTCACGCTTTCTTTTGCATTACGTGCCATAGGAGACTTAGTATGGGGAGCGCTTATCGCCACAAAGAACAGAAAAATTTCCGTTCTCAGCTCCGCTGCATGTGTGCTGGTATCACTACCTATCTACTACATATTAATCGAGCAATATTCTATATATGGCGCTGCATGGGGTAACGTACTGTCAGTTGCTATTCAGCTTTCAACAATTGCCGTACTTCTGAAGTACAGCACACCAAGAGCATAAAGATGCCACGCTTATTAATCCCCACGATCAACATAAAGAAAAAAAGATACATCCCTACATTTCTTTTTTTATTATTATTTCGGGAATAATTATTTCAATATGCATACCGTTAGTTTTGCACAAGGTCCCCGGACCTGACGCAATAACTCTTTTCAATTCGTATAGCCGCGCTGACAATTGTAATTTCTGGAATCCTCTCTCCCCAGATCGCTCCTCGTATGAGTGCTCAGCTTACATACTTCGCCCCACTGGAATGGATCTTGATAACGCTTGGATTTATGGAATGTTCTGCAACTTCCTATTAACAACACTTCCTCTGCTTTTCTTTAGACGCATACCGATCACGGTTTTTTTCATCTTATGCCTTTGGGGAGTGGTCCGTTCCTTTTTTCTTGAGCCTTTAACAAAAGAAATTATCGTTGCGGCAACGGTAATATCAATATTGCTTTTCACTTTCTCCAAACGATACAAGATTGGCTTTTTCTTCAGCGCGTTAACTTATGGAATTCTCATCCGACCTTACTGGATCCTTTTTCCTTAACCTGGATCGCTGTAAGCTTTCTAAAAAATAGAGTCACTAAATTAAACTTCATCATATTTATAGGCGCTTTTTATATTGCCGTAGCAATTTTAATGCAAACGCTATTAGGAATTTCTGTTTCTTCCATCAGGGCTGGAAACAACGAGTCGCGAGTCATCGGTGAAGAAGGATCGCGCTCCGTCATTGTCTCTTGGCTTCAAGGTGGGGACGTCATCTCCCAGGGAATAGATTCATTAATCATCTTCTTCAGACTTACCTTTCCTTTTGAATTGGTAGTTCTTTCCGGACCAAGCCAAATAATTTTCCTGCTTTTGATGATCATCACCTCAGTTTTTATTTTCAAAATCATGACAAAAAAACACTTCCAAGGTTACCGAATCTTACCTAAAGTGAAAGAACTGACCTGCATTCCTTTTTCTTTCCTGCTAGTTCAGGGACTATTCGAACCCGACTTCGGGTCTTTCGCACGGCACTTTGCAATGGTGGTACCTGTATTGTTTTGCGCACTTGGACTGCAAATTAGTAGCCAGCAAGCAACGACTATAGCGTCCCCAACCAAATAGTCCGAGCACGATTCCCACGCAAGAAAACATACGGCCGCTCAAGCCAAACGACTCAATTAAAAGGATCGCTTTATGTCAAAACAGATATTGATCACCGGTGGCGCCGGCTATATTGGCTCGCATACTACAGTATCCCTACTGGAAGCAGGCCATGAAGTAGTGATCATCGACAACTTAAGCAATAGTTCAATTGAGTCCATCAATCGCATACAACTAATCACTGGTAAATCTCCAATATTTATTGAAGGTGACATACGCGATACAGACCTTCTAGATCGTATATTCACCAAGTTCAACATCGAAGCTGTTTTGCATTTTGCAGGACTGAAAGCCGTCGGGGAAAGTGTAGAAGATCCAATTAAATATTATTCAAATAACGTTTGCGGTAGCCTATCTCTTTTTCAGGCGATGGCCAAAGCGGACGTTTTTAGATTGGTATTTAGTTCCTCCGCTACAGTTTATGGTGAACCAGATAACATGCCAATTAGCGAAGACTTTTTAACAGGCACCCCGACCAATCCTTACGGAAAGACTAAGTTAGTAGTCGAGCAAATAATTGCTGATTTAGTCCAAGCAGATCGACGATGGAGTATCGCTTCCTTAAGATACTTCAACCCTGTTGGCGCCCATCCTAGTGGTTTAATTGGTGAAGATCCACAAGGCATACCAAATAATTTGTTGCCATACATAAGCCGGGTTGCTATTGGTGAACTCGCTGAGCTTTCAGTATTTGGGAATGATTACGCTACTCCAGATGGAACTGGCATCCGTGACTACATACATGTCGTAGATCTAGCAAAAGGGCATTTGAAATCGCTTCATGCAATTTTTCACAAAACCGGAATGTATATCTGGAATCTTGGCACTGGAAAAGGTTACAGCGTACTAGAAATGATCGCTGCCTTTGAAAAAGCGTCAGGCAAGAGCATTGCTTATCGGATCGCACCGCGACGCGCAGGTGATATTGCAGAATGTTGGGCAAACCCTAGCAAAGCCGCAGAGGAACTACTATGGGAAGCCGAACTAGGATTAGATGATATGATGATTGATACGTGGCGCTGGCAGTCGAGCAACCCACAAGGTTACGACTCTTAAAACCTAAATGATCTGTAACACGCTACATCCAACTAGGTCTCTTTGTTGACCTTCGAACCCCGAACCAACGAAGCATAAATTCATGATCTATTCAATTCAATATCTTCGGGGCTTAGCCGCCATTCTTGTGCTGCTAAGCCATTCACTCTTTAAAATTGATCAGATCACTGGAGTCTCGACTGAATGGTTTACGATTGGCTCATCCGGCGTGGATTTATTTTTTATAATATCCGGCTTTATTATGTGTCACGCAACTGCCAACAGAACAATTACACCGGTGGCTTTTTTAAAAATCGAATCAAAAGAATTATTCCTCTCTACTGGACTTTGACCATACTAGCTCTAGCGGTGTTCTTGATAAAGCCTGAACTAATTAACAGCAGCGGAGGAAACACGACCATCCTTCACTCTTTCACGTTGATCCCAACCGGAAACAAACTCCTTATTCAGAACGGTTGGACTTTAAGTTACGAGTTTCTATTTTACTTAATATTCGCAGTATCACTTATTACGAAAAGTAAAAAACTGATCACTACATCTTGCATAATTCTAGGAATGATTACCATTGGTCTCATTCAACCTTCCGATGCGACATTACTTAAATTTATAACAAGTCCACTACTGTTCGAATTTTTTATTGGAATCCTGTGCTACTGGGCAATGAAAAACACGAACATCAGAGCTGCACACGCATTTACTCTTCTCGCTTCGGGAATTTTCGCACTCGCGCTCGTCAATAACAACGGCATTATTATAAACCGAGTTATCAGCTACGGCTTACCTTATGCGCTCATTGTTATAGGGATGATCGGTTTCGAGAGGTTTTTCATACAATCCAAAAACAACATTATTTCGAAAATATTGAGGCTTACAGGTGATGCTTCTTACTCCCTCTACCTTGTCCACCCGTTCGCTCTCGCCGGCATTGCTTTTATTGTGAGGAAGCTGCATATAAACCTCAATTACCCGACTTTGCTTATTGTGCTTTTGTTCTCATCTTACCTAACTGGGATAATTTGCTACAAACTCCTTGAGGCGCCATTAACAAATTTTCTGCACAAAAAGAAAGCCCCTACAACATACTCTCAGGCAACGAACTCGTCGCCCTCTAACACATTACCTTAGCGAGTCACAATAGATACTTACTTATTCGTAGAGCTAACTGTGAGACGATTTGGCTCCAGTTGCTGGCCAATATCCGATGGCCTTACCTAATGAAATTGTCAGGTGGACCCAATAAACGTGAACTGCGTCGTTGGGTACGCCACTTCGGTCGCGGTAGAGATAGCAGTCGCCTGCCATCCCCACTCAGATCCGTGTTGCGGAATTACCGCATACGGCTCCTGCCTAGGCTTTGACGCCTTAGGGGGTTAGGGGTAAGGATGCATAGTTAGCTCTCGTTGATAGGGTATGAACAGCCGGGCATGCGCAGTCATGCGCTCCCAACTCAGGCGGTGTCGCTGACTCCGACGTTTAAGGGAATGCCTCCACGCTCTGATATCTTCCCAACGAAAAGCAACCAGTCGCCGTGTATTTCCGGGTACGTGATAGTAATTTGAACGAGCCCATGCAAGACAGGACACCGTTTCCCCCTTACGATAAGGGTTAGGCAAACGGTTATGTGTATGACTAATAGCAATGATGAAGCTCGTTCCAGGACATTCTTGGCGCGCTGAGTGTAGGGCGCTATCTAGCGAAAGACCTAGGTGTTAGGCTCGATCTGTCCCGCGAGTTCAGCAACGGCGTGCGCTTCGGAGGCTGGGTGGCGGTCACCAATGCCACGAAAGAGGAATACGGTAAGGGTAGTTTCGGCAAGGGTATCTATTTCTCGATACCGTTCGACGAATTGATGGCCAGCTCGACCACTCGCCGAGCTAACCTTGCGTGGACTCCACTGACTCGAGACGGTGACGCGGCCTTGGCTCGCAGCTATTCGCTGTATTCCCTGACCGAGCGTCGCAACATCGACCTGTTCCACAACAACTTCTACAAGGTCACCGAATGAAGCAGCGGATTCTGCGTGTCCTGCCCGAGCTGGCGTTTTTCGTGATCCTGCTGGTGCTGTGTTTCGCCGGCATGCGCGGCGAGCCGGTGCCGGAGGTATTCGAGAATCAGGACAAGCTGCATCACTGGGCCGGCTTCGCCTGCTTGACGGTGAGCGCCTATCTGGCGTTCCCCGGCACGCGGCTGCGCTGGCTGCTGTTTTGGCCGTTGCTGGGGTCGATGTTGATCGAGCTAGAGCAGAGCTTGATGCCGCTGCGTACTGCGTCCTGGGGTGACATGGTGGCGAATGCCACTGGGGTTCTATGCGGGATGGTGGTTGTGCTGGTGTTGCGCGGTTACCAGAAAAAGCAGACTCAAGAAAGCCTCGTTGGTGGAGTCGCAGGGCGTTAGCTGATCAGGTCAATCACATACCTTCTTTGTGGGAGCTAGCCTGCTTGCGAATGCGGTGAATCAGTCGATAGCGATTTGACTGACATACCGAATTCGCGAGTAGGCTCGCTCCCACGATTGTTTATGGGGATAGGAATAATGTGATTCTGTGGGTAGTAACAACGCGTTTAAACTAGTTAGCAGCCTTTCCCACCTGCAATTCGTCTTTTCTGACTTCTTCCTTTCCAGATGCCTCGCGCACCATGGCGCGTCGTTGTCTGCGCCATAGAATTCTCGCGGTTGAATGTTTAGGTCGATACATTCTGTAACGGCGGCGCGCAATCGCGGGGAGGCTTTGTACCTACATGATTGGGTCGATGTGTAGGGATGGAGCTTGCCCGTGGGATCGGTCTGACAGCCAACGGGATTCTTCTACCATTTCTGCGGAAATTTCCTTCGAGTTGTGTCGACTAGCATGAACTGGTGCGAAGTGAACTCCTGGGTTAGTCTTTCGCTGTCACTGCGTTTGCAGTGGCAGGGCGTAGGAACCCTCAAAGCTCATCACGCACCAGCACTGTCGTTTGTTTTTCGGTACTTAACTTGTGTCAGTAATACCGTTGACGACGGCTGTTGGCAGTTCACATTCCTGCTCTTGAGTTTGAGAAAATGACAAAAGCGACTACCGATCATCCCTACACAAAACCAACCCCCTACCCCGAAAACCGCTTCAAGCCGCTCACCAGCAACTGCGACGACATGCCTACATTGTTCGTCGACACCCAAGCCCCACTCGATGTATTGATCGACGCTGCCAAGTACCGAATCGATGCCGTCACCCAGGTACTCGAAAACCTGGCCATGCGTGGCACGATCGAGTGCGAGTCGTTCATCCTCAGTGACTTCGCCCTGCTCTGCGCCATTTCGTTGCGCGATGGCTCTGATGTGTTGGAGGTGGTCAGGCATCGATTGCGGCCGCAGCTTGAAGGTGTTTTTGTGGCGTGATTAACCCGGGTAGTTGAGGCGTCTCGACTGACGCCTTCGCGGGCAAGCCTAATTCCAGCAGCCTCCTGTGGGCTCGGGATGCGTGGACTTGTCCGCGAACTCTCGTCGCGGCTCAGGCCCCGAATCTTTATCAGGAATTCAGACAACCTTGTCAGCCAATCCTGATACCAGACCAGTTCACGACGCTTAGCCAGGGCCGCTTCGCAAGCGGCCTGCTCTACAGCAACTGACGGTGCACCGCTTCTTCCAGCGTGCTGCGGGCAAGCGTTTGCACCACTTCGCGAGTGTCTTGCTGGAAAGGCAGGGCAACGATCAACACCAACTGCATCCAGGTACGCACCGACTCGCTTTTGCGAATGCGCCCAAGTTCTTTACCGTCCTTGTCCTTGAACACCGTTTCCAGGGTAAACATGTTTTTCGCCGTACTGGGAATGATGAACATGGTCAAACCGGTCACAACGGCGGAGGCAACGCTGTACTGTTCATTGTTGTACAGCGTGGCTTCGGCGTAGATGTCAGAGTCAACCTTGTCGGTAGTCACCCGCGAAAAGCGCCCCGACTCTCGGAACGCATCAACAATTGCCGATTCCCACAGGGCAGCTGGAGCGCCGGCAACCGTCTGCCCCTCCCCGCCGTTGGCCTGATAAAACGCCGTGGTGCGTACGAACGTCGTCGGCTTTTGCTGTGCAGCATCTGCTGTGAGTGGCCAGGCCTGTAAGGGCGGTAGTTCATGCATCGAGTACGATGCGCAACCTGACATCAGAATGACTGACAGGACGAAGGCGTGTTTGATGTATCCAATCATGTGGTTCTCCTTTGAATTACTGTTTTGCCAAGCGCGCAGTCGCGGTATCAAGCAGCGTTGAGACCAGTTCGCTCAATTGTTTGGCACCCATGGTAGGTGCCCAGTGTTCGCGTCCGTAAATGCCGACATTGCGCTCGAACTTGACCTGTTCCTTGGAAGTCGCCAGCGTTTTTCCGTCTCGGTCAACGATCTGCAGATCACCCGCCAAGTCGAAGCTGTCTACGTCGATGGGCCCATTGACCCAGATCCACAGCGTCAGTGTCAGCAAGGCGCCGGGAAAATAGGCGGGATGCGGAGCTCGACGACCTTTGAGCGAAGTCATATTGAAGTTGAGCACCACATCGTTTTCACCTAAACGGGTGGGGTATTCGGTGATTTGCTTGAAGTAGCCGCCTTTATCCACGTACTGCTTGATCTGCGTCGTTAGCGAACGACTGATGGCGGTACGTGTAGCAGCGTCCATGTCCGGGACCGAGACCTTTACGTCGGCGAGTTGTGCGGTACGCGGGCTGGCAATGGGGGCGGGATGTGTGGGTGTGCCGATTGGGCCGGTAACATTGTAAGAGACACAACCGCTCATTGTTAAAATGGTGATTATGGCTGTGAGTTTTGAGAAATTTTTAAACATGGGTATTCCTAAGCATTACGAAATTTCGTTAAAACGATTTTATTCTTCATTAAAAAAGACTGAAGTTCATTATCGATAGATTACGGACGCAGCCGTAACTGCAGCGACCGTCAAGAGATATGAGTTCGGGAAACTGGGCAGCGCCGCCGAATTCTAGTTGGGTCACCCCTTCAAACCACCCAGGTGTTTTTTGACACCTGGATTAAAGTCCATCACTTCAGGAGTATTGCTGCACCTTTTTCACCGATTCCAAACGGTTATTTACTTTCTTTAGCTATAGTACCAAGCGCAGCATCCTTCACCAGATAACGACCTTCAACATCGTTGAGTACTTTCAGGCTGTTCCGTGCCATCACCACACCGACCTCCACTTCCTGCTTCAGGTAGATGACTTCACCAGCCTTGGCAGTTACCGTAACTTCCGCCCAATTTTCAGCTTTGGATCTGATCACGTGCGTTCCGGGCGTTACATAAAAGTAAATGTACTGGTTACCTCGGTTGTAACCCATTTCCGAATCTGCTTCCTGGTCGTCAAGGAAGACATTGAAGCGAACCATCATCCCGGCATTGCTCGGCCGAACTACATAGACCAAGCCCTTGTCCGCAACAGGTGCTTTAGGTAAAGAGTACTGGGCTACTTCCGCTTGCATCGCCTCCATTGATGGGGCAGAAGCACAGCCGTAGAGCAGTGCTATCGAGACAACAGCTGTAGTTTTTGAGAATAATTTGATCATGTGAATCGTCCTTTTTAGTTAAACATTAAATGAAAGGCTCATCTGAGCAATTCAGGTACTTTTTACAAACAACTTCATTTCGACCAACGGAGGATTCTGCGGTCAAAGCATAGCTCGCGAGTGTTTTAGGAGTTTCTTCTTTCAAGTAGCCATAGAATTGACGCAAGTGTCGACCCGTTAGACAGAATCCCGGCAGCTCCGCCACTGGCGATAATCGATCCCGCACCCATTACAGTGCTAACGTCACCGATCATTTTTCTTCTGCAGCCTTAATCCAGCGCAACGTATTTGGATCACTAGTCTCACATTAAATTCTTTTGAAATGCGTGGTGATGCTGACGTTACCTGCGGCCTGAAGTTTTCATTGAAATTCTATATTAATTCAAAATGTACTTTGCTGGCTCAGCCGCACTCGCATTAAGGGTGATGATGTAAAAAGCCATCGACCCATCCAAATTTCCCTACTTAACCATATTGCGGCTCTAATACTCTTTAAAATCTAAAAAAAATACAACCACATACAAAAAAAGCGCAAAACCGGCCAGCATTGCTCGCCACTCGGGAGGGCCTCCTTTCCCAAGCCGCCCGGAGCGATAGCAATTCGCCCTCCACTTAAATAACCAAAAACACCCTGGGCAAACCATATTTGCACTACGAGAATAATGAAAAACCTTTTCCAGCTGCCATCGTACCGAAAAAAGCAATTCACTAAAGAAGCAGAAACCAATACGCCACCTAGGACGTATCTGTATTTATACAAAGACTCGTTCATCTAATTACCCTTAAAAACTTCGCTAGCCTTATCGATCAATGTATCCCACACTCCAGCAACTCCAAACGCGTTAGAAACTTTTAAAGCATCACTAGCTGACATACCTCTAGAGACTGCATAGTGTTCAAATCCTGTGCTTAAAGCATTGGATGTCGCCGCCTTTGGAAGGTCTCCTTTCAAGTAACCAGATAAGATTGATGCTGTCATTGAGCCGTTTGACAACACTGAGGCCACCCCACCGGTAGCGATAATAGAACCTGCTCTCATAACAGTTCCTACATCGTTGATCATTTTAGCATTCGCTGCCATGATCCACCGCAGTGTATTTACATCGCCAAAATCAATATTTGCACCTGTAGCGATGCATTCAGCATTGCCGCTTGACAGGAACCGTGGGACTAATATTTGCAGATTATTAATTTCATCAACATATGCTTACCGTAGCGGCAGAAGCTTATTTACCGAACAACTTGCTTCTGCACCATCTTATACGTTAGGCAAAGTCCACCATCGACAACTGACCTCAGGTTCAAATATCACCCTGGCCTCCGAAATTGACTCGAGAATCTCAAATACAATATGCACTCCCGCCCCCGAACTATCCCGCACCAACTCAATAGAGCTGACATTTTCCGACGAAATAACTGCCAGCTTGCATTGAAAGTCTCAGCACGACCTGGGCACCATTAACTCACAGAGGTAAGGCTCACCCCCTCACTGATCACTATTTCCTCCGGAATCTCATCATAGACAAAAAGCTCATCACCTAAGTTTAAAATGGACAGGCAAAAACCGTTATCAAACGAGAAAGCAACGCCTATCACTACGTCTTCTACCAAGGACTGCACAAGCGATGCTGACACTAAGTTCCTTCCTACCACATCGGAAAAATAAAGCTCACCAGAGATGCAAAAAATGTCTTGCCTGCCGTATTCACCTAGATCGCAGCTTGAAATCGGATCCAAAGAAAAACAGATAGATGCACCATCAGGTCCGCCATAGAGTTTCCCAATTTCGGAATTTTCAAATAGAAGGCCAACCTCTTGTGGGGCAGAATCCCTCTCGGAAGAGAAAACATGGAATAGAGCATTTACTGACAGTAGTTTCTTACCGAGCACTGTTAAGAGCCAGGAAATCATAAGCCTACGTGCGTTCATTACCTGACACCTCCCTTCAGTGCGCTCTGTACAGATGGATTCTGAGTCACCCCATCCTTCAGGATAGTAACGAACGTTCCATCAGGCTTTGTAACAACTACATCATTACCCTTAACTCTGAAAAACACATCACCCCGTGCGCCATTTGCTCCTTGCCCAGCAAAAGTCCCAGGTATTACCTTTTCAGGGTTACTCCCAACGTCATGAATTTTATCGAGCACCATTTTACGATCTGCTGGACTAGCCGCGTTGCCGCCGAAATCTTCAACGTGCTTACCGAGTTTTTTACCTAGCTGCTTTGAATCCATCTTAAATGCTGCACCAGCACCTACGCCACCTGCAGGAATAGATGTGGCACCAGGTTTAGGAAGAAGGCCGGACACTTCCCCTTTTGCACCACCGATACCACCAGGCCGCATCCCCCCAAGCACGGTACCCAGCATTGCTCCAGCAAAGGCAGTAGAAAATCTGGAATCGTCACCATCTCTAGCGGCTGCGAGTTCGGTAGCGATTTCAGAACCAGCAGCAATATTACTGTTGGTGATGAGTACGCCTACGATGGCGGCCTGATTGTATTCGCCACGGGCTTTCAGATCGTTTGCCAGGGCCCTGAGCTTTGGATCATCCTTCAAAAGTTGCGTCGACAACGCGTCACAACCCGTCGGATCGCTTTGACAGAGCGAGCTCAACTCTTTGTTTCTGTTCTCATCAAGCTCGGCGTAATGCTCCCGAACCCTGTTCTTACCCTCTTCAGTCGACTGACCGTCGACCTCTCGCAGCATTTCTACGACTTCTTTGTGATTCAGGTAGTTGTACTGCGTAGCGTTCTGCGCCACCCACGCCCCGGTTTGCAGGCTGTCGCCATCCGCATCCCGCTGCGTTGCCGCCGCGAGCACACCCACCAGTTGCGAGGTCATGCTCAGCAGGTTTTCGTTTCCACCTACCAACCTATCGAGCTGGACGACCAAGGCTTCGTTGGCGCCTGCCGCGAGTGCGCCGGTCTTGAAGTCGCCGCCGCTGACTTGTGCCAACAGGCCACCGACCATGGCGTGAATCATCACCTTGGACGGACTACCATCGACCGACGGGATGTAATCCCCCACCACATTAAAACTGGCCGCCGCCAAGGTATTGAACAGGGTGCTTTGGAGGGCGCTGCCCAGATCACCGCCCTGCCCCATGATCTTGTTCAGCGCCACCGAGGTTCCGTTTTGCAGGCCCTGATTGGCGGCGAACTGGCCGATACCCTTCCACTTATTCAGGTTGGTGGTGACCTTGCCCGTGACGGAGTCAGTGGTGGTGCCGGTCCAATTGTCGAAGTAGCCAGCGGTCAAGCCCGCAGTGGCGCCGGAGACGAGGTAGCCTTTCAGCGCACCGCTGGACGTGACATCTTTTACAACGGCACCAAGATTGCCCTGGTTGTTGATCGTACTGATCGCCGCGCCGCTGGCAGCCGAGGTCAACACCGCCGTCGCCGCTACGTTAGCCCAACCTGCTGCTGTGGCAGCTCCGGCAGCAGACGTGCCTGCTGCTGCCATGGCCGTTCCCGACCCCGCAGTGGCTCCCGCTGCGGAGCCCACTGCGCCACTCGCGGCGCCGGCAGTCAATGCGGTCACAATGATGATGATTGCCAGCATCGCGCCTTGGCCAAGACTCGAATGGCTGTACTTGAAGCTGTCGTGGGTTTCCTGGACCAAACGCCAATCCACATCCCCACGCTGCTCCGCGTCCTTGAGCCAGGCCAAGTTCGGATCGGCCTGCACCATGGCATCAATGGTCTCGCCCACTGACTTCTGGTCGATGGCCTTGAGGTCGATGTTCAAGCCGTTCGCGGCGTTGATCGCCATCTGCCCTTGAGCCACCAACTGGCTCTGGCGCAGGGTTTCATCGGTGTTGCCTTTGCCCGAGGCGGAGTTCCAGGCCAGGTCGCCTTTGCTCTTTTCGTGGCTCTCCTGGTGCATGTCCTTGACGGCTTCGAAGGTGATGCTGCCGCCACTTTGCAGGGTCTGGTCATTGCCGCTGTCGAGCTTGGCGCCCTGGTACAGCTGATCTCCGCCGCTGACCAGCGTCAGGTCGCCACCGGTGTTGATTTGGCTGCCGATGTGCTTGATGTCGGTGACTTCGTCACGCTGGGTTTCCTTGCTGCCCCAGCCGCCCTTCTTTTCTTTGTCGTACAGCGAGTAGTCGCTGTCTTGCGCGGCGAGCAGTTGCAGGTTGCCGCCGGCGACCAGGTAGGCTTCCTGGCCGGCGGTGACGGTGCTGGCGATGAGCGTGAGGTCCTGGCCGGCGCCGAGGGTGACGTTACCGCCGGCGTTGAGGCTGGTGCCGACCTGGCTGACGTGGTCTTCCTGGGCTTCGACTTTGTGGGTTTTGCTGTAGCTATGGTCTTCGCTGGCGGCGGCGGCCAAGGTGAGGTTATTGCCGGCGTTGAGGGCGAGGTCGCGCTGGGCGTCCAGTTGGCTGGCGACGATGGCGAGGTCGTGGCCGGCGTTGATGGACAGGTCGCGGCCTGCTTCGAGGCTGGCGCTGTGTTGGGTGATGGCGAGGTCGCGGTTTTTGCTGCCGTGTTCGTTGCTGTTGAGTTGTGTGGCCGAGCCGAGGGTGACGTCGCGGCCGGCGCTGATGCTGGTGTCGCGGCCGCTTTGCAGGACGCCGCCGAGGTTGTTGAAGTCGCGGCCTGCGGTGATGGTCAGGTCGTTGGCGGCTTCGATGCGTGCGGCGTTGTCGACGAAGTCGCGGTGCTGGGTGTTGAAGCCGTTGCTGCTGTCGTGGCCGGTGACGGTGCGTTCGTTGCTGATGTCGCCGGTGAGGCTGGTCAGGCTGACGTCGCGGCCCTTGATGATGCCGCCGGCGTGGTTGGTGAGGTCGTTGCCGGCGAGCAGGTCGAGGCGATTGCCGGCCTGCACCAGGCCGCTGTTGACCAGGTGGTTGCCGGCCATGGCGGCGAGGTTGCCGGTGGCCTTGAGGGTGCCGGCGTTACCGAGGTTGTGCCCGGCGATCAGGCTGACGTCCTGGCCCTGGATCAGCGCGCCGTTGGCGGCCAGGCGGTTGTCGGACTGGGCCAGGTACAGCACCGGGACCATGACTGGCTGGCCGTCGACGATTGCGGTTTCCAGCCAGACGATGTCGTGGGTCAGGGCCGCTACTTGCTCGGCGGTGAGGCTGACGCCCAGCGACAGCATCAGCGAGTCCTTGCTGGCGATGGCGTTGTCCATCAGGTAGCGGAACATGTCTTCGTCGGAGGTCAAGCCGTCGAGATAGCGCTGGCCGGTGTGGGCGACCACGGCTTGCTGGATCAGCTGCTGCTCGTAGAAGCCGTCGCCCAGGCGCTTGGCGCTGTCGTCGGGGTTATAGCCGAGTTGACTGAGCAGGTAGTCCGAGCTCATGAATTGCTTGAGGTCGGTGAGTGCCGGGTTGGTTTCGATCAGGTATTTATGCGGCTGGGATTGCCCGGTGTTGCCGGGCAGGCCCTGGACCTTGGCCACACTGACCGCGCCAGCCAGGTTGCCGGACGGTTCGGCGCTGATGTCGCGCCCCTCGGTGCCGGGTATGGCTTGTTGCCGCTCGGCCGCGCCGACGCTGGCCTCGCCGAGGTTCCAGCTGTGCGGGCCGGTGTCGCCCTGGGTGCTGCCCTGGCCACTGAGGCGGAACAGGCCGTTCTGCCCGGTGGGCAATTCGAACCCTGGCAGCGCCAGTGGGTTGATTTGCTGTTGTGCCAGGTCCGGGGGCAGTTGCTGGTTGAGGGTCACGCGGGTGGAAAATGCGTTGCCCGGGGCGCTGGTGTTGGTGCTCGGGCCGCTGCCGACGTACTCGAAGCCGGCACGCACCACGCTGTTGTCGAAGTCGTTCTGGGTGGTGATGTTGACGTTGCCGCCGGCCTGGATGATCGCGGCGTAGCGTTGGTCGCCGGTGCTCAGTTGGGTCACGCGACCAAACTGCGGCAGTTCGGCTTCGGTGGTGCCGATGAACTGGCTCATGGCCGCCGCCAGGCCGCCGAGGTTGCCGGCGTCGTAGCCGTTGCCGTGCAGCCAGTAACGGTCGGTGAACGCCTGGGCCATGTTGACCCAGCCGCTGCCGTTGCTGGCGCGTTGGGTACGAAACACGCGCACGGTTTCGGTATCGGAGGTCTGTACGCCGGTGTTGGTGAGGTTGTTCAGCGTGGCGCTCAGGTTGCCGCTGGTGGCCAGGGTGCTGCTGTGGTTGAGCAGGTCGCCGCCGTTAAGAATCAGGTCGCCACCAGCGGTGATGCTCGACGCGGCACTGGCGGCGGTGACTTGCAGTTTTCGCGCTGCACGATTTCCCAGACGCGGTTTTGCTTGCCGCCGCAGTCGCCGGCGTTGACGCCTTCGATGCAGGGGATTTGTTCGATTTTGGCGGTGTAGATGCCCTCGTCAGAGACCGTCAGCAGCGCACGGATGTTCTTGATGGTGCTGGCGGCCAGGCTCATGCGGCCGTCGCTCTGAATCAGGCCGGAGCTGTTGACGATGCTGGAGGCCCAACCACCGTAGCCGTCACGGTCGATGTCCAGGTCGCCCAGGCTGTAGAGGCTGGCGTAGCTGTTGGTGAGCGATGCGACGCGCAGGCCCATGTCCCAGCCACTGAAGATCAGGCCGTGATCATTGAGCAACGCTGCCGTGGTGAGGGTGAGGTCCTGGCCGCTGCCCAGGGTGCCGTAGTTGTTTACGGCGCCGGCCTGCAGTATCAGGTCGGCGCTGGAGGTCAGGCGCCCGTAGTTGTTCAGCACGCCGGCGACGGTGATCAGGCTGTCGCCGCCGCTGGCGATGCTGGCCACTTCAGGCAGGTTCAATTGCCCGGTGCTCAGGGTCAAGTCACCCCGGCTGCTCAGGCGACCCTTGCCGGTGTAGAGGCCGCTCAGGCCCAGGTCCAGTCTGCCGTCGCTGGCGATCAGGCCGTCGTTGCGCCAGTTCACGCCGGTGCCGATCAGGCTGCTGGCGGCCAGCAATTGGCCGCTGGCGCTCTGGGTGAAGTCGTTGACGTTGACGCTCAGGCGCCCGGCCTGGATGACGCTGCTGTTGGTCCACTGGTCGGCCGTGAGGTCAGGCCGCCCCGGGTGATGAGGTCGCCGCCGGCATTGATGACGTTGGCGGTGGCGATGTCGAAGGTGCCGTCGCCAACGTGCAGCACGGTGCCGCCGGTGTTGAGGAAGCTGCCCAGGCCCAGGCTTAGGTCGGTGTTGGCGCTTTCCAGGGTGCCGTGGCGGTTGTTCAGCAGGCCCGCGATTTGAAAGCGGCTGGCGCCTTGGGTACCGAGGGCGCGCAGTTGACCGTCCTGGTTGTCCAGGTGGGCGGCGGCGATGTTGAGGATGCTGTCGCTCTCGAGGATGCCTTGGGCATTGCTCAGGGCACCGGCCAGGCTGAGGTCGATCTGTTGAGCGGCGATCTGCCCTGCGCGGTTGTTCAGGTCGGCGCCGTTGACGCTGAGGCGTTGTGCGGCGTAAAGGCCGCCACTGCGGTTATCGAAGTGGCCGGTGTTGAGGAGCACATCGCCCGATTGAGCGGCAAGGCGCCCGCCCTGGTTGTCGATACTGGCCGTCGTCAGGTTCAGACGCTCGGCCTGGGTGGTGCCGCCCCGGCGGCTGATCAGGTCGATGCCGTTTTGCAGCCAACCGCTGAGGGTGGCGGTCAGTGTGGCGTGCAGGCTGGCCAGGACGCCGCCGCGGTTATCGAGGTTGCCGGCGTTGAGGTTGAGGTCACCGTCCTGGGCGAGGATACGACCTTGCTGGTTGTCGATATCACCGGCGACGTCCAGGGTCAGCACGCCCTGGCTTTGCAGGGTGCCTTGGCCGTTGCTCAGGCGTGCGGCTTGCAGTTGCACATCGCCGTGCTGGCTGTAGATCAGGCCGTCGGCGTCATTGTGCACCACGCCCGTGGCGGTCAGGGTCAGCTGGTCGTTGGCGGCGACGGTGCCACGCTGACGGTTGTCCAGGCCGCCCGTCAGGAGGGTGAACAGCCCCTGGCTGGCGAGTTGGCCGCCCTGGTTATCGACCTGGCTGGCGCTCAGGCGCAAAGGCCCGGCGCTGGCGAGTTTGCCCTGGGTATTGGTCAGGGCGCCGAGCAGGTTGAGGGTGACGGCGTTGTTGCCGATCAGGCTGGCGCTGCTGTTATCCAGCGCGTCGGCGGTGATGCCCAGGGCCTGCGCGGCACTGATGGCGCCGCCGCGGTTGTTGAGGGTCGAAGCCTGGACGGTCAGGGCAGCACCGCTGTCGATCTGGCCACCCTGGCTGTTGTTCAACTCAGCGTCGACGGTCAGTGCCTGAGCGGCGGCGCTGGAGAGTATTCCGCCGTTGCGGTTGTCGAGGCTGCCGGCGTTGACCGTCAGGTTGTGCTGACTGACCAAGGCGCCGGCATCGCTGTTGAGCAAGGCGTTTTTGACGGCTACCTCAAGGTTACCGTTGCGGCTGGAGAGCGTGCCGTTATTGCGGTTGTCCAGGTTATTGGCGTTGACGACCAGCCCTTCCCAGCCGGAAATCAGGCCGTTCTGGTTGTTCACGCCAAGGCCGTCGAGCGTCAGGTAGTGGCTGCTGATCAGCTTGCCGTTGTGGTTATCGAGGTGGCGGCCGGCGAGTGCAAAGCTTTGCTCGCTGGAGATCTCGCCGCCTTGGTTGTTCAGGTCGCGCAGCTGGTGGATGCTCAGCGCACCGGCGGTGGTGATCAGGCCACCGGCGTTGTTCAGGTCGCCGCCTGCCGCGCCGAAATCCAGGGCGATGGCGCTGCCCAGCAGCGATCCGCCGTTCTGGTTGTTCAGCGCGGCAGTCTGGATATCGAGGCGCTGGGTGGCGTTGATCAGGCCGTGAGCCTGGTTGTCCAGCAGGCCGTCGACGCTCAGGTCGAGGGTGTCACGGCTGGTCAGGGTGCCGCCCTGGTTGTTGACGCTGGCGGCGCGCACGTCGAGGGCCGATGCGGCGATCAGGCCTTTGAGGTTGCCCAGCGCCTGCTCCACGCGCACGGTCAGTGCCTGGTTGCTCAGCAGTTTGCCGTCGCTGTTGTCCAGGCTGTTGGCGGCGAAGGTAAAGGCTTGGGCACTGGAGATTTCCCCGCCCTGGTTGTTCACTTCGTTGAGGTGGCCGAGCATCAGCAGCGGTGCGCTGATCATGCCGTTCTGGTTGTTCAACTGGCCGTGATTGAGGTTCAGGTTCAGCGCGCTGTTGCTGAACAACATACCGCCTTGTTGGTCCAGGCCGGTGACGTTGGCGGTCAAAGTCTGGTCGCTGGCGATGCGGCCGGTGTCCTGGTTGGTCACCTGGGTGGCCGTCAGTTCGAGGGTATCGCTGCTGGTCAGGTGCCCGCCCTGGCTGTTATCCAACGCGCCCGTGCCGAGACGCACAGGACCCTTGCCACTGATGTTGCCGCGCTGGCGGTTATCCAGGCTGGCGCTGTGCAGACTGAGGCTGGCGTCGGCGACCAGTTGACCGCCCTGGTTATCGACCACACCCAGGCTGGTCAGGCTGAGTGCACCGGCACTGGACAGGCTGCCCTGGCGGTTGTTCAGGCTGGCGGCGCTCACCGTCAGTGCGCCTTCGCTGTTGATCGAACCGCCAAGGTTGGCCAGGGCACCGTCGAGACGGATATCCACTGCCGACAAGGCACTGACCGCCCCGCCGCCGTTGTCCAGGGTCTGGCCGGCCAATGAGACACGGCCCTTGGCCTGCAGCAAGCCCTGGTTCTGGTTGAGCACTTGCGCGACTCCAAGGCTCAGGTCCGTGCCGGCCAGCACCTTGCCGCCGTCACTGTTGTTCAGTTGCTGGCCGCTCAGGTTCAGCGCTGCCGAGCTGGAAAGCTCCCCGCCTCGGTTATCCACCGTATCGACCTGGACGGTCAGCACGTTGGCCGCGCCGAGCAAGCCGTTGTGGCGGTTATCGAGGGTGGTGCCGGTGAGGTTCAGGTTGCCCTGGGCGATCAATTCACCGCCCTGGTTGTCCAGGTGCGTCACGCTGAGATCAAGATCGCCGGTAGCGCTGACCCGTCCATCCTGGCGGTTATCCAAGTGACCCACCTGCGCCTGGAGCGCGCCGCGACTGTTGATCAGGCCCTGTTGGTTGAGCAGTTGGTCCGAATGCAGGGCAAGGCGGTTGTGGCTGAGCACCCGCCCTTGCTCACGGTTGTCCAGCGTCGCGGCAGTGACCTGCACGCCGTTTTGCGCACTCAGCGTGCCGCCACGGTTGTCCAGGGTTTGGCTGACGCCCGCGTCGAGGTTGCGACTGGCCGTCACGCTACCGCTGTTGCGCAGGTGCTGCGTACGGAGGCTGATATCGCCGACGCTGTTGCGGCTGTTGTCGGCGTTGACGCCGGCTTCGATGATGCCGCTGTTGGTCAGCTGGCCACCGGCGCTCAGGCTGATGCGATCACGGGCAGCCAGGCTTTGCCGGTTGCTTGAGGCGCCGCTGGTTTTAACCTCCAGGGTGGTGCCGGCGTAGACCGGACCTTGCGCCTCCAGGCTCGCCGCCTTGACGCTTATGCCTTGGCTGGACGCGGCCTGGGACAAGGTCAAATGACCATTGGCATCGATCTGGATATCGCCACCGCTGGCGGCCAGGTTGCCGGCCAACCGTACCCCGACACCGGCTTCGGTGCCCACCAGTTTGATGGCGCCGGCGTACATGCCACCCAGCGCGGTGGAGTCGATGGCCAGCTGTGGCTTGACGCTGCCGTCGTCCGCACGCGCCGTGGCATTGAGGGTCTGTGCGTCAACGTCGTTGCGGCCCGCGATCAGGGTCAGGTTGCGAGCGTTGATCTGCGCATTGAGCCTGGCCGTGCGGGTGATGATCTCGAAGCTGTCGACGTTGCCGGCATTCAGCCCCGCACCCTCGATGCTCACACTGCCGCCATCGACCTGAAAGTGATCGAGGCGTCCGTTGTTCAGGATCGGGGTGCCGGTGGTGAGGGTGGCACGTGGGGTGTTGATGAAGCCGCAGCCGTTACAACTGATGCCATAGGGGTTGGCGACGATGACGCGCGCCGCTGGCCCCGCGACTTCGGTGTACCCGCGCAGGTGGCTCGGGTTACCGCCGTTGACTTCATTGAGAATGGTGCTGGCCGCCGAGCCCTGCAGGTGCGGGTTGCCGAGAATGATCCCGCCCAGTTGCGTGGCCTGGGTGCGCGTCGTGGCGTTGTTGAGGATCACCCCGTTGGCGCCGACGTTGTAGTCGCTGAACTGATTGTGCGACAGGCCACTGGCATTGGGCGCGGCGATGTTGACGATGGGCACGCCATTGCCGGCCTGGCCCAGTGAGGTGCCGGGGCCGCTGACCACAATGCCATCGGCCTGCACCAGCAGCGGCTGCCAGAACAGCGCATTGGCCAGGATCAGCGCCAGGCCGCGCTTGGGCAGGCCGCAGAAGCGTTCAGGGCTTGCAGGGGCGGCATAAAGCTGGTGGGCACGGTGGGCGAAGGGACGGGTCGGCATATCAATCTCGATGCAACAGGGCGTTGTCGGCAGTGGGGTTACAGGAAGAAGTCCAGGCGAAAGTAGATCGGCGCTTCACGCTCCGTCATCGCGGCCGGGCGTTTCAGGGAATGGGCGAAGGTCACGCCGGCAGACAGGTGCTGGCCGCGGGCAAACAGCTCCAGCGAATGGCTGGAGAGCCGCCCGTGCTGATCACCGTTGTAGCGCTCGTGGGTAATTACGCCTTGGTCGTAGCCCAGGCTGGCGCCGTATTCGGCCAAGGCCGGGCGTAACCAGGCCAGGGTCAGCGGGTGCGCCCAGCGCAGGTCGTTGCGCCAGTAGGCGCCGCTGTCGCCGCTCAGCTGCTGGTCCTTGAAACCGCGCAGCGAGGACGCGCCGCCGAGGCTGATGCGTTGCGCGCTGAACAACACATCGTCGGTGTGCTGGCCGGTGACCAGGCTGGTGAGAACTCATGGACTCCCCCGCCAGGGTGAAAGGCTGCAGGTAACTGGCGGTGGCGGTGTACTTGCGAAAACGCGCCTCGGGTTCACCGGGGCCGGGATGCCCTGCGCTTTGCGCGTCGAAGGCGCCAATGCCCTGTTGCAGGCCCAGGTCTAAGTTGATGAAGGCGCTGGCGACCCGGCGACCGTGGTTGATGCCCCACTGCAGCTCGCTCAGCCGATTGCTGCTCAGGTCCAGGCGGCTGTCCTCGATGTAGGCGTTGGTGCGCAGGTGCGCGACACCAAGGCTCATCGAGGTCTTGCTCAAGCCGTCGCGATGGATCACCCGTTCTGCGCGCAGCAGGTGGTGCTGGCTGTCGCCCGATTGCTTGAAGTCGAAACCATTGGCCTGGACCTGCGAGCGGTAATCGCTCTGGCTGTAGCTGTAGCTGAAGTTCCACCAACCCCAGGTCAGGCTGTAATAGAGCATGGCGTTTTGCGAGGTCTTGCGCCGATCGCTGACGGCATCGTGGCCACCGCGCAGCACCAGTTGATCGGCCAGGCCCAGGGGGCTGTCCCATTCCAGGGCGGTGCCCCATTGCTGTTCACCGGTGGATTTTTGCCCGTCGTTGTTGCGCGACACGCTCGCGCGCCAGGGTTTTTGCGCCGTGTTCTCCACCCTGACTCGGGTGCCGCCCACCTGCGCGCCCGGCGCCAGTTCCATGCGGGCCTGGTTTGATGGCAACCGGTTGAGCTGGTCGACCAGTTGCTCGATCTGACGCAGGTTCAACAGCTCGCCATCGGCACCGGGAAACGCCATGGCCAGTTCACGCGCCGACAGCCCGCTGTCCTCTGCGCGGTCCAGGCCTTCAAGCGTGCCTTCGACCACGAGCACCCTGAGGTGGCCGCTGGACAGGTCCTGTTGAGGCAAATAGGCGCGACTGGTGACCAGCCCGCTGGACAGGTAGTACTCGGTGATGACCTTGAGCAGCTCATTGAGCCGGACCACGCCCAGGCATTGGCCGAGGTAGGGTTTGAGCAGGCGCGAACGCGCGCCGGCGGGCAGGTGCCCGGCGCCCTCGATGTCGATCGTGTCGATGGCAAAGCACCGGGAATCAGCAGGCATGGCCGGTGCGTCTGGCATGCTCGGGCTGCCGGGCAGCGCCTTGAGCTCTTCCAGCCGCTGGCGCTGCTCTTGCAATAAGCGATTCTGGCGATCACGGATAATATCCTGATCGCCGGGATTGGTGACAGGCGCGGCCAAAGTGCTGCTGATAACGCTTATATAAATAAACGAAACGCACGTAAGGAATTGCGCCCTCGACAGTAATGAGGGCAACTTGGAGAACCGGGTAATAAACGAGGGGTGCTAAACTAACACTGTGATTGGTACTCGCCACCCCTTGAAACAATGCCGCTGGAGACAAAGGGAACATTCCTACATACAGCGGTTAAGTTTTCCTACAGAGCTTACTTACGCTTTGTTCCTGCATAGTTTTTTCACCCAGTAGGTGCTTTGCAGGCTCTATTCAATATTCACGCTATGCGTGAGGCTAAAAACAGTCAGTAAATATTTAAGAGTCGTCGTCATTCTCAACTTTTATGAAGTCAGTGTAGGAGCTGCCGAAGGCTCCTACGGGGGCTTTGTTTCATTTCGCGGGATCTGGTTGGCTGGCAGGCAGCCATCGCTGGCAAGCCAGCTCCCACAATGGGCTTGGGTTCATTTCGCGAGATCTGGTGGCTGGCAGGCCGTCTTTGCTGGTGAGCCAGCTCCCACAATGGGCTTGGGTTCATTTTGCGGGATCTGGTGGTTGTGGGGCCGTGGGTAATAAAAAAACTCAACAAATTCCACGCCCTGCCGAAACCCTGTGAAAGCCTCACGGATTGAATATGCCATGCGTAATAACCAGCCCATCACTCAACGCGAACGGACCTTCCCGGCTCAGCAGCGGTTGATTTCCACCACTGATGCCAAAGGCGTGATTTCCTACTGTAACGACGACTTTGTCGAGATCAGCGGGTTTTCGCGTGAGGAACTGATCCGTGCGCCGCACAATCTGGTTCGTCATCCTGACGTGCCATCGGCGGTGTTTGCGCATATGTGGGGCACGCTCAAGCAGGGTCAGCCCTGGATGGGCATCGTCAAGAATCGCTGCAAGAGCGGTGATCACTATTGGGTTAACGCCTATGTGACGCCGATCTTCGAAGGCAATCAGGTAATTGGTTACGAGTCGGTGCGGGTCAAGCCGACGGCCGAGCAGATCCGCCGTGCCGAAGCGCTCTACCAACGCATCAACCAGGGCAAGTCAGCGATCCCTTCCAGCGACAAATGGCTGCCGGTGCTACAGGACTGGCTGCCGTTCATTCTGGTCAGCCAACTGAGCTTCGTGATCGGCGCGACGTTGAACTCGCATTGGGGCTTTGCTCTGGCGGCAGGTCTTTCGGTGCCGCTGGGCCTGATGGGTCTGCAGTGGCAACAACGCGGGCTCAAGCGCCTGCTGCGTCTGGCCGAACAGACCACCTCCGACCCGCTGATCGCACAGATGTACACCGACAGCCGTGGCGCCCAGGCGCGTCTGGAGATGTCGATCCTCAGCCAGGAAGCCCGCCTGAAAACCTGCCTGACGCGTCTGCAGGACACGGCCGAACACCTGACCGATCAGGCCAAGCAGTCCGACTCGCTGGCGCACAACAGCTCCATCGGCCTGGAACGTCAACGCGTGGAAACCGAACAAGTCGCCACCGCCGTCAACCAGATGGCCGCAACGACGCAGGAAGTGGCGAGCCACGTACAGCGCACCGCTGACGCGACTCAGGAAGCCAATCGCCTGACCGGTCGCGGTCGTGACATCGCTGGCGAAACCCGCGAAGCCATTCAGCGTCTGTCCGTAGTCGTCGGTGAAACCGGTCTGACCGTGACGCAACTGGCCAAGGACAGCGACGAAATCGGCGGCGTGGTCGACGTGATCAAAGGCATCGCCGACCAGACCAACCTGCTCGCGCTCAACGCCGCCATCGAAGCGGCCCGTGCCGGCGAGATGGGTCGCGGTTTTGCCGTGGTGGCTGATGAAGTTCGTCAACTGGCGCAACGCACCAGCGAATCGACCGGGCAGATCCATGCCTTGATTGCCAAGTTGCAGCAAACCGCTTCGAGCGCCGTGCAAACCATGGAAGCCGGGCATCGTCAGGCGGAAGAAGGTGTGGCGCGGGTGCTGGAGGCGGATCAGGCGTTGGTGGGGATCAGCGAAGCGGTGGCGAACATTACCGACATGACGACGCAGATTGCGGCGGCGACTGAGGAGCAGAGCGCTGTGGCTGAGGAGATCAGTCGCAATATCAGCAATATTTCGCAGCTGGCGGATCAGACGTCGGAGCAGGCGCAGCATTCGGCGTTGTTGAGTGAAGAGCTGACGAAGACGGCGAGTACGCAGTATTCGTTGGTTGAGCGGTTTAATCGGTAGGTCAAGGTCAAGGTCAAGGTCAAGGTCAAGGTCAAAAGATCGCAGCCTTCGGCAGCTCCTACGGGGGGTATGAGCAGAAACCTGGGTAGCTTCCGGGTTTTTTGTGGCTGATCTGGAGGTGATGGTGCCTGTTGGGGCCTCATCGCGGGCAAGCCCGCTCCCACAGTGGATTGGGGTGCTGCACAAAACCTGTGGGAGCGGGCTTGCCCGCGATGAGGCCCATACAGCCACCGCAGATGTCACTGAAGGAAACTGGCAACCTTCTGCGCCGCAGCGGCCAGGTGTTGTTCGTGGGTAAAGCCGGAGGCTTTCAGCGGCTTGAGGTCATGGTCCCCGGCCACCAGCCAGAACACCTCGATGCTCGATGACAATTTGTACCCATCAACGGCCTCCCGATGGCCCAGCGCATCCCGCTCGCCCTGCACGATCAGCGTACGGGTCTTCAAGCCGGCCAGGTGTTCCACCCGCGGTTTCTCCGGTTTGCCCACGGCATAAAACGGATAACCCAGGCACACCAGCGCATCCGCGCCCAGTTCATCCGCCAGCAAACTCGCCATCCGCCCGCCCATGGACTTGCCGCCAATGGCGAGTTTGCCAGTGACATGGCGTTGCACCACGGCATAGACCTCACGCCAGCATTCCAGCAGTTTCGGCGCCGGGTTCGGTGGGCGTTTGCCGCCGTCGATACGCCGTTGCGCCATGTACGGAAACTCGAAGCGCAGCACGTTGACCCCAAGTGCAGCAAGGCGCGCCGCCATGTCGTTCATCCAGGCGCTGTCCATCGGCGCGCCGGCACCGTGAGCCAGGATCAACGTGGTCGATGACGGCGTCGAGGCCGCATCCCATAGCCAGCCCTGTTCGGCCACGCACCGCCCCCATTGATTCCCGTCAATAACGGCCTTGTGCTCTTTGTCCATGCTAGCCTCGCTCTTAGTCTGCCTGTCACGCCAGGCGCCCTGCCAATCATACCGTGGCGCGAAAGGGAAACAGCGTTTCAGTCCAACTGACATCATTTACTTCAGGCGCGTATCTGTTATGAACAATCCCGCCCATGGAAAACACATCAGGATAAAGAGCAGCCAGATTATTAATATCAGCCTCAGCAAAGTGTCGGCAAAGGTGAAGCTTCAGGGCGCTGATCAATGATGCCAACACCAATTTTTCGCCGCCTTTACACCGGTTGAAAGCCTGATTGGCAGAAGAGAATAGTTGTTTGATCGACGCCAGGTCATCACAGGTCAAAAAAATGACTGAATACAGCAGCGCATGTGCAACGTGGGCATGTCGAATAAAGGGTTTGTCAGGTACCAAGGCACAAAATGAGTCCAGCACATTCAAGACCGCCCGCTTCCCAGGACGTTGATGTGGATAACGGCAAAGCAGTGCTATGTACCTTTCATTATCATTCCTGACATTACAAAACTTCCCCACTTTTACGGTTTCCAATGCGTCGAGGATCGCACCACGGGCAACCTTCTCGATGTAATCACTTTTGGCGGCATTGACAATTTCTTTATAAGGCCCTGCTCTTTCACCGCAAAGCCCCTGATTAATACACTCATTCATTGCCTTGACGGACGGCAGGGACTGACGGGCCCGTTTAAATGCTTGCCGCAAGGCGGCATAGTCTTTCCTGGGCAATTTGAGGGCTATTTTTTCAAGTACCTCCGCTGGAAGATTGCGTATCCCAGTGATTTGCTCGAGCGCAGGCCGACTTTGCGTCTCACCAATGGTGTTAGATGCACGATTATTTTGGCCCGCACGACTGCACGACTGCACACTCCCCATTGCGAACACCTCAAAAACCACCCAGAAGATTTATCATTCAGCAAAACAGTCTTCTGAATTGCTTTCAAAAAAGCTCATTGATCGGCGCCCGGTGTTCGACCCTGTCAAATGAAAAACTGACCAGCACTGCCGAAAACGCGATCTGCATTGGCTGGCGAAGCCTGCGTTCGGTTCTGGCCGCATTCCGGCGTAGCAGTGGTCAGACCAGCCCCCGCCTGTTTCAGTCCGATTATCGTCCAAGCACCGCGCCCATTGATCCCCGTCAATACTGGCCTTGTGCTCTTTGTCCATGCTTGGCTCGCTTTTAGTCTGCCTATAACTCCAGGCGAAGGACGCGCTGCCTTGTCGCACGCGTGCTCACTTCGGCTGAACCGTGGATGGGGAACCATGAACACTTCTATCAGTACCGCCTACAACTACAAGGTGGTCCGCCAATTCGCCATTATGACGGTGGTGTGGGGCATCGTCGGCATGGGGCTCGGGGTTTTTCTCGCGGCCCAATTGGTCTGGCCCGAACTCAACTTCAATTTGCCGTGGACCAGCTTCGGCCGCCTGCGCCCGCTGCACACCAACGCGGTAATCTTCGCGTTCGGCGGCTGCGCCCTGTTCGCCAGTTCCTTTTACTCGGTACAGCGCACCTGCCAGACCCAATTGTTTGCGCCGAAAATCGCCGCGTTCTGCTTCTGGGGCTGGCAACTGGTGATCCTGCTGGCGGCAATCAGCCTGCCACTGGGTTACACCAGTTCCAAGGAATACGCCGAGCTGGAATGGCCGATCGATATCCTGATCACCATCGTCTGGGTCGCCTACGCGATCGTGTTCTTCGGCACGATCATGCAGCGCAAGACCAAGCACATTTATGTGGGCAACTGGTTCTTCGGCGCGTTCATCATCACCGTGGCGATTCTGCACATCGTCAACAACCTTGAGTTGCCGGTGAGCTTCACCAAGTCCTACTCGGTGTACGCCGGTGCAACCGACGCGATGGTGCAATGGTGGTACGGACACAACGCCGTAGGCTTTTTCCTCACCGCCGGTTTCCTCGGGATGATGTACTACTTCGTGCCGAAACAGGCCGAGCGTCCGGTGTACTCGTATCGCCTGTCGATCGTGCACTTCTGGGCACTGATCACGCTGTACATCTGGGCCGGCCCGCACCACTTGCACTACACCGCGCTGCCGGACTGGGCGCAGTCGCTGGGCATGGTGATGTCGCTGATGCTGCTGGCGCCAAGCTGGGGCGGGATGATCAACGGCATGATGACCCTGTCGGGCGCCTGGCATAAGTTGCGCAGCGACCCAATCCTGCGTTTCCTGGTGGTGTCGCTGGCGTTCTACGGCATGTCGACCTTTGAAGGCCCGATGATGGCGATCAAGACCGTCAACGCCCTCTCCCACTACACCGACTGGACCATCGGCCACGTTCACGCCGGCGCCCTCGGCTGGGTGGCGATGATTTCCATCGGCGCGCTGTACCACATGATCCCGAAAATCTTCGGCAAAGCGCAGATGCACAGCGTCGGCCTGATCAACGCGCATTTCTGGCTCGCGACCATCGGCACCGTGCTCTACATCGCCTCGATGTGGGTCAACGGCATCGCCCAGGGCCTGATGTGGCGCGCAGTGAACGAGGACGGCACGCTGACCTACTCCTTCGTCGAAACCCTGGTGGCCAGCCACCCAGGTTTTGTCGTGCGGCTGATTGGTGGGGCGATCTTCCTCAGCGGCATGTTCCTGATGGCTTACAACACCTGGCGCACCGTGCGGGCCTCGCAGCCTGCTGACGTCGTCGCTGCCGCGCAGATGGCCTGAGGAGTCCGCCATGAAACACGAAACGATTGAAAAGAACGTCGGCCTGTTGATGTTGCTCATGGTGTTTGCCGTGAGCATTGGCGGCCTGACCCAGATCGTCCCGCTGTTCTTCCAGGACGTCACCAACAAACCGGTGGAAGGCATGAAGCCCTACACCGCGCTGCAATTGGAAGGCCGCGACATCTACATTCGCGAAGGCTGCGTCGGCTGCCACTCGCAGATGATCCGCCCGTTTCGCGCCGAAACCGAACGTTACGGGCACTACTCGGTGGCCGGCGAAAGCGTCTGGGATCACCCGTTTCTGTGGGGCTCCAAACGCACCGGTCCGGACCTGGCCCGGGTCGGCGCGCGTTACTCGGATGACTGGCACCGCGCGCACTTGTACAACCCGCGCAACGTCGTGCCTGAGTCGAAAATGCCGGCCTACCCATGGCTGGTCACGCAAGCGGTCGACAGCAGCCACACCGAAACCAAGCTCAAGACCATGCGCACCCTCGGCGTGCCATACACCGACGACGACATCAGCGGCGCGGTGGCCAGCCTCAAGGGCAAGACCGAAATGGACGCCCTGGTCTCCTACCTGCAAGTGCTCGGCACTGCGATCAAGAGCAAGAGGTGAGCCATGGTCATTGAAATGAGTGCAGGCCTGATTCGCGGCCTCGGCACGGTCGTGGTGTTCGTCGCCTTCGTCGGCCTGACCTTGTGGGTGTTCAACCGCAAGCGCACCCCGGAATTCGCCGAAGCGCGATTGCTGCCATTCGCCGACGAACCGCTACCCGACACAACCCCAGCATCTGAACCAAGGAGTACCCGGCCATGACCACCTTCTGGAGTACGTGGATCTGCGTACTGACCATCGGCAGCCTGATCGGCCTGACCTGGCTGCTGATCGGCACGCGCAAGGGCGAGACCAAGGGCAGCGTCGACCAGACCATGGGCCACAGCTTCGACGGCATCGAGGAGTACGACAACCCGTTGCCGCAGTGGTGGTTCATGCTGTTCGCCGGCACGTTGGTGTTTGCCGTCGGTTACCTGGTGCTGTACCCGGGCCTGGGCAACTGGAAAGGCATCCTGCCCGGCTATGAAGATGGCTGGACCGGGGTGCACGAATGGGAAAAGGAGATGAACAAGGCTGACGCGAAGTTTGGGCCGATCTACGCCAAATTCGCGTCGATGCCCGTGGAAGAAGTGGCCCAGGACCCGCAAGCGCTGAAGATGGGTGGCCGCCTGTTCGCCTCCAACTGCTCGGTGTGCCACGGCTCGGATGCCAAGGGCGCGTTCGGCTTCCCCAACCTCGCCGACAGCAACTGGCGCTGGGGCGGCGATGCCGAGATGATCAAGACCACGATCATGGGTGGTCGCATGGCGGCGATGCCGGCCTGGGGCGAAATCCTCGGTGAAGCCGGCGTGAAGAACGTGGCCGCCTACGTGCGTCACGACTTGGCAGGGCTGCCGTTGCCAGCGGATACCAAGGCCGACCTGCAAGCCGGCCAGCAGGCGTTCAGCACCACTTGTACGGCCTGTCACGGGGCAACCGGCCACGGCACTGAAGCCATGGGTGCGCCGAATCTGACGCACCCGGCCGGATTTATCTATGGCACCAGCCTGACGCAGCTCGAGCAGACCATTCGCCATGGCCGTCAAGGCCACATGCCGGCACAGAACGAGCTGCTGGGCAACGATAAAGTGCAATTGCTGGCTGCTTATGTGTACAGCCTGTCGCACGGATTGAATACCGATCGTTTGCAGGCTGAAGGCAAACGCGAATAACTCTCGACCGCTCTACTGCCGCATTCGCCTGCATGCGGCAGTTCCCTGCCCCTTTGCGACCAAGTGTCGCACCCTTCCTTAGTACGCCTTTCGGTTCCTCTGATTCGGGTCTACGCTTGCTCGATGCGGACTGGCCCGTGCCGGTTCCAGGTCGACCCCGAGCGATGTGTTCGATGAATTGGCTGACAGACTCGCCGCAAAGGCCGGTAGATACCGGCTGTCGCGCCGATTGCCATTCATCAGGCGAACTGGCCGTTCGAACATACCTCGTTACAACTGACCTGAACCCCTCGCTTTTTTTGTCCGCTGCGACATTTTGTCCGAGGCCAATTTTGACCTTACGCGGCGCATGGAAAGGCCGCAGAATCAGCGTTGGAAAGCATTGACCCAGGTCATGGCGCGTTGCAATGACCCCCTGCTCTCTGCATACTTGCGGCCGATTTTAATCCTAATAAAACACCCAAACCGTGGAACCTTAGAATGAGCACAGCAATCAGTCCGACTGCTTATAACTATAAGGTAGTCCGCCAGTTCGCCATCATGACGGTGGTCTGGGGGATCCTTGGCATGGGGCTCGGTGTCTTCATCGCCTCGCAACTGGTCTGGCCGGAATTGAACTTCGGTCTGCCGTGGACGAGCTTTGGACGCCTACGCCCGTTGCACACAAACCTGGTGATTTTCGCCTTCGGTGGTTGTGCACTATTTGCCACTTCCTACTATGTCGTGCAGCGAACCTGCCAGACGCGACTGATTTCCGACAGCCTCGCGGCCTTCACCTTCTGGGGCTGGCAAGCGGTCATCGTCGGCGCGATCATTACCTTGCCGCTGGGTTACACCACCACCAAGGAATACGCGGAACTGGAATGGCCGCTCGCCATTCTGCTGGCCATTGTCTGGGTCACCTACGGTCTGGTGTTCTTCGGCACCATTACCAAGCGCAAGACCAAGCACATCTACGTGGGTAACTGGTTCTACGGCGCGTTCATCGTCGTGACCGCGATGTTGCACATCGTCAACCACGCCTCTTTGCCGGTGAGCTTCTTCAAGTCCTACTCCGCCTACGCGGGCGCGACCGACGCGATGATTCAATGGTGGTACGGCCACAACGCAGTGGGCTTCTTCCTCACCACCGGTTTCCTCGGGATGATGTACTACTTCGTGCCGAAGCAGGCCGAACGTCCGATCTACTCCTATCGCCTGTCGATCGTGCACTTCTGGGCACTGATCACCCTGTACATCTGGGCCGGCCCGCACCACCTGCACTACACCGCACTGCCGGACTGGGCACAGTCGCTGGGCATGGCGATGTCGATCATCCTGCTGGCGCCAAGCTGGGGTGGCATGATCAACGGCATGATGACCCTGTCGGGCGCCTGGCATAAGCTGCGCACCGACCCGATCCTGCGCTTCCTCGTGGTCTCGCTGGCGTTCTACGGCATGTCGACCTTTGAAGGTCCGATGATGGCGATCAAGACCGTCAACTCGCTCTCGCACTACACCGACTGGACCATCGGCCACGTACACGCCGGCGCGCTCGGCTGGGTAGCGATGATCTCGATCGGCGCGATCTACCACATGATCCCGAAACTGTTCGGCCGTGCGCAGATGCACAGTGTTGGCCTGATCAACGCGCACTTCTGGCTTGCAACCATCGGCACCGTGCTCTACATCGCCTCGATGTGGGTCAACGGCATCACTCAGGGCCTGATGTGGCGTGCAATCAACGACGACGGCACCCTCACCTATTCTGTTCGTCGAAGCGCTGCAAGCCAGCCACCCGGGCTTCATCGTTCGCGCCCTGGGCGGTGCGTTCTTCGCCAGCGGCATGCTGTTAATGGCCTACAACGTATGGCGTACCGTACGTGCCTCGAACCCGGCTGAAGCGGAAGCTGCCGAACAGATTGCTGTAGTTGGAGCTCACTGATGAAG
>NZ_JAEKEG010000112.1 GCF_016651255.1 Pseudomonas sp. TH10
CGATGATGTTCAGCGTGCTGTCGCTGCCGATGTACAGGCTGTTGAACAGCTGGTCGAAGTAGGTCAGGCGCATCGATGCCACGGCCACCCCCAGGAACTCCCCGTTCGACGAGGCAATGCGACGGCTGAAGCTGATTCGCCATTCATTGCTGTCCTCGCAATCGCAGCGGGGCTTGAACGGGCGACTGATGTACATGCCGCTGCCGGTGTTGGTGACGTGGGCCTGAAAGTAGTCGCGGTCGGCAAAATTCCCTGGCCGGGGCTCGATCAGGGATGAGTCGGCGAGGACCTCGCCGTGCTTGTCGAGTAGCAGGATATCGCCCTTGAATCGGGCCGTGGTGGAGCGGTCGAACAGCACCAGGTGGCGGATCTGCGGTGAGACCTGGCGCAGGTCGTCCCGTTGCGCGGCAGCGATCAGGCCTTGCAGGGTCATGTCGTAGAGCTCGACGGTGCGCAACACGTCGGCATCGATGAGTTGCGCAATGGTGGTCGCGCTGCGGGTGGCGGCCTCCTTCGCTCCGGCATGTTCGCGGATCAGCAGGAAGGTGACGATGCCAAGAATCGCGATGACCGTCAGGGTGCTGCCGAGGATCACCATGAGTTCAGGTCGACCGGTCTTGCCTGAAACTTGAGGGAGGCGACTGGCGATCATGGGCATGAGGTCTGCGTGAACTTCGGTTAAGGCATGTTTGCAGGAGCGAGCTTGCTCGCGAAGAACGTCGAGGCATCGCGTTGTTCCAGACAGCCTGCGTTATCGTTGACGTTTTTCGCGAGCGAGCTCGCTCCTACAGAGTTAAGCAGGTAGTGGACCGTTTTGCCTATCGTTGCACTTGTTGCAAGAATTGGCAGGCGAAAAAAGCCGCTGATAGCAGCGGCTTGAAGACAACTTTTCAAAGGGAAGAGCCGATGAAAAGTGTCGAGGGAAATAGGATCCTGCAGCGGGTCAGCTGTCTTTCCCAGCCTCGGGCTGGGCATGGAGCGTCGATGCTTGCGGGGTCTGGCCAGCGTCCTGAGCCTTGGCCGTCATCTCACCCTGGTAGGCTTCGAACGCCGCAGCGCGTTCAGCGTTGCGGGCGGCGAAGGTCAGGGATTCTTCAGCCATCGCCATCGGCGACAGGATCAATGAGGACAAAACGAAAGCGCTGGCAATACCCATGGAGTTGGACATCTTTAAAACCTTCTTGCTTGGCAAGTGCTGTTTGGTGGCGCAAAGATAAGGCTGAACGAGGAGGGGAAAAAGAGTGGATTCGTGAAAGGACTGTTGCGCATTGGGCAAAAATAGGCCGCTGCCTGGCGCGTGCCTGTTACCGTTGGACTGCCGTGCCTGCATCGCGAGCAGGCTCGCTCCCGCAATTGATTTCAACGTTTTGGAGAAAACCCCTGTGGGAATGACCCTGCTCGCGATTGCGGCGGCTCAGGCAGTACATTTTCAGCGGGAAGACCCCAGCTGGCGTATCAGACGGGCAGGTGAATCCCGAACGTATTCACGCCCTCATCACTCCTCACAAACACATCGCCACCATGCATCAGCGCAATCGCCTTGACGATCGCCAGCCCCAAGCCATGGTTGTTGCCACTGTTACTGCGTGACGCATCCACCCGATAAAATCGCTCGAACAAGCGTGGCAAATGCTCGCTGGGGATCGGCGCGCGCCGGGTTGGCCACGCCAATGCTGACCTGATGAGCCTGGGCTTCGATGCGCACAAGGATCACCTGCCCGGGCTCGGTGTGCTGCACGGCATTACTCAACAAGTTGATCAGCGCACGGCGCAGGTGTGCGATCTCGATTCGCACCTGCGCGTCGCCGCTGACCTGCACCTCAACCTGAGCGTCTTCGAGTATGAAATCCAGATACTCCAACGTCGTTGCCACCTCAGCGGCCATCGACGTCGAGGTGAGCTTGGTCGCCTTGTTGCCCTGATCGGCACTGGCCAGAAACAGCATGTCGTTGATGATCGAGCGCAACCGTTCCAGTTCTTCAAGATTGGATTGCAGCACTTCAAAGTAGTGTTCGGCCGAGCGTCCGCGCGTCAGTGCCACTTGGGTCTGGCCAATCAGATTGGTCAGCGGCGAGCGCAACTCGTGAGCGACGTCGGCGTTGAACGATTCCAGTCGCGAGTAGGCCTGTTCGACCCGCTCCAGCGTCGAGTTGAATGAGTCGACAAACTGCTCAAGCTCCGGTGGCAGCGGCGACAGACGCAAGCGGCCGGATAGAAGTGGCGGCGCCAGGCGTTGGGCTTCCTGGGATAACTTGATCAGGGGTTTGAGGCCGATGCGTGCCACCCAATAGCCAAGCGCAGAAGCCAGCAGCACGCCAACGATCGCCAGGCTGATCAGGGCGATCAGCAAGTGGTGCTGCGTCTGGAAAAAGGTTTCGGTGTCGATGCCGATCATGAAGCGCAGCGCGGGACGCTGGTCCTTGGCGGGAAACTGACTGACCAACACCTTGAGTGGATAAGGCTGGTCCGGCAGCTTCAGGTCGCGCATGCCCAGGGGGCCTTGGGCAAAGGCGCGGATCTGGGGCGTGAGCTCGCCGTATTCATAGTGTTGATCGCCGCTGATGATCCAGAAGCGTATGCGCTTGTCTTCCTCGCCCAGCAGCTTGAGCTTGTTGTTGATCTTCACCCAGTGCTCTGGCGTGCCGTAACGTCCGACGGTGGATTCGAGCACGCTGTAGCGCGCATCCAGTTCGGCTTCGGGCAGCAGGCCCAGGCCCTTGTCGACCTGCTGGTACAAGGCCCCGCCAATCAACAGGAACACCAGCAAAGCCACCAGCGTGAACATGCCGCTGAGGCGCAGGGCGATCGAGTTACTGGACATTACGGCTCTCCAGCACGTAGCCCATGCCGCGGATGGTGTGCAGCAGTTTCTCGTCGAACGGCCCGTCAAGCTTCGCGCGCAGGCGTTTGATCGCGACTTCGACGACGTTGGCGTCGCTGTCGAAATTGATGTCCCAGACCATTTCGGCAATGGCAGTTTTCGACAGAATTTCACCCTGACGCCGCGCCAATACACTGAGCAGCGAGAACTCTTTGGCGGTCAGGTCCAGCCGTGTCCCGGCGCGGGTCGCCTTGCGGCTGATCAAATCTATCCACAGGTCGGCGATGCTCACTTGCACCGGTTCATGGCCGCCGCTGCGCCGGGTCAGCGCTTGCAGGCGCGCGACCAGTTCGAGGAAAGAAAACGGCTTGCCGAGGTAATCATCGGCACCGTCGCGCAGGCCTTTGATGCGATCTTCGACGCGCTCGCGGGCGGTGAGCATGATCACCGGGGTCTGCTTGCGCGCACGTAGCGCGCGCAGCACGCCGAAGCCATCGAGGCCCGGCAACATGACGTCGAGGACGATCACCGCGTAGTCACTTTCCAGCGCCATGTGCAGGCCCTCCACGCCGTCGCGCGCCAGGTCCACGGTGTAGCCTTGTTCCGTCAGGCCGCGGTGCAGGTAGTCTGCGGTTTTTCTTCGTCTTCGATAATCAGGACGCGCATGACCCCGCCTCAGTCTGTGGTCGCCAGCGCCGCTACCGGCGCTGGTTCAGGTCGATGGAATAGCCGCTCAAGCCACAAGTATATGACCGGCGTGGTGAACAGCGTCAGCGCCTGGCTCACCAGCAGGCCACCTACCACCGCGATCCCCAGTGGCTGGCGCAGTTCGGCGCCGGTGCCGTAGCCGAGCATCAACGGCAAGGCGCCCAGCAGTGCGGCGAGGGTGGTCATGATGATCGGCCGGAACCGCGTGATACAGGCCTCATAGATGGCTTCTTGCGGTGTCAGGCCACGGTTGCGCTGGGCATCGAGGGCAAAATCAATCATCAGGATACCGTTTTTCTTCACGATGCCGATCAGCAGTACCAGGCCAATCAGCGCCATGATCGAAAAGTCCTGCCCGCAGATCCACAGCATGATGACGGCCCCGAGCCCCGCCGATGGCAGCGTCGAGATAATGGTCAGCGGGTGGACAAAGCTCTCGTAGAGCACGCCGAGGATGATGTACACGGCCACCAGCGCCGCCAGGATCAGCCACGGCTGGCTGGCCAGCGAACTCTGGAAGGCCTGGGCCGCGCCCTGGAAATTGCCGCTGATCGCGGTCGGCATGCCGATCTCGGCCTTGGCCTGATTGAGCAGAATCACCGCATCACCCAAGGCCACGCCGGGGGCCAGGTTGAATGACAGGTTGGCGGCCGGGAACATGCCATCGTGGGCAATGGACAGCGGGCCCACCGTTGGCGCATCAAATTTGGCCAGTGCCGACAGCGGCACCATCTCGCCACTCAGCGGCGAACGCAGGTAGAAATAGTTGAGGCTTTCTGCTTTGCCGCGTTGCCGGGTGTCCAGCTCCAGAATGACGTTGTACTGGTTGATCTGGGTCTGGAATTCGTTGATCTGGCGCTGGCCGAAGGCGTCGTACAGCGCTTCGTCGACATCGCTCGCGGTCAGGCCGAAACGCGCCGCCGCACTGCGGTCGATGCTGATGTGGGTGATGCTGCCGCCCAACTGCAAGTCGTTGGAAATGTCGCGGAACGCCGGGTTGCTGCGCAGTTTTTCCGTGAGGCGCTGCGTCCACGTCGCGAGGGTTGCACCGTCGTTGCTCTTGAGCACGTATTGGTACTGCGCACGGCTTGGGCCGGAGCTGAGGTTGATGTCCTGGCCGGCGCGCAGGTAGAGGACGATGCCGGGGACTTTCATCAGTTGCGGACGAATGCGGTCGATGAACTGGCTGGCGCTGACATCACGGTCGCCGCGTTTTTTCAGGGCAATCCAGAAGCGGCCGTTGGCGATGGTCTGGTTGCTGCCGGAGACGCCCACCGAGTGGGAAAACGCCTGCACGGCCGGATCGGCCGCGACGATTTCGGCCATGGCCAGGTGTTTTTTCACCATGTCGCCGTAGGAAATATCCGCAGCAGCTTCGGTGGTGCCGAGGACGAAACCGGTGTCCTGCACCGGGAAGAAGCCCTTGGGGATAAAGATGTAACCCGCGATGGCCAAACCAAGCGACAGGCCGAATACCCCGAGCATCAATTTTTGATGGGCGAGGGCGCGGCGCAGGCCTTTTTCGTACCAGCCGAGCAGGCGTTCGCTGAAACATGGTTTGTCGTGGGCGTGATGCACCGGTTTGCGCATGAACAACGCGGCGAGTGTCGGCGCCAGCGTCAGCGAAACCACCACGGAAATGAGAATGGTCGAGGTCGCGGTCAGAGCAAATTCCTTGAACAAGCGCCCGACCACACCGCCCATGAACAGCAGCGGAATGAACGCCGCCACCAGCGAGAAACTGATCGAGACCACGGTGAAACCGATCTCGCCCGCACCCTTGATCGCCGCCTCGCGCATGCCATCGCCGGCCTCCAGGTGACGGTGGATGTTCTCCACCACCACAATCGCGTCGTCGACCACAAACCCCACGGCCACCACGATGGCAACCAGGGTCAGGTTATTCAGGCTGAAGCCCATGATGTACATCAGGGCGAAAGTGGCGACCAGCGAAACCCCCAGTACCGCCGAGACGATCAACGTTGCGGAGAGCTGGCGCAGGAACAGCGCCATGACCGCGACGACCAGGGCGATCGCGATCAGCAGGGTAATTTCCACCTCGTGAAGAGACGCCCGGATGGTCTGGGTGCGGTCGATCAGGGTTTTTACCTGCACCGAGGCCGGCAACATGGCTTCGAGGCCGGGCAGGGCGGCCTGAATGCGGTCAACGGTTTCGACAATGTTGGCGCCGGGCTGGCGCGAGATCACCAGGTTCACCCCGGGTTGATCGCCGGCCCAGGCTTGTACGTAGGCATCTTCCGAACCGTTGACGACTTTGGCGACGTCGCGCAGGTGAACCGGGGCGCCGTCCTTGTAGGAAACGATGAGTTGGCTGTAGTCCTCGGGGTGGAACAACTGGTCGTTGGTCGACAGCGTGGAAATGCTCGACTCGCCGTACAGCGCACCCTTGGCCAGGTTGAGGCTGGTCTGCTGGATGGCCAGGCGGATGTCGGCCAGGGTCAGGCCGATCGCTGCGAGCTTGTCGGCGGAAGCCTGGACGCGAATCGCCGGACGTTGCTGACCGGTGATGTTGATTTGGCCTACGCCGTCGATCTGACTGATCTGCCGTGCCAGTAGGGTTTCCACCAGGTCGCTGAGTTCCGGGCCGGGCAGCAGGGTCGAATTGATGCTGAGGATCAGCACCGGGCTGTCGGCCGGGTTGACCTTGCGCCAGGTCGGCAGGTTAGGCATGTCCTTGGGCAGTTTGCCTGAGGCCGTGTTGATCGCCGCCTGAACTTCCTGGGCGGCGGTGTCGATGCTTTTGTCGAGGGTGAACTGCAGGGTCAGGTTGGTCGAGCCCAGGGCGCTGCTCGAAGTCATCTGGGTCACGCCGGGGATGGCGCTGAATTGCACTTCAAGTGGCGTGGCCACCGATGAAGCCATGGTCTCCGGGCTGGCCCCGGGCAATTGCGCGGCCACCTGGATAGTGGGAAATTCAGCTTCCGGCAGGGGCGCGATCGGCAATTTCGGGAACGCGATCACCCCGAGCAGCACCAGGGCGAACGTCAGCAGGATCGTCGCGACCGGATGATCGATGCACCAGGCGGAAACCGAACCGCGGCCTTTCATGACTTGGGCCCCGACTGCACGACCTGCGGCGGCTCGGTCAGCACCTGCACCGTGGAGCCGGGCTTGAGCCGGGACTGGCCATCACTGACCAGCACATCGCCGGGCTTCACGCCCTTGATAATGTCCTGCCCGCTGCCTTGATACACCATCTGCACGGGGACGATCTCGACCTTGTCACCCTTGACCCTGTACACGAAATGTTGATCAAGCCCGCGTTGTACGACCGTGGGTGGAACTACCAGCGCAGCCTTGTCCAGGGCTGTCTGAATTTTTACCGTGACCAACAGACCGGGCCAGAGCTTCTGGCTGGCGTTGTCGAATTCGGCCTTGGCGCGGATGGTGCCGGTGTTGGCGTTGATCTGGTTGTCGATCAGGGTCAGGTGACCTTCGCCGAGCAGGTTGCCGGTTTCGCCATCGGTGTCGGCGCCGATGTAGGCCTTGACCTGGGCGTGCTCGGGATCGTTGATCAGGCCTTGCAGGGTTGGCAGCATTTGCTGGGGAAGGGAAAACTCCACCGCGATCGGGTCGATCTGGGTGACGGTGAACAGGCCAGCGGTGTCGGTCATGCGCAGGAAATTGCCTTCGTCGACGGTACGAATACCGACGCGGCCGGTGACCGGGGAGCGGATCTGCGTGTAGGAAAGTTGTACCTGCGCCGCATCGATTGAAGCCTGGTTGCCTTGGGCGGTGGCTTTCAGTTGGTTGACCAGGGCTTGTTGCTGGTCGTAGGTCTGTTTCGAGATGCCGTCGTCGACGGTGAGCAGTTTGTAGCGTTTGAGGTTGACCAGGGCGACTTGCAGTTGGGCCTGGCTTTCGCCGAGTTGGGCGCGGGTCTGGTCGAGGCTGGCGCGGATGGAGCGGTCGTCGATGGTGGCCAGCAGGTCGCCTGCTTTGACGAGTTGGCCTTCTTTGACGAGGATTTTGGTGAGGATGCCGTCTATTTGTGGGCGCACTACCACGCTGTGCAGGGACAGCACCGAACCAATGCCGCTGACAAAGCGCGGAACATCTTTTTCAGCGACGTTCACTACGCGAACGGGAATGGCGGTCGGCGTGGCCAGTTTCGCCGTGGCTGGCTTGCTCAGGTACCAGATGCCCAGCGCCATCAGCGCGATCAGAAGGGTGGCGAGCAGGGCGGTCTTTTTCTGGATTCGCATGCGAGTGGGCGCCGGGCAGAAGATCGAAAGGGGAGGGAGATTTATACCTCCCTTATAGCCCTGTTACACCGTCAGCAAAGTGACTGCCAACTGACAGCGCTGTCAGTTTGGCCGCCAAGCCGGTAATAGGCACCGTCACCTACCCGTAGGCAGCGGTTGTCAGCAGACGTTGAAAATTCTTGCAGCGCCGACCGAAGGTGCGCGTGCGCGGGTCGGCCGGGCAGGTATACTGCCGCCTTTCGCGGCTCGCTGACCGGGCCCGACTCTTTTGCATCACCCGGAGCTTTCATGACTTCCCCGACACAACCGCCGGTTGCCGACGCTTCGAGCGACGCCCCGGCAGACCTGCCAGACAGCGTCGACTCCAACGCAGACAGCGAAACCAAAACTGCAATCCCGGCCTTCAAGTTCCCGTTCAAGCCAGGCGAGCTGTCTGCGGCAAAAAACGCCAGCCAGCCTTGGTACAAGAATGGCGCGAAGAATGGCCATACCAAGACCCCAGGCGCTGCGCCCCCGGGTACCCGTCGTTCGATGGGTAAGCGCTAGGCTTCAGGCTAATTGCTGATGCGTGCACCGCCATCGCGAGCAGGCTCGTTCCCACAGGGGCGGGCTTGGCCGCGACAGGTTTCAGATCAGGCCGCCCGCAACGAAATAAACGCATAGTTCTGCGCTGTCTCGCTGGTCACCTCGGCACCGGCGGCTTGCACCTGGCCGGCGATGTCGTCGCCTGACACATGGAACAGCCACTCGCTGGCCCATTCCGGCAGCGTCTGGCCGGCCAGTTCATCGAAGATCGTGGCAAATTCGGCCATGTCCGGCAGGTACGCAGTGAACCCGTCGCCCTTCAACGCCGTGGTGCGAATGCCCAATAGCGCGCACATCGCATCCTTGACCAGCACGTCGTCGCGGTCCGCCTGGCGGGAGCGCTGGATCAGCTCGGCCAGTGGCTGATCGACCAGGGTGCCGCCGACGATCAGGTCCGGGCCGCTTTCCCACGATTGTGGCGGGCACTCCTTCACCGCGATGTCGAGCGGGATGTGCGGATTGATCTCCATCGGGTAGATGCGGCAGACCAACGGGCGGCGGTCATAGATGCGACACAGGTTGTCTTCGTCAAGATTCCGGCAGCGACCCTGGTTGTAGGCGGCAAAGGTAATGGCCACGAACGCCTCGGTTTCGCCGCTGCTGACCTGTACCGAACGCCGTTCGGCGTGTTCACGTTGCTGCTCAGGCAAACCCAGGCCATTGCCGAGAAAGGCCTCGACCAAGACGATCACCTGGCCGCCATCCGCCGCCCACATACGGGCCTCCGCCAAGGTCAGGGGCACATGGTGATCGGTGCAGCATTTGCCGCAGCCTACGCAGGAAAACGTCGTATTCATTGAGCAGTCAGTCGCATCCGAAGGCAGTCAAGCGGTGACGGAAAATCACCGCGCAGGCCTGCCTGGAAGCAAGTTATGCGCCACTCAGCGGGTCTTGGCGGTCGGGCGGATCGAGTCCCACTCGGTGACATAGGCTGTTTTGCTTTTCTTGTTGTAGAGGCACAGCTCGGTGCCTTGCTGGCCTTTCATGTGTTTTTGCGGATATTGACCCTGCAGCAACACAGCGGTGTAACCAACGCGGTCATCGAATTGAGCGGCGTTACCGACCGGTTTGGCGTTCTTCAGGCCGCTGGCCTTGGTGCAACTGGTGAGCACGGCCTTGTCGAAGGCGGCCCAGGCGTCTGAGCTGGAAGCCTGGGCCTGGGTGGCGAGGGCGCCGAGGCAGATGAAGGTCAGGGTGATCGCTTTCATGGGTTTCGGGATCCTGGGGCATGGGTTGTCCGAGGTTGGAGTATGCCTCGACAGGATAAGTTTGCCCGACCGCCTAAAGATCGCAGCCTTCGGCAGCTCCTGCAGGGTGGGCTGCGTTCGTCGGCAGGAGCTGCCGAAGGCTGCGATCCTGGCGATATCAGGCAGGCACCGGTTCGCGCCTGACCACATACATCCCGACACGCTCATACAACCGCAGCGCCCTCAGGTTGTCTTCCCGCACCTTCAAATCAACAAATCCTTCGCGCCTTTGCTGGAATATGTTGAAGGCATGGAGCAGCAGTGCCCGGCCTACACCTCGGCCCTGGGCCCGCGGATGCACCACCAGGTTTTTGATGTAGGCACTCGTCCAGCACTGGCAGACACCCACAATCCCTTCATCGTCCAGCGCGATGAAGCACAGGGACGGGTCGTACTCGGGATCGGTTTCAAAACGCCGTTGCCAGGTATCCAGTACCGGCACGCGACCGCCACCGTGCAGATAACCCTGTTCCATCAAGCGATGAACGGCTTCAGCCCGGTCCGGGCGGTACTGGCTGAGGACAATACCCGGCGGCCAAGTGATCGCGGGCACCGCTGCAGCGAGGTTGCGCCGCATCAGAAAACAGAAATCCTTGCTCACACCTTAATGACCCTGTTCTGCAACGGTCTTGGCGGCTTCGATCAGGCACTTGGTCAGTTCCGGCGAGGAGAACTTGGTCAATACGGCGTTTGCGCCGGCAAGACGCGCCTTTTCGCTGTTCATCGCACTGTCCAGAGACGTGTGGAGCAACACATAGAGGTGGGAGAAATCCGGGGTTTCACGCAAGGTCCGGGTAAAGGCATAGCCGTCCATCTCCGACATTTCGATGTCTGAAACGATCAGGTTGATCTGCTGCTCGGTGCCTTGCAAGTCCAGCAGGCAATCGATGGCCTCCTTGGCGCTGCGGGCGGTGTGGCATTGCAGACCGAGGTTGCGCAGGGTGTGCACCGATTGCTGCAACGCCACCTGGCTGTCGTCGACCACCAGAATACGCGCGTTGCCGAGGACGTCGGCGTCTTCCATGGACAGGTCGGTCGGGGCCATTTCGATCTGCGCCGGGGCGATGCTGTGGATGACTTTTTCGATGTCCAGCACTTGCACCAGTACGCCGTCGACCGAGGTCACGCCGGTGATGTAGGCACGCGAGCCGCCAGAGCCGTAGGGCGGTGGGCGGATATCGGTGGTCAGGCAGTGGACGATTTTGCTTACCGCTTGCACGTGCAGACCCTGTTTCGAACGGCTGACATCGGTGACGATCAGGCAACCGCCGTTCGGGTCTTCCAGCGGACGCTCGCCGATGGCACGGCTCAGGTCGATCACCGACAACGACGCGCCGCGCAAGGTGGCGATGCCTTTGACGTGCGGGTGCGACTCCGGCAGTTTGGTCAGCGGCGGGCAGGGAATGATTTCACTGACTTTCAGCAGGTTGATCGCCATCAGCTTGCCGCTGCGCAAGGTAAACAGCAGAAGCGAAAGTGAATCTGCGCGGGCTTTGGTGGAAGACATATAAACCTTCTGTGGAAAGGTGGTGGGCGAGGGTGCCAATCGCCAGAAACTTTTGATGCCGGGTTATCGACTTGTCGGGGGCAGGCTTTAGCATTCAATCGATGTTCGATGGATCAAAAGATCGAACGATCCTTGGTTACTTCATGCCGAGGCGCTTGGCCATGCGTCCAAGATTCGCCCGGTCCAGGCCCAGCTCCCGCGCCGCGCTGGCCCAATTGTCGTGGTGGCGTTCCAGGCAAGCGCTGATCAGTTGTCGCTGATAATTTTCGGTTGCTTCACGCAGGTCGCCTGACACCGTTGCCACCGCTGCACCGGCGGGTTGCTCTGGCACTGCTTGGACGCTGCCATTGGGCAGGTCCAGATCCGCCGCACTCAAACTGAGAATCTTCGGCCGTACCTTGCAATTACCCAAAGCCTTCAACGCACTGCGTCCGATCAAGTGTTCCAGCTCGCGCACATTGCCCGGCCAAGTGTAGGCGAGCAGAGCCTCCTGGGCATCGCTGTTCAGGCGCAGGCTGTTGAGGCCCATGCGCGAACGGTTCTGTTCCAGAAAGAAACCGCTGAGCAACAGTACATCGCGCCCGCGGTCGCGCAGCGCCGGCACCAGCAGGGGGTAGACGCTCAGCCGGTGATAAAAATCGGCACGATAGCGACCACTGCGCACTTCCTCGGCCAGGTCGCGGTTGGTCGCGGCAATCAAGCGCACGTTCACCTGGTGTTCCTTGTCCGACCCCAACCGTTGCAGCTGGCCGCTTTGCAGCACGCGCAGCAGTTTGGCCTGCACAGTCAGCGACAGCTCGCCCACTTCGTCGAGAAACAGCGTGCCGCCATTGGCCAGTTCGAACTTGCCACGACGGTCGCTGGTGGCGCCGGTGAAGGCGCCGCGCACGTGCCCGAACAGTTCACTTTCGACTAGCGTGTCGGGGAGGGCGGCGCAGTTGAGGCTGATGATCGGTTTGTCGGCACGCGGCGAGGCGGCATGGATCGCCTGCGCCACCAGTTCTTTGCCGACGCCGGTTTCACCGGTGATCAACACGGTCAGATCACTGCCGCCGACCAGGTTTATTTCTTCCACCAAGCGTTTAAGCGCTTTGCTCTGGCCGATCATCTCGCGGTTCTGCTGGCCGCTCGCCTGGCGATAAACCTCGGCGCGCTGATGCTCGTCTTCGGCCCTGTTGGCCAGGCGCTCGATCCGTTCGGCTGCATTGACCGTGGCCGCCGCCAGGCTGGCGAACGCTTGCAGTGCATCCAGCTCAATCGGTTCGAAGCGTTGCGGATCGAGGGCATCGAGCGTCAGCAGGCCCCAGGGGTGTTCGTCGATAAACAACGGGCAGCCCATGCAGTCATGGACTTCCAGATGCTCATGCAGGCCATCGACCAGCCCATCGTAGGGGTCTGGCAACTCGCTATCGGCGGCAAACCGGGTGGGGCCCGGACTGCTGAGCAGCGCTTCGAAGCGCGGATGCTCGCTGATTTTAAAGCGCCGCCCCAGGGTATCGGTGCTCAGGCCGTCGACTGCCAGGGGCACCAGCCATTCGCCATCGATGCGCAGCAGGGCTGCGGCATCGCACGGCAGCAGGGCGCGCATGGCTTCGAGTAGGCGTCGATAACGCTCGCCCTCCGGGAGCTCGCGGGACAGGTCAGAGACCAGCGGAAGCAGCGTGGTGAGCAAGGATTTTGCAGTCATAGTGACTCCATATAGTCGATATGACTATAAATCACATCAGGTCTAAATGACTATATAGTTGGTAAGTTATTGATTTATATGAAAATTAAATCTGGCATGAAAACTGATACGTAAGGGCAAACGAATAGAAACCCAGGAGTTACTTTATGCTGAGCGCTCAAGATCGTGCAATCGTCAAATCCACCGTGCCGTTGCTGGAAAGCGGTGGCGAAGCATTAATTACCCATTTCTACCGGATGATGCTCTCCGAATACCCTGAAGTGCGCCCTTTGTTCAACCAGGCCCACCAGGCCAGTGGTGACCAGCCGCGTGCCTTGGCCAACGGTGTGCTGATGTATGCGCGTCACATCGATCAACTCGACCAGTTGGGCGATCTGGTGGCCAAGATCATCAACAAGCACGTGGCCTTGCAAATCCTGCCGGAGCATTACCCGATCGTTGGCAGCTGTTTGCTGCGTGCCATTTGCGAAGTGTTGGGTGACGAGATCGCCACGCCTGAAGTGATGGCCGCCTGGGGCGCTGCCTACGGTCAACTGGCCGATATCCTGATCGGCGCGGAAAAAGCATCTACGACCAGAAGGAACAGGCGCCTGGCGGCTGGCGTGGCGCGCGGGAGTTCATCGTGGCGGCCAAGGTCGAGGAGAGTGCGGAGATCATTTCGTTCTACTTCGAGCCTGCCGGATAAGGGCCCGATCCTGGCA
>NZ_JAEKEG010000113.1 GCF_016651255.1 Pseudomonas sp. TH10
CAAAAAAGAGCGACCCTGTGAACGCCGCATAACCTGGCAATGACTGATGAAGAGGGTTCGCCCAGTGCAATGGCCTCGGCAATCCATGCACTGGTAAAGAGCCATGACACTGGGCGAACGAACTCTATTTTAATATAGGTTTGAAGATAAATCGCCGAAACCAACATGAAATTTATCGACATTATATTTAACAGGATGTCACTTTAAATATCATGCAACCCAATTCTCGAATTCACCGTCTGACCAATAAACTTACTGTCAGAACTGTGTGAAAGTTATATTTGAATAATCATCAGGAATTGTCAGCCGTCTCCTGCGCCGTCGATTCCCCGCTGGCAGTGCCTTTGCCTTGTTCCTTGCGGCGATTGGGGTCAGTGGGCCGCAACGCATCATTGTCGCGCTCGACTTCCCCGGGTGGCCGGGGCTCGTCAGGGTGTTCCGTCTCGGTTACCGGTTTCATTGCTGGCCTCCTCAGGCTCAGGATCGTCGATACTGTCCCGGCCACGCTCACCGCAGTCATCACAATGCGGCGTTCCCGGCAGGGGTTCGTACGGTAGAGAGTTGCAGGTGGGCTGGAGTTCCAAGCCGTTTGCGCGGCTAATACCCGGTCATTTCGAGGTAGCCCTGGCCGCCATGGCTGCCGCTCATGGTGCACCGGTCCTTCCCAGTAGGGAATGCGCAAATCCATCCAGGCATTCGGGTTCAGCGCACGGAGACGGATGTCGAGTTGCTTTGTCCGGAATCCTGATCGACCAGCTGACGGGCATGGTGCGACCGGCCACCTTCGCGGTGCCCTCGGGCGCCAGGCTGATCTCGCTGGCGTGCAACGCCTGGGTGTGGCCCTGGGCATCGATCCAGGTGCCGGTCAGGTATGGCTCGCCGTCCTTTTGCCGCATGCGATAAAGCATTACCTGCTCGCCACTGTCCAGGTGCAGGGAGAACCAGTCCCAGCCCGTCTGGTTGGCGGTCAGAGGCTGGCTGCTCCATTCGCGATCGAGCCACGCCGGGCCGCTGACCTGATAGCGGGTGGCCATCGATCACCAGCGTCGCCGCTGGCCTGGAAAAACGGCTGGCTGTAGTAGTACGACGCCTGGCCCTGTTCCGATTTCTGGCTAAAGCCTTGATTACCCTGCAATACCAACGGGCCTGTGGACGGTCAGGCGCAGGTTGTAGCTGAAGTGCTTGTCCCGGGCGCTGAGTTGCAGGTCGGCCAGCGCATCGCGCCCCTGGCTGCTGAAGTGCCAGTCATCGATCCATGCCTTGAACGGCGCCAGTGCGACGCCCGCCTGCGCCACCCCACCCCGGGCATAACGCTCGGCGGCGTGGTGCGCGGTGGCCGAGGTCACTGCCGCGTGCCCCAGCCAGATCACCTGGCTGGCCCAGCCCGCCGCTGTCGGCCCGGCCTGCAGGGCGCTGCGGAACAAGGTCCATTGCACGCCGAACTCGCGGCCCTGGGCGTCCTTGAGGTTGGCGGTCACGTACCACCACTCAATGCGAAAACCCGCATGGGCGCCGTGGTCCGCCGGAAAGCTGAACACCCGCCCCGGCACCACCGGGGTGAACCCTGACGCCTGATCGCCCATCCCGGCAAAACCCTTTTGCTCGGGCACTGATTGATCGCAGCCACCCAGCAACAGCAGCACGATCAACCACACAACCGCGTTAATCCTCATGGGCAAACGTCCTCAGCAGGTCCGCCGGTTGCGTGCGGTACAGCGAATACAACGGCCACGCCGACGCCAGCAACGTCGCGAGCAGGGCCAACCCCATCAATTGCAACAGCTGCCACGGAAACACCCGCAGCGGCAGGCGCCAGCCGAACGCCTGGACATTGATCACGGCGTCCAGGCACCAGGCCAGGGCGATGCCCAGCGGCAATGCCAGGACCAACGTCAGCACCGCCAGCAGCCAGGTCTGCCCCAGGTTCAGCAACATCAATTGGCGCCGCGTCACCCCCAGCGCCCACAGCGGTGCCAGCTGCCCCAGACGACTCTGGCTCTGGGTCAGCAGGCTGATGAACAAAGCGACCCCCGCGACCGCCAGGGTCAGGCTGTTCAGCGCGGCGGTTGCGGCAAAGGTGCGCTCGAACACCTGTGAGGACCAGTCCTTGAGCCGCGCCTGATCGACGATCCGATTGTCATCCAGGGCGAAGCGCGCCTGCAGCGTGGTGAGGAAAGACGGAATCGAGGCCGGATCAATTCGCAGGTTGAATCGATTGGGCGTCAGCTGTGGCCAATGGCGCAGCAGGTGTCGCTCATTGACCAGTACGTGGCCTTTGGGATTGCCGTAGTCGGCATAGATGCCGATGATTTGCGGCGACCAGGTTCCACCGGGCGTGGTCAGTTGGCAGCGAATCCCCCAGCCGGACCTTCAACCGGCGGGCCAGCTGTTCGCTGAGCATCACGCTGTCGTCGCTCGCCAGGCGCTTCCATGGATCGTCACCCTGGGCCTCCAGCAGCGGCCAGTGCTGGCGATAGGTTGGGTGGTCGATCACGCCAAAGACGTCCGTGGGCCAACCCTGCAATTGCGTCGACACCTGCCAGTTGGGCAGCACCGCCTCGACCTGCGGCTGCTGTTTGAGCCAGGCGTACAACTCGACCGACTGCGCCGGGTTCAGTGGGTTGAGGTACAGTTCGGCGCTCAAGCGTTGTTCCAGCCAGTGACTGAAGGTCTCGCGAAAACCGCCGGTCATGCTCCCGGCGCCGATGTTTGCGGCCAGCGCCAGCAGCAGCGCCATCAATGCCAGGCTCAACGCCGGCAACTGCTGGCGGCAATCAGCGACGAACCATTGGCCGAGCACCGAGCGACTGCGCTGCAGCACTGCGTTCAACACCAGATTGAGCACCACCGGCAGCGCCAGCGCGGCCCCGAGCAACAACGCAGCCAGCAGCACAAAGCCGCTGGCCAGGCTATCGCCCAGGAACAATGCCAACAGCGCGATCACCGCTGCCAGCGCTGCGACCCAGCCCCGGCGGCGCAGCCAGCGCGAGTGGGCCTGGTGCCAGGCCTGGGGATCGGCCAGGGCCAGCAAGGGCAGGCGCGCCGCCCGCAACAGACTATTGGTTCCGGCCAGCAACGCCCCGAGCAGGCTCAAGCCGATGCCACTCAACCACCACCACGGGCTCAGGTTCAGTTGCCCGGCGACTTCGGCGCCATACAGGCCCCGCAAGCTGGCGGCGACATCCGGCAACAGCACACTCGCCAACAGATAGCCGCTGGTGACCCCGGCCACTCCGCCGACCAGCGCCAAAGCGCCCAGCTCGACGACCAGGCAAGCGATCAACATCCGCGCGCTGACGCCGCAGGCACGCAAGGTCCGCAGCAGACCACGGCGTTGCTCCAGGGCCAGGCCGATGGCCGCATGGACGATGAACAGGCCGACCACGAATGAAAGAAAACCCAAGGCATCGAGGTTCAGGTGAAAGCTTTCGGTCAGGCGCGCCAGATTGTTTTCTTCACCACTGCGCGTGAGTTGCAGCACAGCGCTGAACCCGTCCGGCAGCGGCGCGCTGAAATCCTTGGGCAACAGCAGGCGCGACACTTGACCGGGCTGGTCGAGAATCTGCTGGGCAAAGCCGATGTCCACCAGCAGTACGCCAGGCGCCATGTCGGCCTGGGCATGCAGTGGTGGCAAGATCTGGCCATTGGCACTGACCGGCCGTTCGCCCTCATGCAGCCCCATGGCCCGCAACGTTTGCGGTGCGACCCAGGTGCTGCCCGGGGGCGTGAAAAACTCGACGATCTGCTCGATCGCCAGCGCCCGCCCGGCCACCGCAGAACCCGCCGGCAGCGACACCGGTTCAATGCCCATCAGTTGCAGTCGCTGTTGTTCCAGTCCCTTGAGCGTCACCCGTCCCTGCAGCACCGGCGAAACCGGCCAACCAGCACGCCGCAGGTCTACAAACAGTTGCTGGGAAAATGTTCCCCCGCCCGGGGCACTGAGACTGGCCTGGGGTTCGCCCCCAATCAGCTCGCTGGCCCGGGCGTAACTGTCCCGCGCCTGGCTGTTCAAGGCCTGTACGCCCGTGAGCAGGCTGGTGGCGAGCCACAGCCCGGTCAGCACGCTGAAAAATTGCACCGGGTGCTGCCGCCAGTGGCTCAGCAGCGCGCGTAATGCCTGGTAGAAAACCCGCACCTCAGCGCCCGTCCGCGCCAGCCAGGCGACCACGGTGCAACACCACTTTGTCGGCGAGGCGCGCGGCGACCCGAGGGCTGTGGGTGACCATCAGCAAGGTCGTGGGGCTGTCGTCGAGCAGTTCCAGCAGCAGCTTCAATACCTCATCGCTGGTGCCCTCATCGAGACTGCCGGTGGGCTCATCGGCGAGCAGCAATTGGGGTCTGGACGCCAGCGCGCGCCCCAAAGCAACCCGTTGCTGTTGTCCTCCGGAAAGTTGTTCCGGGTAGCGGCGCAACAGATCTGCCAACCCGAGGCGCTGTACCAGATGTGCCTGCCAGCGCGGCTCGTGACGCCCGGCCAAACGTGCCTGAAACGCCAGATTGTCCTCGACGCGCAAACTGCCAATCAGGTTGAACTGCTGGAACACCAGACCGACTTCCGTGCGCCGCCAGTTCGCCAGTTGCGCCTCGTTCATGCTTTCGAGCCGGTGTTCGCCGCTGCGAATACTGCCGCTGTCGACCTTGTCGAGGCCGGCGGTCAGGTGCAGCAAGGTGCTTTTGCCACTGCCGGATTCGCCCATCAGCGCCAGACTGCTGCCGGGTTCGAGCGTCAGGTCGACGCCTTGCAGCACCGGCAAGGGCCCTTGCGGCGTTGCGTAGCTTTGAACACTGCGTGGACTTCAAGCATGGGTCGACCCGTTCGGTGAGCGTCGGCCAAGGATAGCGGCCTGGCAGGACTTTTGTCCGATCACGATTGCCCGGGTGCCGGGCACCTGCGGCGACTGACGGCGATTTGCGTCCAGCCAATTCCCAGCTACAAATGACATGTGGGTTTAACTGTCCAAAATCTTGACTGTGGTTGTCATGGGTCGGACTTGGCTGGATGGCGAAAGCTTTAGGGATGGTCAGGCGCATGGCTGAAGGCAAATACCGCTCGGACATCGATGGTCTGCGAGCTGTAGCGGTGATCGCGGTATTGCTGCACCACCTCAATACCAGCCTGCTGCCAGGCGGTTTTGTGGGCGTGGATATTTTCTTCGTGATCTCCGGTTTCCTGATCACCTCCCAGGTGTATTCCGAGGTCAGGCGCAACGCGTTCTCGCTCAAGGGCTTCTATCAGCGACGCATCAATCGTATCGTCCCGGCGCTGGCGACGGTGTTGCTGGCGACGGTGATCGTTGGCGCTTTTATCCTGTCCCCGGCCGACCTGATCCGGCTCAACGTCAGCGCCCTGCTCTCCCTGCTGGGCGTTTCCAACATCTATATCTGGATCAAGTACGGCAACTACTTCGCCGCCGATGCCGGCGAGGCACCTCTTCTGCATACCTGGTCGCTGGGCATCGAAGAGCAGTTCTACGTCATCTGGCCGCTGTTCATCGTGCTGGTTTATCGCCTGGCACCGCGTTACGTTCTGCCGATCCTGGGATCGGCGTGGTGCTCGCAGTGGCCGTTTCCGAGTACGCGACGGGCGTCTTCGCCACGGCCGCCTACTACCTGCTGCCGACGCGTTTTTTCGAGCTGATGCTGGGCGGGGTGTTGGGCATCTATCTGCAGCAGCCCCGTGTCATGGGCAAGCTGACCACCCATGCCCTCGCGCTGGCGGGCTACCTGCTGATCGGTTTCGCGCTGTTTGCCTTGAACGCGAAATCGACCTTTCCCGGACTTAACGCCCTGATCCCTTGCCTGGGTGCAGCGCTGTTGATTCTCGCGGGCAGCGGCGACAGGCACTCGCGATTGCTGACCTGCCGGCCAATGGTGTTTATCGGGCTGATTTCCTATTCGCTGTATCTGTGGCACTGGCCACTGATTGCCTACCTCAATTATCTGGAAATCGCTGTCGACATACCCGTCGGTGCGCTGCTGATCGCGGTATCGATCGGGCTGTCGTGGCTGTCCTGGCGTTATGTCGAGGTACCCTTCCGGCGCGCCGGCGCGAGCTGGCATTTCTCCCGGGTGTTCGTTCGCCGATTTGCGCTCCCGGCCTTGGGACTGGCTGCCATTGCCGTGCTGAGCGTTGTTTTCAACGGTTTCCCGCAGCGTTTTGGTCCCCAGGTTTCAGCGCTGGAAGCGATGACACAGAGCAGGCCGAACGAAATTCGTCGCGGCTGTCATGTCACCAATGCGTTGTACAGCACCGGTCCTGATGACTCATGCCGCCTGGGCACGAAAAAGCGGTGTTGGACGGCATCATGATCGGCGACTCGTTTGCCAATCACTTCACGGGAATGGTCGATCTGCTGGCCAGACCCGACAATCTATCGATCATGGATTACACCATGGACTCGTGCCCGCCGATCCCCGGCTACGACGCCGATATGTCGCCGGTGTACGCCGCCCACTGCGCGAAACGCAACGAGCGGGTGTTCAGCCTGATCGAGCAGAACAAATACCCTTATGTGGTGATGGCGGCGGTCTGGCCCAAGGAAGCCGATGCGGGGGATATCGTTGAGGCGAGCATTCGGCGGGTGGTGGAGAGCAGCGGCCAGGTCATCGTGATCCTGAGCAACCAGCACATCGAAAAGGCCGCCAGTTGCCCGATCAGGCGTTTGATGTTTGGCTCCGAGCGCGATTGTTCGGTAGCCCAGAGCGCGCTCGCACCGTATTGGGCGGACGTGCGGGCGAAATTTCCCCAGGTGCGCTTTATCGACCCCAATCAGGTGATATGCCCGGCGGGGGTTTGCAGCCCGATCATTCAGGGGCAGCTGTTGTATCTGGATGATTCGCACCTGAATGAGGGTGGTTCGCGATTAATCGGCCGCACGTTGCTGGAGCGCGGATATTCGCTGCTGCATGATCCAGTGCGCACTGCACGCACGGAGATGCTCAAAGGGTCGTCCGCAGTGATGAACTGAAGCGTTGCTCGCTACCAGACGCGCCTTGGCGTGAGGGTAGATGCTGTATCCGCGCTGTGATCGTTCGCGCGAATCACCTCGAATAATCGCAAGCTTTCTCCCCGAAGAGTTGCCGCCCGGCAATGCATTTTGCCAATAGTTTGTCGGCTATTTCTTGGCGCTGGCACATAGCCATTTTTGCGCAAGAAATGTCGGACTTTTTACAAAGCGTCAAAAAAATGTTGACTCAAATCTGACACACCTGAAGCGTATAAACCCTCCCCAGAATCGCCCAACGACCGTCTATCGTTTTCTTTGAACACCCCTCAAACCCCTCAAAACCGGGGCAAACGCAGCTGCGACAAGCACTTGATGGCATATCGCCCCCAACCTTGGGGTTTGTCTTGCCGATGCAACACGTCATTTTGCTGACACGGATTTCCACGGCTGGTCTATACCCCTTTTGACAGTCTCGATTTGAACTCTTTCCACCGTCTTACGAGGCACGCCAATATGGACGTGAGCGTATTTGGTACGGGCTATGTTGGCCTGATACAAGCAGCGGCACTTGCCGATGTTGGACACCGCATTCTGTGCGTGGATATTGATCCGAATAAAATCAAGCAACTGCAACAAGCAGTTCCTCCAATTAGTGAGCCGGGCTTATCCAGCACCCTGGAAGAAAACATTAAAGCCGGGCGCTTATCGTTCAGCACCCAGGCCAGTGATGCGGTGGAGCACGCCGAGCTGATTTTCATCGCCGTGGGCACACCGGCCGATGAGGATGGCTCTGCCGACCTGAGCCACGTGCTCAACGTTGCTCGCCAGATTGCTTCGCACATGGAGGCCGATCGCACGCTGATCATCAAATCCACGGTGCCGGTCGGCACTGCCGATCAGGTGCTGGCCGCTGCCAACAGCGAGTTGCTGCGTCGCGGCAAATCCGAGCTGAACGTGCGCGTGGTCTCCAATCCCGAATTCCTCAAGGAAGGCAGCGCCCTCGCCGACTGCATGCGCCCCGACCGAATCATCGTCGGTACCCGCGATGACGTGGCGCGCGAGCAAATGAGTGAGCTGTACGCGCCGTTCTGCCGCAACCACGAAAAACTGATGTTCATGGACAACCGCAGTGCCGAGCTGACCAAGTACGCGGCCAATGCGATGCTCGCCACCCGCATCAGTTTCATGAACGAGCTGGCCAACCTCACCGAGTTGCTCGGTGCCGACATCGAAGCGGTGCGCAAAGGCATCGGCTCCGACCCGCGCATCGGTTACCACTTCATCTATCCGGGCTGCGGCTTCGGTGGCTCATGCTTTCCCAAGGACTTGCGCGCCCTGCTGCACACCGCCGAACACAACGGCATGCCCCTGAAATTGCTGCGCAGCGTCACCGACGTCAACGACCAGCAGCGGCACATTCTGTTCAGCAAACTGAAAGCGCAATTCCCCCAGGGTCTGGCCGGCAAGTCCATTGCCATCTGGGGCCTGGCGTTCAAGCCGAACACCGATGACATGCGCGAAGCTCCGAGCCGTTACCTGATGGATGCCCTGTGGGCCGAGGGCGCCAGTGTGCAGGCTTACGACCCGGAAGCCATGTCTGAATGCCGGCGCCTCTACGGCTACCGCAACGATCTGCACCTGTGCGCCACCCGCGACGACACGCTGGAAGACGCCGATGCGCTGGTGATTTGCACCGAGTGGAAAAATTTCCGCGTGGTCGATTTTGAGTTGCTCGCGGAAAAGCTGCGCTCGAAAGTCATCATCGATGGCCGCAACCTCTACAACCCGGAACACGTTGCCGCTGCAGGTCTGCATTACAGCGGCATCGGCCTTCGCCATATCGCTCCCGAAGGGCCACGGCCATGAAGGTGCTGGTCACCGGTGCGGCCGGTTTCATTGGTGCCCATTGCGTGTTGCGGTTGATGCGCGACGGCCACTCGGTGGTCGGCCTGGACAATTTCAACGCCTACTACGACCCGCAACTCAAGCACGATCGCGTGCAATGGGTGCGCGAGCAGGTCGGCGATTTCCCGCTCGCCACGGTTGACCTGGCTGATGCGTCGGCCATCGACGCACTGTTTGTCCGCGAACGCCCGCAAGTGGTGATCCACCTTGCGGCGCAAGCCGGGGTGCGTTACTCGCTGGAAAACCCACGGGCCTATCTGGACAGCAACCTCAATGGTTTCCTCAACATTCTGGAGAGCTGCCGCCATCACCCGGTCGAGCACTTGATTTATGCCTCATCGAGTTCGGTGTACGGCGCCAACCAGCACACGCCTTACTCGGTGAAGGACGGCGTCAATCACCCGCTGTCGCTGTACGCCGCCACCAAAAAAGCCAATGAACTGATGGCGCACAGCTACAGCCATCTGTTCGGCATTCCCAGCACCGGTTTGCGTTTTTTCACCGTATACGGTCCCTGGGGCCGCCCGGACATGTCGCCGATCCAGTTCGCCCGGGCGATTGCCCAAGGCCAGCCGTTGAAGCTGTTCAACTACGGCGAGCACCAGCGTGATTTCACCTACATCGACGACATCATCGAAAGCATCACCCGCCTGATTGAGCGGCCACCGCAGGCCAACCCTGAGTGGGACCGGGAAACCCCGGACCCGGCCAGCAGCATGGCGCCGTGGCGCATTTTCAATATTGGCGGGCAACACCCGGTCGAGCTCAAGGCTTACCTGGCGCTGCTGGAAAAACACCTTGGACAAACAGCCGTGGTCGAGTTGCTGCCCCTGCAACCCGGCGATGTGCTCAATACCTGTGCCGATGCCAGCGACCTGGCCCAGGCCACCGGTTTCCAGCCACGGATCGCGCTGGATGAGGGACTTGGGCGCTTCGTTGCCTGGTTTCGCGACTACTACCCACTGCCTATCGCCCACGCGCCGTTCGCGGCTGAACTTCAGCGGAGGATGCCATGACTGGACATGAAAAAGGTGTACCCCTCAAACAATTGAGGCGGGACAAGCGGCTGGACCCCGAACACCGCATCCGCATGGATGCCGCCATCCACATGCAGGGCCGTGGCTGGATCACTGGTCGCGATGGTGGTCGCCCCTGGACGTTATCGCGCACCAACCGGGTACTGGCTTGCCTGGGGGCGTTGATCATCCTGGTGCTGATCTCGCCGTTGCTGCTGGGCCTTGCGCTGGCCATCAAACTCACCAGCAAAGGCCCGGTGATGTTCGTGCAAAAGCGCACCGGCTACCGTGGCCGCAAGTTCGGCATGTACAAGTTCCGCACCATGGTGGTCAACGCCGAAGAGCTCAAGGAGTCGCTGCGCCACCTCAACAAGCACGGGGCCGACGCCATCGATTTCAAGATCGACAAGGATCCTCGCATCACCGGTATCGGCGGTTTTCTGCGGCGCACCAGCCTCGATGAACTGCCCAACCTGATCAATGTAGTGACCGGCGACATGCGCCTGGTCGGCCCACGCCCGACCTCGTTCAACGCCTATCGCTACAAGGACAGTCACCTCGCCCGGTTGGCGATTTATCCCGGAATGACCGGCCTGTGGCAGATCTCCGGGCGCAGCAACATCGACTTCGACCAGCGCGTTGAGTTGGACCTCAGCTACATCGCCGAGCAGAGCCTTTTGCTTGATCTGAAGATTCTGTTGAAAACCCCTTTCAAAGTATTCAGCGGCCACGGAGCAAGCTAATGGACGGTTCAACCAACAAAAGCCTGAGCATTGCCAACCCCAGCGAATCGAACCTGACTTCGACCGTGCTGGACCTTGATCTGCGGATCCTGTTCCTGACCGCCGCCAACCCCGGCGCCGGCACCACCACCAGTGCATTGGCGCTGGCCAGCCAGTTGGCGCAAATGAGCAGCGGCCAGGTGCTGCTGGTCGACGCCAGCCAATCGGCGAGCAACCTCACCCAGCAACTGAACCTGAGCAAAGAACGCGGTCTGCGCGACTTGCTGTTCAACCCGGACAACCCGCCGCTGTTGCAGGACTGCGTGGTGCAGGTCTCAAGCCTGCCGTTCCACGTGCTGCCCAATGGCCGGCCGATCCGCACCATGGAACACCTGACCGCCGAGCGCCTGAGCCCGTTGCTCGATCAATTGGGCAGCCAGTACCGTTTCGTGGTGATCGACGGCGACGCGGTGTATTCCGCCGCCGACACGCTGGTCATCAGCACGCAAGTCGATGGCGTGATCATGGTCGTGCGCGCCGAAGACACCCGTTGGGAAGTGGCCCAGGCCGCTGTCCAGCGCCTGACCCAGGCCGGGGCAAAACTGGTGGGCAGTGTGTTTAATCGACGCAAGTACTACATGCCTAAATGGCTCTACAAAAACCTGTGAGCGAACGCCAAAGGATGACGACATGAACGCCAGAATGCTTGTCCTGCTGTTGCTGCCGCTTGCAGGTTGCTCCAGCACCTCCCAAGAAACCCAGTCGATGCCGGTGCAGATTCTTACCGCTGCACCGACCAATGCCCAGGCCACTGACGTGCCCCAGGTCGAGCAGACCCTGCGGCCCCAGGATGTCCTGGACGTGATCTTCCACGTCAGCACCAGTGGCTCTGACGCCTACCGCGTGCAATCGGGCGACATGGTTGCGCTGAATTTCACCGCGGCCAGCCAGCTCAACGGTAACCAGCTGGTACTGCCCGACGGCACCATCGAGCTTCCGGGGGCCAACACTTCGGTGAAAGTCGAAGGCCTGACCCGCGAACAGGCCCGCGTGGAAATACAGCGTGCGTATGAGCGCAAGCAGCTGTTCCAGCCCAATCGCAACACACTGTCGCTCAATGTGGTCAGCCCGCTGACCAACGAGCAGAACCTCAAGTCGACACTCAACCACCCCAATACCGGCATGAGCCGCGAGATCATCGTCGGCACCGACGGCTACGCCAGCTTTCCGGAAATCGGCGCCGTACCGCTGCAGGGCATGACGGTCAACCAGCTGGAAACCTTTCTCAATAAACGCTACGCCACCCTGCCGGGCCGCATGACCGTGGACGTGCTGCTCAAGTCCACCGCCGGCAACGAGATCTACGTACTGGGCGAAGTCGGCCAGCCGGGCTCCTACCCGATTCGCCGTCCGGTGTCGGTGCTCGAAGCCCTGACCATGGCCCGCGGTTCCAACGTCAAGGCGCGCCTGGACTCGGTAATGATCATGCGCCGCAACGGCAATCAGGTGCAGGCGGTGCGTTACGACGTCGAGAAGGCCCTGTCGGGTGAAGCGCCGCAAATCGCCTACCTGCAACCGGACGACATGCTCTACGTGCCGAAAACCAAACTGGCCAGCGCCGGTGAACTGGCGCGGCAACTGGCGGACGTGGTGTTGTTCCAGGGCGTCGGTTTCAGCTTCGGCTACCGCGTCGACAACAAAGACAGCAACAACAACTGACTCTCAGGTGACCGACATGAATCCAAAGGAAAACTACCTGCATGAGTTCTTCAGGATCTTCTTCGCCAACAAGCAACTGGTGAAACGGGTCTTCCTGATCTTTGCAGTCATCGCCCTGCTGCTGCCGCTGGTGCTCAAACAGAGCTTCGATATCACCGCGCAGGTGATCGTGCAGTCGAAAAAACTCTCTCAGGGCGACGCCACGACGTCGCTGACGGTGGACAACGCCACGTTCATTCCGCCGTCGCTAGCCGACATGGAAACCGAGAGCAACATCCTCCGTTCGCCGGCGCTGATCCGTCAGACCATCAGCGAACTGCGTGACAAGGGTGAGTACACGCCTTCGCCGGGCATCTTCAGCAAACTGGTGGCCGAACCGTTCAAGCGCTACGTCAGTTCGCCGCTGCGCCAATACGTGATCAACCCGGTGCGCAACATGCTTGGGCTCGAGACCGACCCGGTGCGTGACACCGCACTCGACGCCTTGACCCAGCAAGCCATCGACAGCCTGAAAATCGAGACACTGCCCGGTTCCAACGTGATCTCGATCGTCTACAGCTTCCCTGATCCGCATCAGGGCACGACGTTTGTCGCCGCCCTGTTGCAGAACTATCTGGTCAGCCGTCAGGCGTTGCAATCTATCGACTTGCCGCAGTCTTTCTACGAATCGAAAAAACAGCTGTATCAAGTACGTATCGACGGCCTGGAAGGCAACCGCCAGGCGTTACTCGAAAGTGTCGGCTCGTCTGATCCGAAGGAAGAAATCACCTTTCGCCTCAACGCGATCAACACCGAAGAGCAAGCGTTGAACCTGTATCAGGACCGCCTGCTGCAAAGCCAACGCTGGCTCGAATACCTGAAAACCAGCCTCGCCGCCGCGAGCGCCAACAAGCTCAACGACTACACCTTCCCCTACACCTTCACCACCACAGTCGACAACGTGGCGTTTGAAGACCGCGAGATCAAACAGCTCGGCGAGCAACTGACCACTCAGGTCAGCCGCTACATGAATGACCTGGCAGTGTTCCAGCCGGGCAGCGAACCGATGTTGCTGACCCGCGAGCAGATCGCCCGCACCCGTCAGCAGTTCCTCAAAGTGGTGAGCAACCGCATCCAGGAACGCACCAACGATCTGACCGTGGTGCAACAGGTGATCAATCAGAAAACCGCGCGCATCGCCGAGTTCAAGAACCGCATCCACGAGTTGCAGCAAACCCAGAGCAAACTGCGGCAGATGGACACCGAGATTGATGCGATGCACGCCGCGTTCTCGACGTACGCCCAGCGGTTTGCCGAAAGCAGTACCACGCGCACGCTCAACGACGACCTGTCCAACGCGCGAGTGTTGAGCCCACCGTTTGAACCGACCGAACCGGCGTTCCCGAAACCGGGCCTGATCATTCCGTTCGGCATGCTCACCGGGTTGCTGCTGGCGATTGCCTTTGTCTACGTGCGTGAGTTCTTCGATCACCGCTTCAAACACCCGGCGCAAATCAGCCACGAACTGGGCATTCCGGTGCTGTTGGTAATCAACGACCAGAACGTGCTGCCGAGCAATCCGCACAAGAACTGGACCGTGCCAAGCTTCCTGCACTGGGTGCGCAATTGAGCACCGCACCCTCCCCTGTTGCCGCGCTGCCGATCATTCATTTGCTCAGCAGCGGCGGCTTCTATGGGGCCGAGCGGATGTTGCTGGATCATTGCCTGGCAACACCCGGGCAGCACCAGGTGCTGTTTCTGGATGCGCCGCCAGAGCTGATCGCGCGGTTTCGCGAAGCCGGCGTCGACTGTCGCGGTTGTGCCGGGCTTGGGGAATTGCTCCGGCACTTGCGCCGGCGCCGCAGCGAGCGGCCGCTGATCAACACCCATAACTTCAAGGGCCTGTTGTTCGGCTGGGTTGGCGCGACGCTGTTGCGCCTGCCGCTGGTGATTACTCAGCACGGCTTCACCCCGCGCAGTCGCAAGCAGAAGTTCTACACCTGGCTCAGCCTGCAATTGTGCCGCACGGCTTCGGTGGATCGCGTGGTCTGCGTCGCCGAAAGCATCGCCGTATTGCACCGTCAAGCCAGGGTCGAGGGGCAGAAGCTGCAGGTGATTCCCAACGGTTTGCCAGCCGCCACCGGGCAATTGCCCCCAGTACCGACCGGCAGCGCTTTCTCGCCGGTTACGTTGGCCGGCTAAGCAGTGAAAAAGGCCCGGACCTGTTTCTGGATGCGCTGATACCGCTGTGTCAGCAGTACCCGCACCTGGACGCCGTGATGCTTGGCGACGGCCCGGAACGCGAGGAACTGCTGGCACGCATCGACGCAGCGGGTTTGCAGGAGCGCATCCGCTTGCCCGGTTACCAGACCGACATGGGCCAGTGGTGGCGACAACTTGATGCGCTGGTGATCAGCTCGCGCACCGAGGGCACGCCGATGATTCTGCTGGAGGCGATGCAGGCCGGGGTGCCGGTGGTAGCGTTCGCGGTCGGCGGGATTCCAGACGTACTGCAGGACCGACACAACGGCTTGCTGGCAACGCCGGCCGACAGCAGCGCCCTCGCCCGCCAGATCGGTACGTTGCTGGCCGAGCCGGCACTGACCGGCGAACTGATCGACAACGCAAGACGTACGCAACAGGATCGCTATGACCTCAAGGCCCTGGCCGAACGCTGGTCGCAGCTTTATATCCGTACTGCACGGGAGGCACGCGCGTGATTGTTCCGCTCTCGATCGTCAGTTTGCTCGCCCTGGTCTGCCTTGGTTTGCTGGCCAGCCCTTTTCCTTTCCTGGCGCCGGGGGTGGTCCTGGGCCTGGTCGGCGTCGCGGTCCTGTACCGCAAGCCGACCTGGGGCCTGTTGGGCATCGCCGCCATCCTGCCGTTCGAGGGCCTGTTCAAGGATAGCGCCTTTCCCGGTTCGAAAATCCTGGGTGCCTCGCTGGTGCTGATCCTGATGTTGCAACTGGCGATGCACCAACTGCCGGCCGAACGCTTGCGCAGCAATATCTGGCGCTTTCTGCTCAGCTTCATGGCGCTGTACCTGCTGAGCCTGCTGAACAGCGACAACATGAGCGTATCGCTTGGGCATCTGCGTGACCTGAGTGTCGGCCTGGTGCTGTTTATCATCACCTTGCTGATTGGTCGCGAACTGAATCTGAACACCTTCGCCAAACTGGTCACCCTCAGCGTCGCGGTGACCTGCGCCATGACGCTGTTCTCCGTTAAATACCAGGACGCCGGACGTGCTGCCGGCTTGTTGAAAGACCCGAACAATTTCGCCCTGATGATCGCCTTTGCCGTGCCCCTGGCGCTGTTTCTGGTCATGCGTAGTTCGAACATGCTGCATCGGCTGTTCTGGGGTGGGTGCACCCTCCTGCTGTTGGTCGGCATTACCAAGACCGAATCCCGCTCGGGCCTGGTGGTGCTGTTTATCAGCCTGTTGATCGGCGCCTGGCACTACCGGGCATTGCTGCCCCGCATCCGTCCGCGGCATCTGGGGTTTTGCCATGCTGGGTCTGGCGATCGTGATTCCGCTTGCGCTGTACGCGATGCCGGCCAGCTACATCAAACGCATCGAGTCCTTGAGCATCCTGAGCTCCGGCGCCAGGAGCCAGGACGCGTCCCTGGGCCGCCGCGCGTCCTACATCGTGGTCGGCAGCGGGATGATTGCCGAGAACCCGTTGATCGGCACCGGTCCCGGCACCTTCCCGCTGCACTACGCAGCCACCGGTTATTCGAAGGCCTTCGCCTTCAACAGCAACCCCGAGGAACTGTACCGGCACGCGCACAACACCTACCTGGAGATTTTCAGTGAGCTGGGGATGCCTGCCGGCCTGTTGTTTGTCGGCATGCTCGCCCTCGGTCTGTACAACCTGATTCGTGCGCGGTCGGCGTGGATGCTGCGCCGCGACTGGCATCAGGCCGACATGATGACCCACCTCGGTGTGAGCTTCCTGTCGCTGACCCTATTCCTGATGTTCCTCAGCGCGCCGAACCAGAAATACGTGTGGATCATGCTCGCGCTGACCAGCGTGCTGCGTATCAAAGCTGAAGAAAGCGCTCCCTTCGAGGCTCGGACATGAACAGCATCAGCATCGTCATCCCGATGTTCAACGAGGCGCGGCATATTGGGCGCACGCTGCTCGCTGCGCAGAAGGCCGCGCATGCCGCCGACCTGCAATGCGAGCTGATCGTGGTCGACAATGGCTCCACTGATCGGGGCCCGCACATTGCTCGCCAGTTCGGTGCGCAAGTGCTGGAGCTGCCGGGCGTGTTGATCGGTGCGCTGCGCAATCGCGGCACGGCCATCGCCAGCGGTCACTGGCTGGCGTTTATCGACGCCGACATCGAGATGCCCGAAGACTGGCTCAAGCCCCTGTTCGAACTGGAGGCCAGCGGCCAGGCCGATGTCTTTGCGCTGGATCTGCACACCCCCGCCGAAGCGCCGTGGTACGCCACTGCCTGGCAGCGCCGTACGCTGCGCCCCAGCGCCCATACCGTGCAGACGGTGGACTGGCTGCCCAGTGCCAACCTGCTGATGCGCCGTCGCTGGTTCGACAAGGTCGGTGGCTTCAACGAAACCCTGCGCACTGGCGAAGACAAGGAATTCACCCTGCGCCTGCACGAACAGGGCGCGCGGCTGCTGTCGATCAACAACAGCGTCGCCCTGCACTGGGGTTACGAAATGAACTGGCGCGAATGGATGGGCAAAGAAATGTGGCGTCAGGGCAGTCATCTGCAACTGCTGCGCACCCACGGTTTCAGCCTGCGCCTGCTGCGCTTTCCAATGCTGTCGCTGCTGGTGTGGCTGCTGGATTTTCTGGCGATTTCTGCGTTGTTCAATGGCTTTCCGCATCACGCGCTGCTGATGGTTGTGCTGACACTGTTGCCGGCGCTGATGCTGAGCTTGCGCCAGAGTGCCAGGCACCGCAGCGTCGGCCTGACGGTGCAACTCTGGGGCTTGCACTGGGTGCGTCTGCACCTGGCCGGCGCCGCGTTCATTCTCAGCCTTTGCCAATGGAATGCCAGGAGGCCCGCCCGTGGCTGAATTCATTTTCTGGATGTGCCTGCTGCTGCCGGTGTACGCCTATCTGGGTTATCCCATGCTGCTGACGTTGCTCGCACCGCTGTACCCGGCGCGCCGTCCGGCGCCGGCGCCACCGATGAACGTGAGCATCGTGATTGCCGCCCACAACGAGGCGCGGCACATCGAGGAAAACTGCGCACGCTGCTGGCCCAGGATTACCAGCCACGCTCGCTGCAAATCATCCTGGCCAGCGACGGCTCTACCGACGCCACCGTGGCCTGTGCGCACAAGGTTGTCGACCCGCGCATCACGGTGCTCGACCTGCCCCGCGGGGGTAAGGCCGCGACCCTCAACGCCGGGGTAGCACTGAGCAGCGGTGACATCCTGGTGTTTACCGACGCCGACAATCAATGGGCCACCGACACCCTCGGCCACCTGCTCGCGCCGCTGACAGACCCTGCGGTCGGCGCCTGCGCCGGGCACATGGTGATCCCGGTGACCGGCAAAGGCCTGAGCATCGGCGACAGCCTGTATCGACATTACGAAGGCTGGTTGCGCCGGGTGGAGAATCGCACCGGCTGCATGGTCTCGGCCGATGGCGCGCTACTGGCGTTGCGACGCGAGTTGTTCCAGACCGTGCCGGCAGAGGTCAACGATGATTTTTTTATCAGCACCTGCGCACCTGTGGCGTTCAAACGCATCGTTTTCGTGCCCCAGGCCCAGGTGATCGACCAGGGTGTCGACGAGGCAGACAAACAATTCCGCCGGCGCCAGCGCGTGACCGTCGGCGGTCTGCAAAGCCTGGCCCAGCGCCGCGAACTGCTCAACCCGTTCAAGCACGGGCTGTACGCCATCGCGCTGATCAGCCACAAGCTGATCCGCCGCCTGGCCCCCATCCTGTTGCTGCCGTTGTTGCTGAGCAATTTCTGGCTGTGGCAGGAGCATGCTTTCTACCAGGTGTTCCTGGTCGCGCAACTGCTCGGATATGCGATCGCCATCGCCGGTCTTCTGGACTCGCAACACCGCCTGCCCAAACCCTTCCGCCTCGCCGCCTTCCTGCTCGTCACCCTTGCCGGGATGAGCATCGGGCTGTGGCAGTTCCTGCGCGGCCAACGCTATGCACGATGGAACCCCGAACAAAATCGCTGAGAGGATGGAACCATGGGGATTATGCAATTGCTCAAACAGACCAGCGGATGGCTGTACCTGAACTCGTCAGTGGGGCGCAATCAACTGCAAGGCGCCGGGGTGATCCTGATGCTGCATCGGGTGCTGCCCGATGACAACGCCGCCGACCTGCCCCATCGCAACGAACTGTGCATCGGAACCCAGGCGTTCGAACACTTTCTGGGCTGGCTGAGCAGGCACTTCGACTGCGTGCCGCTGATGGACATCCTGCAACCCACCCAAAGCCCGACGAAGCGGCCAAGAGTGAGCCTGACGTTCGACGACGGCTGGCGCGACAACGCCCTGCATGCCTTCCCGGTATTGCTCAAGCATCAAGTGCCGGCGAGTATTTTTCTCTCCAGCGATTTCATCGGCAGCCGCCAGCGGTTCTGGTGGGAAAGCCTTGGCGAAACGCTCTGGGGCACTCATGGCGAGGAAGCGCGGATACACCTGATCGAATCCCTGCAACAGGCCGGCCGGCCACTGCCGGCGCTGCTGCACGATGCCAACGAGCAACGCCGCAGCCTGGCGCTGCTGCGCTTTCTGCAAAGCCTGAAAACCCTGCCGCCCCAGGCGCTCTGCCGCCTCACCGACGAGTGTCCGGCCGAATCCATGCCCCAGGCACTGGACTGGCAGCAGGTGCGTGAGCTGGAAAATTCCGGGCTGGTGCGTTTCGGTCCGCACGGTGCCAGCCATGCGATCCTCACCGGGCTCGACGATCGTACCCTGGCGGAGGAAATCCGCCGTAGCCGCGATGCGCTGCACAACGGCTGCCAACGGCCGTTGCCAGTGTACTGCTACCCCAATGGTGACAACGATGCGCGGGTGCAGCGTCAGGTCGCCGACCATGATTTCCCGTTTGCCCTGGGCACCGCTACCGGGATTTACCGTGGCCACTCGGATCCGCTGGCACTGCCCAGGTTCGGCGTCAGCCAACGGGTGGCGCGCAATCCGCAGTTGTTGTCCTGGCGCATCTGCCGCGGAGCCCGCGCATGAGTCGCAACACGTACCTGAAAAACCTGGCCGTGAGCATGGGCACCAAGCTGGCGATGATCGCCGTGCGCCTGCTGCGCAACGTCTTGCTGGCGCGGATTCTGGGGCCAAGCGAGCGTGGTCTGTTTGCCCTGCTCAGTACCCTGCCCGAACTGATCAGCGCCGCCACCAGTGGCGGGCTCAATTCGGCCGTCGGCTTCCAGGCAGCGCAGCATCGGCCCATGGGTCTGTTGCTGAGTCAGGTATTGGTGTACGGCTGCTTGCTCGCCGGGTTGCTGACGGTGGTGGTAGTGGCGCTGACGCGGGAGTTCGGCAGCGAACTGGACATCACCCTGCAACTGGGTTTGCTCGCCTGGTTATTGTTGTTGGCGGTGCCGCTGACGGTACTCAAGAGTGGCCTGTTGACGCTGCACAACGCCTCGGGCAACGTGATGGCGTTCAACGTCTTGCGCCTGATCGAATCGGTGGCGCCGCTGCTGCTGTTTCTCGCCCTGTTCTGGATGGGAAAAACGCGGCACTGGAAGCCGCGTTGATCAGTTGGTTGGCCGGGCTCAGCATGGTAGGTGCTGACCGGCTGGATGTGGCTCAAGCGAGCCCAGCCGGTGATCTTGCAGTGGGATCGGGCCAGCCAGAAAGAACTGCTGCGCTACAGCGCCCGCAGCCATCCCGACCTGTTATTCCAGCAGGTGATCCTGCGCTCCGACTATCTGTTCATCGGCGCCATGTTGGGTACCACGGCCCTGGGCCATTACGCGATGGCCAGCGCGGCTGCCGAATTGCTGCTGATCGTTCCCGAAGCCGTGACCACTCCGCTGATGAAGAACCTGCTACAGCAGGAAAAGGGCATTGAGAAACTCACGCCCCTGGCATTGCGCCTCACCGCCACGGTGATGATCGGTGCGTGCCTGTCCATGGCGCTGATCGGTGAATGGCTGATCATTACCCTGTTCGGGGTTGCCTATCAACCGGCCTACCCGGCCCTCCTGGCACTGCTGCCGGGCCTGCTGGGCCTGTGTTACATGAGCATCCTGCGCCTGGACCTGCTGGGCAAGAACCGTCCCGGCGCGATTTCCCTGCTGATGGGTTTCAGCGCCCTGCTCAGCCTGCCGCTGAACCTCATACTGATCCCCGCCTATGGCATCGTCGGTGCGGCAGCGGCTTCTTCAATTGCCTACCTGGCGGTGACTGTGGCACTGCTGCTGCTGTACTGCCACTTGAGTCGGGTGCCTATCTGGCAAACCCTGATCATCCTGCCCAGCGACGTGGCGCCCATGCTGCAAATGCTGCAACGGAAGTCAGCATGAAGTGGCTGTTACTGCTCACCAGTTTGTGTCTGAGCGTCGAAGCCGCCCCTATGCGCTGGGCGCAAATTCGCGACGGCAGCCTGTACCTGCAACCCGATAGCCCCGACACGCTGACCGTGCGCTGGACGCCGGCCTGGCAGGCACAAGCCAATGAAGAACAGCTGTACCTGATCGACGGCCAAGGCAAATTGCAGGGTGAACGCATCATAGCCGCGAGTGAAATCCGTGGCAGTCAGAGTTGGCCGCTGGTGCCCGGTGCGGCGAGTTATCGACTGGAAATTCCTGGCTACAGCTTCCGTAATTATCGCGTCGAACATGACGAGCGCACGGTCGCGTTGTTCGCCCCGGCCAAGGTGCATTTCAGCGCCGAACCCGGGGACAACGAGGCGTTGTACTTCAAGGTCGCGGCCGGCGAGCGCGCGGTACTGGCCGGCAAGTTCCACGGCGGCGTGGAGGCCTTGCAGGCGCAACGGCTGGATGACGGCAAGCAGCTGTCGCTGGCCCTCAAGCCCTACCCGGCGTATTGGCAGTTCGACAAGATCGAGTTGCCGGTGGCCGCCGCTGACCAGGTCTGGCGCCTGCGTTTGCGCGGCAGTGGCAAAGTGGCGTTCTGGCTCGATGGCACGGCCAACCTGTTTGCCCAGACCCCACAGCAACTCAAACCCGTGCGCGAAGACTTCGGCAAGACCCGCCTGACCCTGCACCCGGGAGTGATCGGCAAGACCCGAACCTGGGCATCGCCATGCCCTACGCGTTGCCACCGCCATCGACTTTTGCCTTGTTCGATGCGCTCAAGGCCACGGCCGCGACCCATTACAGCCTGGTCGATATCATGGCGACCCGGCCGCATTACGAAGACAAGTTCCGTCGCCTGTTCCAGGAGCGCTTCGGCATCACGCAGAACCTGACCCTGCTGGCCGGGCGGTACCGAGTGGCCGACCTGCGCCTGGATGCCAACAGCACCGCCGGGCTCGATGCCTGGCTGGCCGCCACTCGCGCCCTCGGCGGCAAAGGCACGCACTACATCGGCTTCGCCGACGAGCCAAACCTCAACTACCGCGACTACGCGAGCTATCAGGCGATCTTCACCAGCATGGCCCGCCAGGTACGCAGCGACCCGGCCAATGCCAAGGCCGGGGTGCGCATTGTGATGCCAGCGAGCTCGCGGTTCATCAACGGTCCGTTCATCGAAAACGCCGAAGACCGGCGTGGCATCGACTGGGCCAGGCGCCTGCTCGCCGAATCCGGGGACAGCATCGACGCGCTGGCCTGGCACGAATGGATGGTGCGCGACCCGCTGGCGACCCGGGTCTATCGCGACAGCGTGCGGCGCGCTGCCGAACTGGTCGGGCTCGATGCCCAAGGTCGCCCACGCAAGGCCTTGCTGCTGGACCAAACCAACATGTCCAGCGGGAGCAGCTCTCAGCCCGTACGACCAGGGAGACCCATTACGCTTCACTGTGGTGGGCCTCGGTAGCGATCAATTCATCCCAGGATGGCTTGCTCGACATGCTCGGCTGGTTCCAGGCCGCCGACGAATCTGACCATCGCAGAGGCATGCTGCGCATGCTCGACGAAGAGCACTACGAGCTCAAACCGGTGGGGTATGCCCAGCAGTTCATGCAGCAGCACTGGCTGCACGACGTGATGCGCCTGGAGAACGACGCCTTCGAAGTGGATGTGCTGGCCATGGCCAGCGACCATCAACGCGAGTCTGTTCGGGGTCAACAAAGGCGCGCGCATCCAGCTGGTCAGCCTGGAGGGCACGGCCTGCCCGCTGAACAACGGCACATTGCATTACTTCGGCGCGGACAATCGCAGCCGCGAAGCACCTTTCAAATGCCAGGGCGGCCGCATCAGCTTCGAGCTGCCTGGGGAAACCTTGTTCGCCCTGCGCTGGAGCGCCTCATGAACGCCACGGACCGACCTGAACCTATGACAGCACGATTTGAATGGCGTAATTCGCTGTGTACACCCGACTTCCCCGCAGCGGCTTATGAAGCGTTGCGCCTGCGGGTCGCGGAGCACACTCCG
>NZ_JAEKEG010000114.1 GCF_016651255.1 Pseudomonas sp. TH10
CGCGCGGCATAGCCCAATCTCGCGCTGGTTCATCGCTCAAACCCGCCTTCAACCGAGCTTGGGTGGCGGGCCACCGAGGTGCCCATTTCTCTTTCGAGTTGAACAGGAACAACTGCGAGTTATCCGCTGACAATGGCGCGCGGCGCGCCTCCCCAGGCGTCATCGTGCTTGTCCATGTCGGCGTCGTATTCGATGTGGCAACCCAAGGGGCTGTTGAAGTACCAGAACCAGTTGGAGCCAAACAGGTGACGGCCCGGGCCCCAGAAACTGGTCCAGCCTTTTTGCTCGAAGCGGGTGCCGGCCAACAGCACTTCGGTGCCGCTGCCCATGTGGAAGGTGAAGTGTTCGCAGCCTTTCATGTGCGGCGAGGTCTGGATCATGAACAGGCAATGATGATCATCAGAACCGGCCGGGCGCATGAACGGCCCGGCACCGATGAAGGTGTCGGTGGTCTTGAAACCCAGGCGCTCGGCGTAGAACGCCTCGGCCTTGACCGCGTCCGGAACGAAATACACCACATGGGACAAAGTGCGCGGCGCCGCGCTCATGTCGAGGGTGATCCCCGGCTGGTTGAGAGGTCGCTGCGGCGCGTGGCCGGCGGCGTTGGTCAGGTCGTCCGGGGCGGTATACGCCCTGCGCACCGTGACCTGGAAGGCGATGGCAAAGCCCATGTCATCGACGCTGTGCAGCACGCCATCGGGGCTGCGGGTGACCTGGCGATCCCGGGCCAGTTCGTCTTCGATCGCGTCGAGGTCAGCGCTGCTGGCGACACCGTATACGGTTTCGCGAATTGACGCGCGCCGGGCCTGATGGCCGCCGGCAGACCGGGGTCGTCGGCTCGGCGAATGATCACGGCAGTGCCGTCCAGTGCTTCAAACCGCCCGCCCTCACTGCTCACGGCAACCGGCTCAAGGCCGTAGTCACGCAGGCAATCGGTACAGGCTTGGATGTCATCGACGCCAAAAATCAGGGCATCAAGGCCAATGATGTTCATGGCAACCACTCCATTGAAATTATGATCCGGGAACAGCAACTGAACGCTCAGCGTCAGGATCAGCCTGGCAACGAACCCGGTGGTGGTGTCGGCTCAAGGTCCGACTGCGGCGAAGATTGACTGGACCCTGGGCAGCTGACTAATCGCATGTCCGGGATGCGACCTATCGGCAAACGCGATACCTGATGCCACGTCAGGTCGACTTGAGGCAGGCTTGACGCGGCACTGTATTCGTCCGAATGTATCGCGAAAATAAATACAACAATGGACGTGCCCGATGCGTTTCAATCACCTGGACCTGAACCTGCTGGTGGCGCTCGATGTATTGCTCGAAGAGCAGAACATCACCCGCGCCGCCGAACGCCTGCACATGACACAGTCCGCCACCAGCGGCGTATTGGGACGCCTGCGCAGCTATTTCGAAGACGAGTTGCTGGTGCAGGTGGGGCGCAAGATGCAACCCACCAACTACGCGCTGGAACTGGCCAAGCCGGTACGTGAAGTGCTGCTGACCATCCAGTCGTCCATCACCGCCAAACCGGTGTTCGACCCCGCGACCAGCAAGCGCCACTTTCGGCTGGTGACCTCGGACTACCTGATCAGCGTGCTGTTCGCCCAGGTGATTCAGAAAATCCACCAGGAAGCGCCCAACATCACCTTCGAGATGCTCGGCCCCAGCGATAACTCCGGCGAATTGCTGGTTCGCGGCGAGGTCGACTTGATGATCGTGCCGGAGCGCTACACCATCGACGGCCACCCTTCCAAGCTGCTGTTCGAGGAAGAACACGTGTGCGTGGTGTGGCAGGGCAACACGCAAGTGGGGGACAGCCTGACGCCTGAGCAGTACATGGAAATGGGCCACGTTTCCGTCGGTTTCGGGCGCACCCGGCACATGAGTCATCGAGGAATGGTCTGCATGAACCAGTACGGCTTCAATCGCCGGCTGGAAGTGATTACCAACGACTTCAACACCCCTGCCGCAGCTGGTCGTCGGCACCCAGCGCATCGCGACCATGCACCAGCGGCTGGCGTGTACGCCCTGCATCTGCCGCTGCGGATCCTGCAGCCGCCGGTGAAGATACCGGTGATGCGGTGAAGTGATGCTGTGGCACCGAAGCGTCGACGGCGACCCCATGCATCGCTGGCTGCGCGATCGCATCAGCGAATTCATCCAGCACCTTGAGGGAACATCCTATCGCCGCTCGCGATACCTCCCATCCCGCGTCACGATTGGCCAAATAGTCGGGTCGTCCTTAACGTGCCGTGGGAACGCCAAGGCAACCACAAGGACAACAAAAACCATGTTCCGCTATTTCCCAACCAACTACGTGTGGAATCTTTCTGTCAACCTGGCCATCGAGATGGGCGCCCGCATGGGCGAAATCGAAGAGATGTGCGCGCCGCTGCAGGAGGCCGCCCGCCAACCCGACGCCGCCGGTACCAAGGCCTTCCGCGAGACCTGGGCGAAAATGGCCGACAAACTCTGCGGGCTGGCCGAGGAAGACGAAACGTCGGGCCGGCTGTTGTCTGCAGGCGAAAAATACAACCGCGCCGCCACCTACTACCTGACCTGCGAGCGCCTGCAGGCCCATGGCGCAGCGGGCCGCACCGAGCTGTACCAGCGCTTCCTGCAGACGTTCAAACGCGGCATCGAACTGTCCCGGGAGAACTGCGAGCGAGTGGAGATCCCCTACGAGGGCGCACATATTTCCGGCTTGCTGGTACGCGCCGAAGGCGTGAGCGGGCCGGCGCCGATCCTGGTGCAGGTCAACGGGCTGGATTCGACCAAGGAAATGAAATACCGCGTCGGCCTCCCCGCCTGGCTGGCCAAACGCGGAGGTGTCTTCGCTGATCATCGACCAACCGGGCACCGGTGAAGCCTTGCGCCTGCACAACCTGATTGCCCGTTACGACAGCGGAGCACTGGGCCAGCCGCGTCGTCGACTGGCTTGAAACCCGCAGTGATGTGGATGCCCGGCGTATCGGCATGGAAGGTGTCTCGTTGGGCGGTTACTACTGCCCGCGCGCCGTGGCCTTCGAACCGCGCTTCGCTTGCGGCGTGGTATGGGGCGCGAACCACGACTGGCGAGATGTGCAAAAACGTCGCCTGGAAAAAGAAGGCAGCTTCCCGGTACCGCATTACTGGTCGCACGTGTGCTGGGTGTGGGGCGCGAACGATGTCGACGAGTTCATGAGCATCGCCGAGAACGTCCACCTGGACGGCGTGCTGGACCGGATCAAGGTGCCGTTCCTGGTGACCCACGGGGAAAAGGATTCACAGATTCCATTGAAGTGGGCACATCGCACCTACGAGCAACTGGTCAACAGCCCAAAGCGCGAGCTGAAAATATTCACTGAACGCGAAGGTGGGGTGCAGCATTCAAGCTTTGATAACAGCATTAATGCCGGGCAGTACATTGCGGACTGGGTGGCTGAAACGCTGGGTGGGCACACTGGCTGATGGATTGATCGGCCTATTCAAAACGCCATTGCAGGAAGCCTGACTTGCCAGCTATGGCGGTGCGCCTGGCACACCGCGGTGCCGCGATCGCCAGCAAGCCGGCTCCTACAGTCCGGCACTTCCATAGCACTGTGGGAGCAAAGCTTGCTCGCGATGGCGGTGCGCCTGGCACACCGCGGTGCCGCGATCGCCAGCAAGCCGGCTCCTACAGTCCGGCACTTCCATAGCACTGTGGGAGCAAACCTTGCTCGCGATGGCGGTGCGCCTGGCACACCGCGGTGCTGCGATCGCCAGCAAGCCGGCTCCTTTAGTTTGACCTGGGTACTCCTGCTCGCACCTGCGTTGTGGCAGGGCGGAAGTCAGCTAGGTGAACGAGTAGCGTGGAACGAGTGGTGTGTACGTACACCAGGTCATCGGCGAACAGTTCGGCGACTCGGGCATAATCCTCTTCGACCAGCGCCCGGCGGCGTTCGGTTTCCAATTGCAGCAGTTGGGTTTTCACAGGCATCTTCCTGACTCTCGGTGGATTGACAAGCGCGCACCCTAAACGGCGCACCTGCGCAGTAAAAATCGTCGATGAAGATGCCTGCCATCGTGACTCGCGATACTCTCCCTCCGACACCTTCCATCGCCCACAAGCCAAGTAAACCAAGGCTTGCAGACCTATTGACCCGGTCAATACGTCGCCATCGATGCAATCTGTTGGTGTTGAACCTGCCCGCGCCCCTAGTCTCTTTTCGCATAACAATCAGCCAAGCGAAAAACCCCATGTCTAGCCTGCACCTGAAATGCCAAACACTGTTCGACGGCACCGGCCTCGACACCCGTCAGCAGCAAACCCTGGTGGTTGAAAACGGTCTGCTGAGGTACGTCGGCCCGACCCTGTCCGCGCCTGCACCCCTAACCGGCGACACCGTGGTGGACGCCGGCGACAACTTTGTCATGCCCGGCCTGGTGGATGTGCATACTCATCTGGCATTCGGCAATGCGCAGAGCGAAGAAGACATCGATATCTGGACCAGCGACGAGTTCCGCGCCCTGCGCGGCATGTTCTTCGCCCAGCATGTGCTGGCGGCCGGCGTCACCAGCATGGTGTGCCCCGGTGACAGTGGCCAGCTCAGCATCGCCGTGCGCAACGCCATCGGTGCCGGGTTGTTCGAAGGGCCGCGAATTGCCGCCAGCAGCCGGGTCATCACCAATCGGCAGAGCCTCAACGACTGGTTCCCGAGCCGCATGGGTGCCCCGGAATTTTTCACCGCATGCCTGGTGACCAGCCGCAGCGATGCCTTGGCGGAAATCCGCAAACAAGCCAAGGATGGCGTCGACCTGATCAAAATTGCCATGGACGGCACCCATCGCCGCCCCAACGGTGAAATCATCGCGGCGTTCACCGCCGAAGAAACTTACGAAATGGTGGCCGAGGCCCATCGCCTGGGCTGCAAGGTCGCCACCCATGCCTACGGTCGCGAGGCGGTGATGTACGCCGCGCGCGCCGGCGTCGATCTGGTCTTCCACGCGTTCTACATGGACGACGCGTGCATCGAAGCCTTGCTCGAAGCCGGCAGCATCCTGGCACCCACCATGACGTTTCCGCAGAACACCGTCGATTTCTGCCAGCCCCACGACCCGGCCATCACCACCGGCTACGCCGGTTACTGCGCTCGAACCCTGGAGATCGGCTCAGCCGTGCTCAAACGCGCGAAAGCGGCCGGCATCCCGTTCGCCTGCGGCAGTGACAGCGGTTTTGCGGTGACGCCTTACGGCGAGTGGCACGCCCGCGAGCTTGAATTGCTGGTGACGCGGCTCGGCTTTACGCCGGCCGAAGCCCTGCATGCAGCCACCAACGTCGGCGCGCGCTGCATGCCACGGGGCGAGACCCTGGGCACTCTGGAAGTAGGGAAACAGGCCGACTTCCTGCTGCTCGACGGCTCGCCATTACAGGACATCCGTCTGCTGCAGGATCGCTCTCGCCTGAAAGCCGTGTACAAGGGCGGCCAGCCGGTGAGTATGGAGCGCAGCCCCTACAACCCCAAGCAGGTCAGCGACTTCAACTCGTTGAAATGGACCGATCTGTACACTCGCGACCGCGTAGCCCAGTTGGGCAAGTGGGCCTTATGAGGACTGCTGACATGCAACAACTCGATCTGCTCACTGCCACAGACCTGGCGAGCCGTGCCATTCGCCTCGCCCGTCAAGCGGGCTTCAAGCCCATGGCCGCAGCCGTACTGGACTCCGCCGGTCATCCACTGGCCGTACTGCGCGATGAGCACGCCAGTTTCCTGCGCCCGCAAATCGCCACTGGCAAGGCTCGCGGCTGCCTGGGCATGGGTTTCGGCGGACGGGAACTGGCGCGGCGTGCGCAAGCGATGCCGGCATTTTTTGATGCGATCAACAGTTTGACCGGCGGCGAAGTGATTCCCGTGGCAGGCGGTGTACTGATTCGTAACGCCCAGGGGCAACTCATCGGCGCCATCGGCATCAGCGGCGATACCTCGGACAACGACGAGCGCTGCGCCGTGCAGGCCATCGATCAGGTCGGCTTGATAGCGGACACCGGCGATCAACCTCCAGGCTGATCGAGCATCGCCGCCTGTTCTACCAGCAGTCGGCGCAACCAGCGCATCGCCGGATCATGTTCCTGGTAAGGGTGCCACTGCAGCACTTGGGTAGCGGCGGGAAACGCCAGCGGTGCGCGGTGGATCCGCAGCGGGTACCGCCGGGAAAAACCCTGGGCCTGACGACGAAATACCGTAGCGATACGCGCGGTACCCATCACAAACTCCGGGATCAGCGCAAAGCTTTCCACGGCCACCGCGACTCGCCGTTGCACGCCAAGCTCCTGCAGGTGCACGGCATCCATCGCCAGGTTTCGCCCGTCGGAGAACTCGCGCACCACATGTTCCGCCGCACAGTAGCTGGCCAGGCTCAGGCCCTCGGCAAACTGCGCCTGCCCCGCGCAAACGATGCAGCACAACTCATCGTTGAGCAGCGGCACGTGGGGGTACGCCGGATTCAAGCGGCGCTGCGGCACTATCACGGCATCACTGCGACGGTAATCCAGCGCCTCGCTGACCACGTCACCGTCGCGCGGTGCAGGCAGGTCGCGCAGGCTCAATCGCACCCCGGGAGCGACTCGTGCCAACTCAAGACTTACGGCAGGCAGGAGTACTCCGACCACGTAATCCGAGGCCACCAACGTGAATTGACGGGTACAGGTGGCGGGGTCAAACCCGACCGGCGAATCGACGATGTCCCGTGTCAGCGCCAGGGCCTCACGCACTTTCGGCAGCAGCTCCAGGCCCAGCGCTGTCGGCTCCAGCCGCCGGCCAACCTGCACCAGCAACGGGTCGTTGAAGTGTTCGCGCAGGCGCCCCAGCGCTGAACTTGCCGCAGACTGGCCCAGGCACAAGCGCTCGGCCGCCCGGCTCACACTGCATTCGCTGAGCAAGGCGTCCAGGGCCACCAGAAGGTTCAGGTCGAGACGTCGATAACGCATACAGCTCCACTACGGCTGAGAATTGCTGCAGCAACCCTAAACAGACGTTGAGCCGAGGACCAATCGCAAGCTCCGTTACGAGCTATCACGAAAAACACTACATCGCCTGCCAGGGTGCGATTGTGCCGTTACCCCGCCAGGCTCGGCACCTCAAGCCCGACCTTCACCCGGTCCAGTGCCACGATGGTCTTGAACCAGGTGACGTTAGCGTTTTCGGCAAACAGTTTCCGCGCCAGTAGCTGGTATTCCTGCATGCTGGCGACGGTCAATATCAGCACAAAATCCACCTCGCCAGTGACGTAATAGCACTGCTGCACCTGCGGCACGGCGAAGTGGGCTTTGATCGCCTCCAGGGCCTCGATACTGGTACGTTCGGCCATCACTTCGACAATGATGGTAATCGGTCGCCCTACCGCCGTCGGGTCGACAATGGCGACATTGCCGGTGATGACGCCCGCTTCTTCCATTCGTTTGATACGGCGCTGAACAGCGGCTGTGCTGAGGTTTACCTGCTCGGCCATCAGGCGCAACGGCGTGGTGTTGTCGCGCTGGACGAGGTCGAGGATGGCCCGGTCGAACTTGTCCAGTGAGTCGAAAGCTGCGAGGTTTTTGGCCATGGTCAATCCGTGAGAAATTTTCTCGAAAACTAGCAGAAAACCGCGACCCTTTATCTGATCGTGAGAAATATTATCGTGCTCGCCGCCTGCATTCGCAGCGCGAACTCACACAGGATTTCATTGGCATGGTCGCTCTGTTTCATCTTTCTCCCGTCCTGTTGGTCACCGCCATGCTCGTCGTGCTGCGCCGCCCACCCGTACACGCAGCCATCGCAGGCACGTTGTTGGTGGTAGTGCTGTGGCTCGCCGGTATCGCTGATGCGTGGCAATGGGCGAGCCTGCTCGCCGCCGCCGAAGACACCGTCGTGCTGTTCGCCAGCACCGCTTTCGTGATTGTGCCGGGGCTGGCGTTCGTCATCGTCATCGAGCGTCTGGGCGTGAATCTGGCCCTGAGCCAATGGGTGCGTTCGCTGGGACTGGGACGCGGCGATCAACTGGTGTTCATCGTTCTCGGACTGGCACCGTTGCTGGAAGCCATGACCGGTTTTGGCGTGTCGCTGATCGCCACCGTGCCACTACTGCTGAGCCTGTTCGATCGCCAGGTCGCACTGCGCATCGCCTTGGCCGGCATGGCGATCATGCCGTGGGGCACCCTGGGCCTGGCCTCGGTGATCGGCGCCTCGCTGGCACATCTGGACGCGCCGGCCCTGGCTGCGACTTCGGCCCTCACCAGCGCCCCGGTGTTTCTTGCCCTGAGTGCCATGGCGTTGTACCTGGCAGGCGTGCGCGAGCTGCGGGAATGGCAGGCGCTGGGCGTTTTCTGGCTGCTGTTCGTGGCCGTGCTCTACGCTGCCAGCCGCTGGTTGGGCCCGGAAGTAGCCGGCGTTGCCGCCGGCCTGTTCACCGCCAGCGCCGTACTGGCTGCAGGCCTGTGGCGGCGGCGCAGCGCAACCACCCGCAGCACGGTGCAATGGCCGCGACAGGCCTGGCCTTATGTGCTGCTGATCGTCTTCATCGTCGGCTTGAAAACGCTGTGGAGCATCACCGGCTGGCAGGATCTCTGGATCGTCCAGGGCGCCCAGGTGACGTGGAAACCCTTGGCTTCACCGGGCGTGGCGCTGATCCTGGTGCTGATCGGCCTGGGCCTCTACGCGCGCAACACGCCACGCCAGACGGGGCCGGTCGTTGGTTGGCTGACGGCATTGGCGGTTCGGGCGAAACGCCCCTTGCTGACGATTTTTTTCTTCCTGGCGATGTCGCAGATGATGGTCAAGGCCGGATTCCTCGCGGGCCTGATGCAACTGCTCGCTGGCCTGTCGCCCACCGCAGCAACATCTGTGGTTAGCCTGCTGGGCGCCCTGTCGGGTTACATGACCGGATCGAACGTCGGTGGCAACGCGATCTTCATGCCGGCCATCGCGATGCTCCCCGACGCCTCGCGCCTGTTGCTGGCCGCCGTGCAGAACAGCGCGGCAGGACATGCCGCACTGGGTTCGCTGTCGATCGTCATGCTGATCCTGGGGCTGGCGAAGACCCAGGCCAGCGAGGAAAGCGCACTGGTGAGGTTTGGCTTCGGGCTGGTTTGCCTGAATACGGCGTTGGTGGCTTTGAGCGCGATGCTGCTGGTGGGGTGGCTTGGGTAACAGCGAGCGATCGCCTAAAACCGCTCTGTCACCCAGATTCCTCGTTCGACGAACGGGGCATGAAAGTCTGGCGATCTGGGCTACATCGATGCCGATGGACATCAGCGCATGCCCGCGCTTTTGGCTGGAACCCGGCGAGATTAAGTTTCACTTAAGGTCGTTTACTTACTCTCGCGCCCACTTACACCGCAGCACAAACCAAGCGCAAACAATAACTGGGCATTCAGGTTATGAAGCATCTTTCAAACAACACGAACACTCCCTTCAGCATTGTTCTGGTTAATTACAAAACACTCGACATCACCAAAGCCTGCCTCGACCTTTTATACAAACACGTGGGGCACCGGAATATCCCGGTCTGGGTCGTTGACAACGACTCCGCGGATGAGAGCGTCCAATACCTGCGCTCGCTGAACTGGATCAACCTGATCGAACGCAAGTCAGCCGGCCCGGAAGCGGGCCATATGGCGCACGGCAGAGCACTCGACATGGCGCTGGCGCGCGTCACAACCGACTACCTGTTCCTGCTGCACACCGACACCTTCATCTACGATGAATCCGTGTTCGACATGATGTTGAGCAAATGCATCAACGATCCGCAGGTCGCGGCCGCAGGCTGTGTCGAGCAACTGGATCGCGGGGTGATCAGGTCTGCCTGGCGTTATGCTTCGCGGCTGTACAAACACCATTACCGCCGCCTGAAACAAACCTTGGGGCTGCGCTCCAAAGACCCGAAGCCCTGGCGTGAAGTCCACCTGAAGAGTTTTTGCACCCTGTGGAACTGTGGGTTGATGAAGCAGCATGATCTGCATTTCCAGCTGGATGATCGTGTGCCCGGGTACACGCTGCAAGACCGCATGGTCGAGATGGGATACACCGTCGAATTCATTTCGCCCGGCACGATATTCAAGTACCTGGACCACATCCAGGCCGGCACAGTCGCTGCCGCCGGCGGCTACAGCACTGCCCACCGTCGCAGCAAGATGTACAACGAGATGCTCAAACGCATCGGCAAAACCGGCTTTGCGCAATAAGCGCAGACCTCAGCAGCGCCTGCCCACGTTTCGGCTGGCACTTTTTTGTCGATGCTGGGCGTTGTAGTAGTGGTCTGCGCGATTTGGTATGGCATGGTCGCAATCGCCCTTTCGCAACCCATGATTACTCGCGCGTACCAATGCAGGAAAAAAGCGACCGATCGGCTGTGTGGCGGGTTGCTCATGTCTTTGGGAGTTCGCCAGTTGGTGTAGCCGTTGTGTTCAAATGACAAGCAATAGTCAGGTAACAGTTGCAGGCGATGCGATGACAACAACCGATGTGAAATCCCGCTTCGAAGCAAAGCTGCTTCGTCCGGCAAAGCCTGGTGATGATAAGTCGTGGACATTTTTGGTACTGCCCAAAGATGCGAGCGAACAACTGCCGAGGCGAGGAAGGACGACGGTTGAAGGCACGCTCAATGGGCACCCATTCCAGGCAACGCTCGAGCCCGATGGTCAGCTGAGCCATTGGCTGCGGGTCAGTAAGGAATTAAGCGAGGCCGCAGGCGCGGCCGCTGGGGATAGGGTCACGATAGGGCTAAGCCCAGCCAAGAAGGAGCCTGAGCCTGACGTCCCGGCAGATTTCCAGGAGGCACTGGCAGCCACTCCAGAGGCGCGCGAAGTCTGGAACAGTACGACGACCATCGCACGGGTGGACTGGATACACTGGATTACTTCAGCCAAGCAACTCAAGACACGCGCAAAACGAATGGGTGATGCCTGCGAAATGCTTGCGTCCGGCAAGAAGCACGTGTGCTGTTTTGATCAGTCTGGTTACTACAGTAAGGCCTTCAGTGCGCCTGAGGCCGAAAATCTTTAACTGAACCATTCGCAGTGGCTACTGACAGAATCGGATAGGGCCGCAAAAGGATGTTGATGAGCATGAGGGTCTTACTCATTAAGTGATGAAGGGACTTTGCTTTAATCACGGTGCCCAAGTGCTCAGGATCGTGCATGCCATATCACATCATCTTGCTCATACTTTTCGCAGCGCTTTTGCATGCCAGCTGGAATGCCGCGTTGCGCGGTGGCGCCGACAGACTTTGGTCGATGACGATCATGTGCGTGGCGGTAGCCATCGCCAGCGTCGCAATAGCGTTGTTTTTGGAGCCCCCGGCCAAAGCCAGTTGGTTCTATGCAGTCCTTTCGGCGGTCCTGCACGTTGGCTACAACCTGTTCCTGGTGCGTAGTTACAAGGTTGGAGACCTTGGGCAAACTTACCCAATCTCGCGGGGCTCCTCGCCTGTCCTGATCACCCTCGCCGCTTCGGTTTTTGCCGGGGAAACGGTCGGCGCAGCCGTGATGTTTGGCATTTTGCTGGTGTCAGGCGGCATCATTTCGCTCGCCTTCAAAGGACGCAAGCTGGCTGTCCCGAGTCTGCCTTACGCCCTGGGCACCGGTTGTTTCATTGCCGCTTATAGCGTGACGGATGGCATTGGCGTACGCCTGTCAGGAGCGCCGATGGCATACACGGTATGGATGTGCGCCTTGTGGGGCGTCTTGATGCCGTTGGTGTATGTCGGCATGCGCGACGCGAAGAGTCTGTTCACCTTACGTCCCGGGTTCATGACGGCCTTCATCGGAGGGCTGGTTTCACTTCTGGCCTATGGAATCGTCATTTACGCCATGTCCGCGGCACCCATGGGAGCAGTATCGGCCCTGCGCGAAACCAGCGTGTTGTTCGCGGTGCTGATCGGATATTTTTTCCTGGGTGAGACACTGACTATTCGTAAGATTCTGGCATGTGCGGTGATTGCCATCGGCACGATCATCATTGGCTGACGGCAGGGACTCAGAGTCGATTGTCAGTTTTGGGGTCGACTTCAGCCGGTTAGGACAGTCAGTAAAAGCTTCAGGCTGTGTGAAAACGCGCTAAACACCTCGAAAACTGAAAGTCGCGAGGGTTGCCTATGGAATCAGCGGGCGAAAGCGCGAATTAGCTTAGTCAGTGACGTAGACGTTCGTAATGCCGTTTGGGCCGCGTCAGCGGCCCAAACGGCTTCTAACTGGCGAGCCAAGCGGCTGGGTTCACGCCCTGATCGCCTCAAGCAGCCCTGCGATGCCGAAGATGCTCATCATTCGTTTGAGGTTGTAGGCGAGCACGTGAAGGCTCATCTCAGTGCTCACCCTCGGCAGGGTTATGGTCAGGAAGTGGGTACTTCCCATCCAGCACTTGAGCGTTCCAAAAGGATGGTCAACGGTCTGTCGACGAACCCTCATCATCGCTGGATAATGTTCTAGCCGAACCTGCATCGCGTCGACCACCGACTCATATTCCCAGAGCTTCACACGGCGCTCCTTACCCGTCGTACATTGCTTTTGTATTGAGCAGGACTGGCAGCCTGAGAAGTATTAACAATGCAATAACATGCCGTCTTCCGTCATTTGCCCTGAATGAAGTTGCGGTTGCGATTATTGACGGCTTTGAATTTGTTGCTGTCGATGGCGATGATCGACTGGAAGAAGAGATTGAGGTTGCGACAAAGCACTATGAACTGGCGGCACACGCGGCGAATGGCTTTGCCGTTGTCTTTGCGAAAGTCGGCAATGGTTTTGAAGCCCGGAGCCAAACGCCCCGTTCGCCACATCAACTCGACGTTGCGCTAGGCCTCTCGCTCAAGCCGGCGGCTGGACTGAATCCGATTGAGATAGCCGTAGATATAGATCTTCAGTAACACCGCTGGGTGACAGGCCGGGCGACCCGTAGCGGCAGGATCGACTCCCTCAAAACCAAGTGATCCCAGGTCGAGTTCATCGACGAAAACATCGACCATGCGCACTGAATTTTCTTCGGCTACGTAATCGTCCAGATACTCCGGCAGCAAGGTGACTTGCGTCCGAGCCTCACCTTCAATAAATCGCTTCATGTTCGCCCCCGCTACGATCTCGACGATCAGAAGATTAGACAATTGCGGGAGTTTTCACACAGCCTGGGTCGATTTCTGCCGGTGGCGACTGGCAGAAATCAGCCAAAAGCTGCCAGTCACGAGGGGCCTGATTTGACCATTACTCCCGTTGGTGAACGCTAGGACTCGGCCCGAAGGCGTTCGACAGGAATGACTGGAGAGGAAAAAACCTGCTCGGTAGGGAAACGCTCAGGATTCGTCGCTTCGGCACACGCCCCCTTCTTCTTTAATATCAACGCAGTGATACTCGCTTTGACCGCGTTATCGGTCCGACAGTAACTGCATAATCTCAATTGCCCGCTGCGTCGCCAGATGACTCAGAATATTTTAAATTATGTCGGAAACTATCTGCCTAGCTTTCAAAGCTTTTAAGAATCACGAACGCTACTGAAGGAAATCTTGATTCCAAGTGAATGCATACCGCATTAATAGAGATGCTTAATGCAGGCGACTGACTGTTTTTGACATTACTCCCGCTTGTCACGTGGCCGCAAACATCCAAAACGCAGTCAGTCGCGCAAGGCTCAACTTTCGCTTAGAACCCCTTATCTGGAGTAACCCGACCAAAAACCCAAGGCGCACGCGCTCCTCGATTGAATTCATAGGCCTTGATCCGCTCCGACTGCAACAAGGTCTGTGCTATTTCATCCAGTCCTTGCATTAGGCTTTGGCGCCGTCCCTCCTCCAACTCGAATGTCCAACGTACATCACCCACCACGAGAGTTCGCGCAGCAACGTTGATTTGAGCCTCCAGCCGAGCTCCACCCTCTAGCATTTTGAACAGGACGTCGATGTCTGCTTGTGGCAATACAATTGGCAGCATGCCGTTGTTAAAACTGTTGTTAGAAAAAATATCGCCGTAACTGGGCGCGATCATTACCCGAACACCAAAGTCGCGGAGGGCCCAGACGGCATGCTCGCGGCTGGAACCGCAGCCAAAATTGGCTTGCGCGAGCAAAACAGTCCCTGCGCTGTAGGGAATTTGATTGAGGATGCACGCTGGATTGCGACGCCTATCGGAAATAGGCGTATCGACCTCTCCAGGATCCAGGTAACGCTCATCGTCTAGCAGGAAATCTCCAAAGCCGAACGATTCCAGACTTTTCAGGTATTGCTTAGGTAAAAGTACATCGGTGTCGATGTTGGCACGGTTGAACGGGATGACAATGCCCCGGTGTTGAGTTAGGGGTTGCATGAGAGACTCCTCGGATCGGTCAAAGCCCCGGCGATTGCGGCGGCGGCGGCCATTCGCGGCGACAACAAATGAGTACGTCCGCCCTTTCCCTGACGTCCTTCGAAATTGCGATTGGAGGTGGCAGCGCAGCGCTCGCCCGGCTCAAGCCGATCAGCGTTCATGCCTAAGCACATCGAGCAGCCGGGATCACGCCATTCAAACCCGGCGCTGATGAATATTAAGTCCAATCCTTCCGCTTCAGCCTGCTCGCGCACCAGTCCGGAACCTGGCACCACTATGGCCTGCTTAATCCTCGCGTGTACCTTGTGCCCAAGGACCACATGCGCAGCAGCACGCAGGTCCTCGATCCGCGCATTAGTGCAAGAGCCTATAAACACCTTGTCCAAGGGTAAACCCAACAGCGACTGACCAGCCTGCAGCGACATGTAATCGAGTGCTCGCTCCCAATCAAGGCGCTGCAGCGCATCTCGGGCCATATCCAGTGTCGGTATGCGGCCATCGAAAGGTATGACCATTTCTGGGGAGGTACCCCAGGTGAGTTGCTCCGAGATGTGCGCCGCATCTAATCGCAGCTCCCGATCGAAAACGGCGTGGGGGTCCGACTGCAAGTCGGCCCATGCCTCGGTGGCCTGAATCCACTCTGCGCCCGAAGGCGCCAGGGGGCGGCCCTTCACGTAGGATTGCGTCACGTTGTCGAAGGCAATCAGACCGACTCGAGCGCCAGCTTCGATGCTCATGTTGCATAAGGTCATCCGCGCCTCCATTGACAAGGCCCGCACCGCACTGCCGCAAAACTCCAGCGCATAGCCCGTGCCGCCGGCCGTGCCGATGTGGCCAATGATGTGAAGTGCCAGGTCCTTAGCACTCACTCCGTCGGCAAGTTGTCCGTCGACCTGGATTCTAAAGTTCTTGTGCTTACGGCTACGCAACGTCTGTGTAGCCAGCACATGTTCGACTTCGCTGCTACCGATGCCATGAGCGAGCGCGGCAAAAGCGCCATGGGTGGCGGTGTGTGAATCACCACAGACCAGGGTCAGACCTGGCAATGTCAAACCCTGCTCCGGCCCGACCACATGTACGATACCCTGACGCACATCATGCAAGGGAAACAACGGAACGCCGAATTCGACGCAGTTCTTCTCCAACACCGAAATCTGCGCGCGGGCGATCTTGTCGGCCACGCCATCTAGCCCTAGAGCCCTGCCCTCGGTAGGGACGTTGTGGTCGGGCGTGGCCAACGTGGTGTCGAGTCGCCAAGGCTTGCGTCCGGCAAGACGTAAGTTAGAAAAAGCCTGGGGTGAAGTCACTTCATGCAATAAATGGCGATCGATGTATAACAGACTGGAGCCGTCATCCAGATCCGCAACCCGGTGTGAATCCCAGAGTTTGTCGTACAGGGTTCTTCCGCTCACAGGACTGCTCCTTGAGGTACAGCGCGTAATTCACGTTGGCGCTGCAGCCACCGGTAGCTGCGCCCGCCCAATTTCACCCCGTCAAAGCCTCGGCATACTCGACGGCGGAGACCAGTTGATCGAGACCGATTCCACATTCATAGCCCATGTCACTCAGCATCAGTACCAGATCTTCGGTTGCGAGATTACCGCTGGCTCCCGGCGAGAAAGGGCAACCGCCGAGCCCGCCAATGGAACTGTCGAATTCCCGAATACCGCATTCCAGCGAGGCCAACACGTTGGCCAAGGCCATGCCGCGAGTGTCGTGAAAATGGCAGGAAAAACGCGCAGGTCCGTGCATCGCGATGAGACGCGTCATCAACGAACGAACGCTCACCGGGTTAGCCGCGCCGATGGTATCCGCAATGATTAATTTGCTCGCTCCGGATTCTAGAAGGCGCTCCGCCAGTGTCTGAACGACACGCTCCGGGGTTTTACCCTCAAAGGGACACTCAAATGCCACCGCGATGTAGGCACGCCCCTCTATTCCATCAGCCGCCGCGCGCGCCATCAGTTGCGTGCATACTTCGGTTGTCTGCTCCAAACTCATGCGGATGTTTTTTGATTCATTGTTTCAGTGGCCGATAGCACTACAGCAATACTGGTAACACCGGCTTCGAGGGCCATTTCATAGCCGCGCAGGTTAGGTACTAACGCCGAATAGCTCATCAGCTCCGGAACGGGCAAGCGTCCGACCAGTCCGGCCGTGTCAGCCATCTGTGGAATAGCCTTGGGCGAGACGAAACTACCCACTTCGATAGTGCGAATGCCACTTGCAAGCAAGGCATTGATCAATCCTAAACGCTGTTCGACAGTCAGCGACTGATGGTGCATTTGCAGCCCGTCGCGGGGCCCGACCTCGTTAACAATCACAAGTCCACTCATGGCTCAGCCCACCACATTCTGCTGTTTGAGCGCCGCAATCTGAGCCGCGTCGTAACCCAACACCTGCTCAAGAACCTGATTAGTGTGCTGCCCCAGCAACGGCGGGGGACTGAAGCTGTCGGAACTGTCGGCAGAAAGTTTGATCGGGTTACCAGGCACCTCTATGTGCCCGCCTTCAGGGTGCTCGATTTCGACAACCATCTTGCGGTGACGCACCTGAGGATCGTTTAGTGCCTCACTGAAGCTGTTTACCGGGGCGCATGGCACCCGCACCCGTCCCAACTCCTCAACCCAGTGCTGAGTGTCACGGGTTGCCAGCACTTCGTTGAGTATTCCTTCGATAAACGCTTGGTTGGCCAGTCGCACCGGTTGGGTTTTAAACTTCGGATCTTTCAGTGCTTCAACCTCGAGCAAGCCAACTAGGTTGTCCCAAAAACTGTCGAAGATGACTGCGATGATCACAAAACCATCAGCGGTCTTGAATGTGTTGTATGGCACATGGACAAAATGCCCATTGCCCAGCGGCTGCGGATTGACGCCGCTCAGCAGGTACATGGTAGCCATGTAGTTGAGCATACTGATCTGACAGTCGAGCATGCTGATGTCCACATGCTGACCGTGTCCCTTGCTGTGCCGGGCCTGCAGCGCGGCGAGAATACCCATCACAGCAAACATGCCGCCGCCCAGATCGCCGATCGGTATGCCGGAGCGGGTCGGCTGCCCGGCGCTTTGCCCGGTAATTGACATGCCGCCGCTTATGCCTTGGACCACTTGATCGAAGGCCGGCCGCTGAAAATTGGGCCCGTCCTGGCCGAAGCCGGAAATAGAACAGGTAATGATCTGCGGGTTGATTGACTTCAAGCTGTCGTAGTCGATTTTCAGCTTGGCTGGGACACCGGCGCTGTAGTTATCCAGAACCACATCTGCATTGCGGACAAGGTCGTAGAACACTTGAAGCCCAGCATTACTTTTGAGGTCAATGCAAACGCTCTGCTTGTTGCGATTCAAAGTCAGGAAATAAGCGCCCATTCCCTTATATGAATGGTTCGGGTCGTTGGCCAGTAATGCACGCGTCCCCTCGCCGCTCAATGGCTCGACCTTTATGGTGTCGGCGCCAAGATCAGCAAGAATCATCCCGCCGTATGGACCAGACAACATATGGGTCAGATCCAGGATGCGGATCCCTTCAAGTGGTTTGCTCATCATTAATCCTCTTGGAGAAAGGCAGGGCTAAAGGCCCAATGCACCGGGGTTCAAACGGTTGTCAGGATCCAGCGCGGCATTGATCGAACGCGCGACGTCTAGCGCAGTCGGATCGAGAAGTTCGGCGTATGGGTAAGCCTTACCGAGTTGAAAATGCGTCGCACCAAAGCGGTCGTAGAGTGCAACGAGATCTTTCTTGAATTGCACGACCCAAGTGCGCGCTTCAAGGTTTTGTATATGCACGGGCAAACGCTGAAGCTGCTTCGGACTGAGGGCCTGGTGGTGGTAGTCGCTTAACTCATCAGGCCAGTAAATCCCCGTTTCGTGCATGAACTGACCGGGGCCGACGGTCTCGTACATGGTTCCAGTCCAAACGCCCAACCGCTGCATGTCGACCTGGCGCTGAGCGATGAAGCTCTCCAATGCTCGCTGAAAAGCCAGCACTCGCGAGTTGGCCAGCACTCCATGCACCGGTACCCAACGCTCGCCCTGGGGACCAACAACATTGAACATCTTTGCGAACGGCTCGCTACGAATGACCGCAGGGACGGTGTTGGCAATTTCCCTCCCGATCCCGTTCAAGGCCTGTCTTAATCGATGCACAGCTGCGTGAACAGAGTGCCGATCCGCCCCCTCGATGATGTAGTGGGCCAGGTATGGCGCCGCTTTCATGGACCGCTCGCCGGCCAGGCCCATGCGCAGCAATTGAGCGCAGCCGGCCACCCATGATGGCGAGGTAGCAAATACATTGCGCGCAATATCGAGAGTGTCCTTTAGGGTTCTCCCACGCTTGAGTTGTCCGCGTAACAAAGCCGCGTCTAGACCGAAATGGGTATCATCAACCCCTACGCGAGCAGCGGTCCGCATTCCCCGATAAAGTGTTTCGAATGAATCGAAGGCGAACGAAACACCAACGTGCTCTGGCGTTGCTGGTAACAAAGGTAGCGTCACTCGAGCCTTGATACCGAACGCCCCGCAGTCGCCCGTAAATAAACCGGTGAAGTCTGGTCCGTACGAGCGACTGAAAGGTGCACTTCCCCGTGCTGCGGTGCCAGTGCGCAACAGCCGGCCATCCTCCATGACCACGTCCAGCGACAGCACGGATTGCGCCGCAGTCCCATAACGCCCGCTGCCGACGCTGATGCCATTCTGAGCGACCGTTCCGCCGACAGTGGCCACTAACCCAGAAAACGGCCCGCGAAATGGCGTACGCAGCCCACGCGAATCCAATTCGGCTTTCAGAGCGGCCCAAGTCACCCCAGTCTCAACGGTGACATATCCATCCTCTTCGTTGACCTCGTGGATACGTTTAAGCTGACGCAAATCAAGCATCAGGCTGCCTAGTTGGGCTGGCAGGTAGCCTTCCGTGTAGGACGCGCCTCCTCCTCGCACCGTGAGTGTCAGACGATGTGTAGCAGCCAAACGGACAACGGCCTGAAGAATTTCGACAGAGGTCGGGATGACCACCGCGAGCGGCCTTTCGCGTTCGCTGAAAACATCATGACTATAAGGCCCCACGGCCTCGCCGCTGAGCACCTGAGTAACTCCGACAAGGTCGTTCAACGCCGCCAGCAGCCCTGGATCGGCCGCAGCTATTAGCGGCTTCACACCTGTGATTCCACGCGTGCCCAGCTCGGGGCTATTGGTGCCGGAAGATGGGTCTGCTCTTCACAGGTAGCACGCAGCGTTTCTATATCCGGCCCGCGGTTGAACACCGGCAAAGGCCCACGTGATTCACTGATATCGGCACGTAGAGCCTGGGTTGCCGCGAGATCAACTTCGCCGTTGCCACCGATGATCACGCCGTAAGCGCGTGCGCCGTTTAACGTCACGAGACCCTGGCGAACCTCCTTGGCCACGAGCGATGCATCGCGCTCCAGTGGATCACCCCAGCCGCCAGCGCCCCAGGTCACGAAGTGCAAGCGGTCGCCGGGCAGCACCTGAACCGCATCACATTTAGCAGGCAGGTAAATCTGCTCGCCACTGGCACGCTCCAGCAGCTTCCACGAGCGCTGGGCGGGCTCCCCACCGTTGACGCCCCAGGGAGGTATGAACCAACGATCATCGTGAATCGAGACTTGGCCTTGCGCGAGGAAGCAGTAGGTCATTTTGATGCCATTACCACCGCGAAACTTGCCGGCACCACCGGAATCTGCAACGGTCTCGTAGCGCTCTATGCGCATCGGGAA
>NZ_JAEKEG010000115.1 GCF_016651255.1 Pseudomonas sp. TH10
CGGTGCTGGCCGGTTGCGTGACGATGATGCTGATGGACATCCACTTCGGCACCAGCTTCTTCAGTGCGGCCGGGGGCGGTGATCCGGTGTTGTTCCAGCACGTGTTCTGGTTCTTCGGGCATCCCGAGGTGTACATCATGATCCTGCCGGCCTTCGGCGCCGTCAGCTCGATCATCCCGACCTTCTCGCGCAAACCGCTGTTCGGCTACACCTCGATGGTCTACGCCACGGCGAGCATCGCCTTCCTGTCGTTCATCGTCTGGGCGCACCACATGTTCGTGGTCGGCATTCCGCTGGTGGGCGAACTGTTCTTCATGTACGCCACGCTACTGATCGCCGTGCCGACCGGGGTCAAGGTGTTCAACTGGGCCAGCACCATGTGGCAAGGCTCGCTGACCTTCGAGACACCGATGCTGTTTGCCGTGGCGTTCGTGATCCTGTTCTCCATCGGCGGTTTCTCCGGGCTGATGCTGGCCATCGCCCCGGCAGACTTCCAGTACCAGGACACCTACTTCGTGGTCGCGCACTTCCACTACGTGCTGGTGCCGGGGGCGATCTTCGGGATCTTCGCCTCTACCTACTACTGGCTGCCGAAATGGACCGGTCACATGTACGACGAAACCCTCGGCAAGCTGCATTTCTGGCTGTCCTTCGTCGGCATGAACCTGACCTTCTTCCCGATGCACTTCGTCGGTCTGGCGGGGATGCCACGACGGATTCCGGACTACAACCTGCAATTCGCCGACTTCAACATGGTCTCGTCGATTGGCGCGTTCATGTTCGGCACCACGCAGCTGTTCTTCCTGTTCATCGTCATCAAGACCATCCGCGGCGGCCCGCCAGCACCGGCCAAACCATGGGATGGCGCCGAAGGCCTTGAGTGGAGCGTGCCGTCACCGGCGCCATACCACACCTTCACCACACCGCCGGAAGTGAAATGAACACCCTCGGCCTTGCGCGAATTCCTGTGGGAGCTGGCTTGCCAGCTCCCACAGGGGTCTCGGTATGGAGTTGGAATCATGGCTGACTCGATTTCGATGAAAAAACTGGTCACCCGCCTGCTGATGGTGGTGGTGGCAATGTTCGTCTTCGGGTTTGCCCTGGTGCCCATCTACGACGTGATGTGCAAGGCATTCGGCATCAATGGCAAAACTTCCGGACAGTACGAAGGTGAACAGACGGTGGATCTGTCTCGCCAGGTACGCGTGCAGTTCCTGTCGACCAACTCCGCCGACATGTCCTGGGACTTCTATCCCAAGCACGATGAGTTGACCGCCAACCCCGGTGCGGTGAACGAGATGATCTTCATCGCCCACAACCCTACCGATCGCCCGATGAGCGCCCAGGCCGTGCCCAGCATCGCGCCCAGCGCTGCGGCAGCGTACTTCCACAAAACCGAATGTTTCTGCTTTACCCAGCAAGTGCTGCAGCCCGGTGAACGGATCGAGATGCCGGTACGTTTCATTGTTGACCGTGACATGCCCAAGGATGTGAAGCACCTGACGCTGTCCTACACGCTGTTCGATATCACCGCCCGACATCCCCCGGTAGCTGTAAACACTGGCGGCTGAGCGTGCCCGATAAGGAGAACAATAAATGGCAACTCATGAGCACTATTACGTACCTTCCCAGAGCAAGTGGCCGATCATCGCCACGGTCGGCATGTTCGTCACCGTGTTCGGCCTGGCGACCTGGTTCAACGACCTGAAAGCTGCGCGCCCGGAATCCCACGGCCCGCTGATCTTTTTCGTCGGTGGCCTGCTGCTGGCGTACATGCTGTTCGGCTGGTTCGGTGCGGTGATCAAGGAAAGCCGCGCGGGCCTCTATAGCTCGCAGCTGGATCGCTCGTTCCGCTGGGGCATGAGTTGGTTCATTTTCTCCGAGGTGATGTTCTTCGCTGCGTTTTTCGGTGCGCTGTTTTACGTGCGGCACATCTCCGGGCCGGCGCTCGGCGGTGAAGGGCCGAAAGGCATCGCGCATATGTTGTGGCCAAACTTCCAGTTCACCTGGCCGCTGCTGCACACCCCGGATCCGAAACTGTTCCCGCCACCGAAAGACGTCATCAGCCCATGGGGCCTGCCGTTGCTCAATACGGTGTTGTTGGTCAGTTCCAGCGTGACCGTCACCATCGCCCACCACGCCTTGAAGAAGGGCCATCGCGGCGCGCTGAAAATCTGGCTGGCGATTACCGTGCTGCTGGGCTGCGCGTTCCTCTTTTTCCAGGCTGAAGAATACATCCACGCTTACAAGGAACTGGGCCTGACACTGGGTTCGGGCATCTACGGCGCGACGTTCTTCATGCTCACCGGGTTCCACGGCGCCCACGTGACCATGGGCACGATAATCCTGTTCGTGATGCTGATGCGCATCATGAAGGGCCACTTCGATGCCGAGCATCAGTTCGGTTTCGAAGCGGCGAGCTGGTATTGGCACTTCGTCGACGTGGTGTGGATCGGCTTGTTCATCTTCGTCTACGTACTTTGAGGCATCACCAAGGCGCGTGAGACACCAGCTGGCCGCTGAAGAATCCCCAGGCGATCAAGCCGACGGTAATGGCGGCCAGGGCTACACGAACACTCAAGGCAATGACGAGACGGTTCGAGCTGCTGTCGTCCTTGACCAGAAAAAACAGGCCGCTGAACAGGCTGACAACCGTGGCAATCAGCATCAGGACGATGGCTGCTTTGAGCATGGTGAGACTCCAGGGGAAATGCGATGCACTTGAGTATAGCTATCGCGACTACCGACATTCTGGCGACGTCATGAAGCGCTTCCGGCCAGGTATCGTGCCGAGTTTGGTGGTGGCCTTGTTGCTGCCACTGCTGGTCTCGCTCGGTTTCTGGCAACTGAATCGCGGCGCGGAAAAAGCGCGCTGCTGAACAGTTATGCCGAGCGCCGGGTGGCGCAACCGATGGCCAGCACTGCATTACAGCACACTGAGGATCCTGCCTTCCGCCGGGTCGTGCTGCGTGGCCAGTTCGATGCCGCGCACAGCCTGCTGCTGGATAACCGCCAACGGGACGGCAAGGTCGGGGTCGAGTTGCTGCAGCCGTTTCAGGATCAAGCCAGCGGCCAATGGCTGCTGGTCAATCGCGGTTGGCTGCCCTGGCCGGACCGGCGCATCCCCGCGCAATTCACCACGCCAGGCGAAGTATTGAACCTCACCGCCTGGGTCTACGTTGCTCCGGGCGCTACTTTCCAGCTTCACGCCGACCCGGCCACCACCACCTGGCCGCAACTGGTGACAGCGGTTGAGCCGGCGAAGCTCTGGGCAGCATTGGAGCGTGATGGTTTCCCTTACGAATTACGTGCAGAACCGGGTCCCGGGACCTACCAGGCCGATTGGCCGGTGGTCGCCATGGGCCCGGAAAAACACCTTGGTTACGCCGTGCAGTGGTTCGCCATGGCCACCGCCCTGCTCGGCCTCTACGTCTATTTGGGCTTGCACAACGCAAAGGAGAAACACCATGGGAACGGCCATGAATCCACCCAGCATGTCTGAGGCGAAACCTGCCACCAGTCGTCGTCGCGGACGCATTCAACTGTTGCTGATCCTGCTCGGCGTGATCGGCCCGATGATCCTCGCCACCGGCATGTACAAATTACAGTTCTGGGTGCCGGACGGCCGCAGCTACCACGGCGAACTGATCGGCAATGGCCAGACCCGCGCCGACCTTGGCGTGCAGGCTGATGATGAGCGCTGGCAGATGCTGGTCACAGCGCCGAAGGATTGCGCGGTGGATTGCCAGCAGCTTGTTTACCTCGCGCGGCAGATTCAGATCGGTCTGGGTCGCGATGCCGGGCGCGCCAGCCACGCGCTCGCCGTTGCGCAACCGGTCAGCGCCGATTACGAGGCCAAGCTCAGCCGCGAATACCCACAACTGCAACGTTATCCCATGGACCTGACCACGTTCAGCAAGACCACTGGTGACCACGCCGTGCCGCAGCTGTGGATCATCGACCCGCACGGCAATCTCGTGCTGCGTTACGAGCCGAATGTGAAAGGCAAGGATCTGCTCAACGACCTGCGTCACCTGCTGAAACTGTCGAACATCGGATAAGGGCATCGTCATGGCCAAACCTGGATTTCGCCTCGCGCTGTTTGCCACCCTGCTGGCACTGATTGTGGTGCTGCTCGGCGCCTACACCCGCCTGACCCACGCCGGTCTTGGCTGTCCGGACTGGCCGGGCTGCTACGGGTTTATCAGCGTGCCGAAAAGCGAAGCCCAGCTGGCCCATGCCGAACTGCATTACCCCGACTCGCCCGTGGTGGCGCACAAGGGCTGGAACGAGATGATCCACCGCTACTTCGCCGGCACCCTCGGCATGCTCATTTCGATTCTGGCCGGGCGCGCGTGGGTCAACCGTCGTCATCCGGGGCAGCCATTGAAATTGCCGCTTTTTTTGCTGGCCGTGGTGTTTGCGCAAGCGGCATTCGGCATGTGGACGGTGACGCTCAAGCTCTGGCCGCAAGTGGTCACCGGGCATTTGCTCGGCGGTTTTGCGACCTTGAGTCTGCTGTTTTTGCTGACGCTGAGATTGTCCGGTGTATTGCCGGCGCTGACCGTGCCACGACGCCTGCAGCACTGGGCAACCGCTGGTTTGCTGCTGGTGATCGGGCAGATCGCGCTGGGTGGCTGGGTCAGTTCCAACTACGCGGCGGTCGCCTGCATCGACTTCCCGACTTGCCACGGCCAATGGTTGCCGCCCGCAGACTTTGCCAACGGTTTTCACCTGACCCAACACATCGGCCCGAACTACCTGGGTGGACAACTGGACAGCGATGCCCGCACCGCGATTCACCTGACCCACCGAATCGGCGCGTTGCTGGTAACCCTTATATTGCTCGGCCTGGCGTGGCAACTCAAGGTCGTCGGCATGACCCGGCTGGCGGGGCTGGTGCTGGTCGCGCTCGCCGCCCAGATCACCCTGGGCATCAGCAACGTGCTGTTCCACCTGCCATTGCCGGTGGCCGTCGCGCATAACGCCGGCGGCGCAGCACTGCTGCTGACGTTGGTGCTGGTCAACTATCACGCGCGCACCAGTCTGGTCCGGGTCAGACAACCGGTGCTCGCCCGTTGGCGCCTGAGCCCGCGTAAACACGCAGCCGCGCCCATCACAATAAAAGGAGAAACGCCGTGGCGATTCTGATTGGCGAACGTCCGCATCAGGCGATCTGGCGTGATTATCTGGAGCTGACCAAGCCGAAAGTCGTGGTGCTGATGCTGATCACCTCGCTGGTCGGCATGTTCCTCGCGACCCGCGCCGGGGTGCCATGGACGGTGCTGGTGTTCGGCAATCTGGGGATTGCGTTGTGTGCCGGCGGTGCGGCGGCGGTCAATCATGTGGTGGATCGGCGCATCGATGCGGTGATGGCGCGCACGCACAAACGACCCTTGGCCGAAGGCCGGGTTTCACCTGCAGCGGCGCTGACTTTTGCCTTGGTATTGGCGCTGCTCGGTCAGGCCCTGTTGCTGACCTTCACCAATCCACTGACGGCGTGGCTGACGCTGGCCTCACTGCTGGGTTATGCGGTGATCTATACCGGTTTCCTCAAACGCGCGACGCCGCAGAACATCGTCATCGGCGGCCTCGCTGGCGCCGCGCCGCCACTGCTCGGCTGGACTGCCGCCACCGGCCACGTCAGCGCCGAACCGCTGTTGCTGGTGCTGATCATCTTCGCCTGGACGCCGCCGCACTTCTGGGCGCTGGCGATTCATCGCAAAGAGGAATACGCCAAGGCCGACATCCCGATGCTGCCGGTGACCCACGGCGAGCACTACACCAAAGTGCACATTCTGCTGTACACCTTCGCCCTGCTGGCGGTGAGTCTGCTGCCGTACGTGATCCACATGAGCGGCGCGCTCTACCTGATTTGTGCGCTTGGCCTGGGCGCAAGGTTTCTGCAATGGGCCGTGGTGCTGTACCGTGGCACTCGGCCGCACGCGGCGATCAACACCTTCAAGTACTCTATCTGGTACCTGTTCCTGTTGTTCATCGCCCTGCTCGTAGACCACTACTTACTGTTGAACCTATGACTCGAACCCAGAAAACCGTCTTCATCCTCGTTGCCGTGATCGCGCTGATCCTCGGCCTGACCGTCAACAAAGTGCTGAGCGGCAAGGGCCAGGGCGACCCGACTGCGTTGATCGATGCCGGCATTATCCTGCTGCCGCAAAGCCGTAACCTGCCCGACGTGACGATGACCGATCAGGACGGCAAACCGGTCGCGATCAATGAGTTGAAAGGTAAGTGGAGCCTGCTGTTCTTCGGCTACACCTTCTGCCCGGACATTTGCCCGACCACGTTGGCGCAACTGCGGCAGATCAAGAGTGAACTGCCCAAAGACGCTGTGGACAAGTTGCAAATCGTGCTCGTCAGCGTTGACCCGAACCGCGATAACCCCAAGCAGTTGAAGCAGTACCTGGGCTACTTCGACCCGCAGTTCATCGGCTTGACGCCGACCTCGATCGCCGACCTGCAAAAATTCGCCAATGCGGTGAGCATCCCGTTCATCCCGGCAGATACCACCAAGCCAAACTACACGGTGGATCACAGCGGCAACCTGGCGGTGATTGGCCCGGATGGGACGCAGCGCGGGTTTATTCGGGCGCCGTTGAATAATGTGAAGCTGGTGGCGCAGTTGCCGGTGATGCTCAAACGCCAATAGTTTTTTCAGGCACAAAAAGATCGCAGCCTGCGCCAGCTCCTACGTAATCGGGTCGATACCGATGCTTGTGCAGGCGCTGCCGAAGGCTGCGATCTTTTGCTTTTGGCCGCTAGATCAGAACGCTGGCAATACCGCGCCTTTGTACTTCTCGGTGATGAATTGCTTCACTTCCGGGCTGTGCAGGGCGGCGGCCAGTTTCTTCATCGCGTCGCTGTCCTTGTTGTCCTCGCGGGACACCAGGATGTTCACGTACGGCGAATCATTGCCTTCGATCACCAGCGCATCCTTGGACGGATCGAGTTTGGCTTCCAGCGCGTAATTGGTGTTGATCAGCGCCAGGTCAACCTGAGTCAGCACGCGCGGGATGGTCGCGGCTTCCAGTTCACGGATTTTCAGGTCTTTCGGGTTCTGCGCGATGTCTTTGACAGTCGACAGGATGTTTTTCGGATCCTTCAAGGTGATCACGCCTGCCTTGGCCAGCAGCAACAGCGCACGGCCGCCGTTGGTGGCATCGTTCGGGATCACCACGTTGGCGCCGCTTGGCAGGTCCTTCAGATCCTTGATCTTGCTGGAGTAGGCGCCCAGTGGCTCGAGGTGCACACCGGTCACGGCAACCAAGTGGGTGCCCTTGGCCTTGTTGAACTCATCGAGGTACGGCTGGTGCTGGAAGAAGTTGGCGTCCAGACGCTTTTCGGCGACCTGAACGTTTGGCTGAATGTAGTCGGTGAAGACCTTGACCTTCAGATCCACGCCTTCTTTGGCCAGTGCCGGCTTCACGAACTCGAGGATTTCCGCATGCGGCACTGGGGAGGCGGCAACGGTCAGTGTTTCGGCGTGGGCCGAGAATGCTGCAACGGCAGCAATAGCAGCGATCAGTTTTTTCATTCAGCTAACTCCTTTTCAAAGCGCCCGTTCCGGCGCCTGCCAGCGAATGGCCGGCTCATCTCTAAGTTACAAAAACCGGTTATTTGCGCGAGAAGTGTACGACCAGTCGATCACCGACCATCTGCAACACTTGCACCAAAATCAGCAGCAACACCACGGTGACGATCATCACGTCAGTCTGGAAACGCTGGTAGCCGAAGCGGATCGCCAGGTCACCCAGGCCACCGGCGCCAACCACACCGGCCATCGCCGTGTAGGAAACCAGTGTAATCGCCGTCACCGTAATCGCCGCGAAGATGCCCGGACGGGCCTCAGGCAGCAAGGCATTCATGATGATCTGCCGGGTGGTTGCGCCCATCGATTGGGTCGCTTCGATAATGCCGCGATCGACTTCACGCAGCGCGGTTTCCACCAGACGCGCGAAGAACGGTGTCGCACCCACGACCAATGGCGGAATCGCGCCAGCCACGCCCAGCGACGTGCCAGTGATCAGCACGGTGAACGGGATCATCACGATCAACAGAATAATGAACGGCAGCGAACGGAGGATGTTCACCGCCAGTGACATGAACGCGTAGAAGCCACGGTTTTCCAGCAACTGACGCGGGCTGCAAAGGAACAGCAACACGCCCAGCGGCAGGCCCAGCAGCACGGTGAACAGCAGCGAACCGCCGAGCATCAGCAGCGTGTCGCCAGTGGCCAGCCAGATTTCGAACCAGTCGATGTTGGAGAAGAAACTTGTCAGGGCTTCCATTAGCGCAGCACCTCCATGTGAACGTCAGCCGCGGTGAAGCGGGCAAATGCCGCCTCCATGTCGCCACCGGTGACGGCCAGAGTGAGTTGCCCATAAGGGACGTCTTTGATGCGGTCGATGCGGCCGGCGAGGATGCTGTAGTCCACACCCGTTTCGCGAGCGACAGTACCCAGTAAAGGCGCATAGGTCGCTTCGCCCTGGAATGTCAGACGCACGATGCGGCCTGGGACATGGGCGAAGTCGTCGCGTTGTTCACTTTCATCGATCTGCTCGTCTTCCTGCACAAAGCGCTTGGTCGTCGGGTGCTTGGGATGCAGGAACACATCGGCAACCGAGCCCTGCTCGACGATCACACCAGCGTCCATTACCGCCACCTGGTCGCAGACCCGACGAATCACGTCCATTTCGTGAGTAATCAGCACGATGGTCAGCTTCAACTCGCGATTGATCTCAGCCAGCAACTGCAGGACCGACGCAGTGGTTTGCGGGTCCAGGGCGCTGGTGGCCTCGTCGCACAACAGAATTTTCGGCTTGGTGGCCAGGGCGCGGGCGATGCCAACGCGCTGCTTCTGCCCACCAGACAACTGAGCCGGGTATTTTTTGGCGTGATCGGACAGCCCGACCCGCGCCAGCAATTCGGCCACGCGCTGGTCGATCTCGCTGCGCGACAGCTCGCCGGCCAGAGTCAGGGGCAGCGCGACGTTATCGGCCACGGTCTTGGAGGCCAGCAGATTGAAGTGCTGGAAAATCATCCCGACCTGTTGGCGGAAGCGTCGCAGGCTGCTGGCGTCCAGCGCAGTGACCTCTTCACCGTCGACGAAGATCTTGCCGCCGCTGGAGTCTTCCAAGCGATTGATCAGACGCAGCAGGGTACTTTTTCCCGCACCGGAATGGCCGATCAGGCCGAAGACCTGACCGTTCTCGATCGAGAGGCTGGTCGGGTGCAGGGCGGGTATGTCCTTACCGGCGACGCGGTAAGTTTTGTGGACGTTTTGAAACTCGATCACGTAGCGAACCTTGTGGGGCGCGTTAGAAAAGGATCAGCGGTTAGCCGGGCGCGCATTTTAGCCTGTCCGTATAGAGGTTCTTAGCATTTATTTCGCATTCAACCAGCGATTTGGCAATAACGCGATCAAAGGTCAGAAAAAAGGAACGGCTGAAACAGTCACCAGTCATTTATTAGGCAGCTCGAGAATCGCCAGGTGCCGTGCCTGGAACATTGCTCACAAGTCCGGCTAGGACGAGATCGCAACGAGGAGTTTACGACTGATGAGTACCAAGAAACCTGCCACACCTAAAAGCGAACTGGCCGGGACCGATACCCTGGACCGCAGCAACACCAACGCCAAACTCGATAGCCTGGAAAAATTCCGCTCCGACGCCACCGGTCAGGCCCTGCGCACCAACCAGGGTGTGAAGATCGCCGACAACCAGAACACCCTCAAGGTGGGCGCCCGCGGCCCATCGCTGCTGGAAGACTTCATCATGCGTGAAAAAATCACGCACTTTGACCACGAGCGGATTCCCGAGCGCATCGTCCACGCCCGCGGCACCGGCGCGCATGGTTTCTTTCAGGCTTACGAAAACCATGCAGCGCTGACCAAGGCCGGTTTCCTGCAGGATCCGGGAAAAAAGACGCCGGTATTCGTGCGCTTTTCCACTGTGCAGGGCCCACGCGGCTCCGGTGACACCGTACGTGACGTGCGCGGCTTTGCCGTGAAATTCTTCACCGACGAAGGCAACTTCGATCTGGTCGGCAACAATATGCCGGTGTTCTTCATTCAGGACGCGATCAAGTTTCCCGACTTCGTTCACGCGGTGAAACCCGAGCCGCACAACGAAATCCCGACTGGCGGTTCCGCCCACGATACCTTCTGGGACTTCGTCTCCCTGGTGCCGGAATCGGCGCACATGGTTATCTGGGCGATGTCCGACCGGGCAATCCCGAAAAGCTTGCGCAGCATGCAAGGCTTTGGCGTACACACCTTCCGGCTGGTCAACGCCGAGGGCAAATCGCGCTTCGTCAAATTCCACTGGCGCCCTACCGCCGGCACTTGCTCGCTGGTGTGGGACGAGGCGCAGAAGCTCGCCGGTAAAGACACCGACTACCACCGTCGCGACCTCTGGGAAGCCATCGAGATGGGCGACTACCCGGAATGGGAACTGGGTGTGCAAATCATCGAAGAGGAAAACGAGCACGACTTCGATTTCGACATCCTCGACCCGACCAAGCTGATCCCCGAAGAAATCGTGCCGATCACGCCGCTGGGCAAAATGACGCTGAACCGCAACCCGGACAACTTCTTTGCCGAGACCGAACAGGTTGCGTTCTGCCCCGGCCACATCGTGCCGGGCATCGACTTCTCCAACGATCCGCTGCTGCAAGGTCGGCTGTTTTCCTACACCGACACGCAAATCAGCCGCCTCGGCGGGCCGAATTTCCATGAGCTGCCAATCAACCGGCCGGTGGCGCCGTTCCATAACGGCCAGCGCGATGCCCAGCACCGCACGGTGATCGACAAGGGTCGTGCGTCTTATGAGCCGAACTCGATTGACGGCGGCTGGCCGAAAGAAACGCCGCCAGCCGCGCAGGACGGAGGTTTCGAGACGTATCCGGAACGCATCGACGCCGCCAAGATCCGCCAGCGCAGCGAGTCGTTCAGCGATCACTTCTCCCAGGCGCGGCTGTTCTTCAACAGCATGAGCGCGCATGAGAAAGAGCACATCATCGCCGCCTACAGCTTCGAGTTGGGCAAGGTTGAACGTGAGTTCATCCGTGCGAGGGAAGTGAACGAGATTCTCGCCAACATTGATCTGGAACTGGCCAAGCGTGTGGCGGCCAACCTGGGTCTGCCGGCACCCAAGGCCGGCACGGTCGATGTGCCGAAGACTTCGCTGGATCGCTCACCCGCGCTCAGCCAGGCCAACCTTCTGCCCGGCAACATCAAAAGCCGCAAGGTGGCGATTCTGGCGGCCAACGGTGTCGATGGCGCAGCGATTGATGCGCTGAAAAAAGCGCTGGCAGCCGAAGGGGCGCACGCCAAGCTGCTGGGGCCGACTTCGGCACCCGTGAAGACCGCTGACGGCAAGACACTGCCGGTGGATGCGTCGATGGAAGGCTTGCCGTCAGTGGCGTTTGACGCGGTGTTCGTGCCCGGTGGCGCAGCCTCGATCAAGGCCTTGAGCACCGATGGGGTGGCGCTGCATTACGTGCTGGAAGCCTACAAGCATCTGAAGGCGATCGCCTTGCACGGCGAAGCCAAGCAGTTGCTGGACGTGCTCAAGCTAGAGGCGGATGCGGGATTGATCGTGGGAGCGGATACGAAGCTGTTCAAACCGTTTATTGCAGCGATCGGGCAACATCGGGTCTGGGATCGTGAGCCAAAAGCCAAGGCGGTTCCGGCTTAATATTTGTTGCGTTAGTAAGGATGCCATCGCGGGCAAGCCTTGCTCCCACAGGGTTAACGGCTGAACACACATGCTGTGATCAGCGCTAACCACTGTAGGAGCGAGCTTGCTCGCGATGCTTTTAAGGTTTACGCGGAATCAAAACCATCTGCGCAGGAATATTGCGCAGAATCTGCTTCTTCAGCTTCAGATCAAACTCCGAATCAAGCTTCTTCACCCGCTTGGTCAATAAAGTCGCCAACCACGGATAATCCTGGGTACGCGGCGCTTGAATGCTCACTGCGCACTCGTAATTCACCACATCGGCAGCGATCGCGTCCAATTGGCGGCGCAACTTGGCCATATCTGTCAGGTTTAGCGCCACCGTGGTGCTTTCGGCCGTGGGGTCGATGACTTTGGCTGCTGGCTTGGCTTCGGCCGCCATGAGCGCCGCTTCCGCTTTATCCAGTTCGGCCTTGCGTGCATTAACGATGGCATTATTGACCCCGCCGGTCAGCGCGGGTGCCTTGGGCATCAGCGCCCGAGCCCGGCTGAGGGCCGTGGCGGCAGCATTCACATCACCTTTTTGCAGCACAATGCGGCTGCGCAGCAGATAAGCCTCGGCCAATTGACGCTGGTACTGCTCGAGCGATTGGTCATTCGGGGCCTCGGCCTGCAAAGCAGCCAATTGGTCTTCGGCAGTGGCCAGTTCGCTGCTGGCCAGGCTTTGCTCCAGCTGTGCGATGGCCGTAGCTCGCGCATCGGGGGCTTCGGCCACCGGCGGCGTGCTTTGGCAGGCGCCCAGCAGCACGGAAAATGCGACAAGGAGCAGATAACGGGAGGCGAACGGCTTCATTCCTGCGACTCTCTAATTGCGCAAAAAGCGAGCAAGTCTACACCCCTCGACGGGGCAGAACAAAACTCAGCAGAAACAGTGCGGCGGCCGTCACAACGATTGACGGGCCGGCCGGGGTGTCCTTGAACCACGACAACGCCAGCCCGCCACACACGGCGAGCATGCCCAGCAGGCTCGCGCCCACTGCCATCTGCTCTGGCGAACGGGCGTGACGCTGTGCCGCAGCCGCCGGGATGATCAACAGCGAAGTAATCAGCAAAACCCCGACGATTTTCATCGCCACAGCGATCACCACCGCAATCAACAGCATCAGCGCCATGCGTAGCCCCGCCACCGGCAGGCCTTCGACTTTGGCCAACTCTTCATGCACGGTGACCGCCAGCAATGGCCGCCACAGCGTCACCAGCAACACCAGTACCGCCGCGCTGCCGCCGAGGATCCACGCCAGGTCGGTCGGGCTGATCGCCAGCAGGTCACCGAACAGATAGGCCATCAGGTCGATCCGCACTTCATGCATGAAGCTTAGTACTACCAGCCCGAGCGAGAGCGTGCTCGGTGCGAGAATTCCCAAAAGCGTGTCGGACGCTAGCGGCTGGCGCTGTTGCAAGGTTACCAGCAGCACCGCGAGCAACAGACAGCCCACGGTGACGGCAATGGCAGGACTGACATCCAGCAGAAAACCCAATGCCACGCCGAGCAGGGCGGCGTGGGACAGGGTGTCGCCGAAATAGGCCATGCGCCGCCAGACCACGAACGAACCCAGCGGCCCCGCCACCAGCGCCAGGGCCAGGCCTGCAAGCAGGGCGTAGAGCAGAAAATCAGCCATGCTTGCAGCTATCTCCATGAACATGGGTAGAGGCCGGTGAGGCCGTACTGACCACCGAACCGTGCAGATCGTGAGCGTGGTCGTGATGGTGGTGATAGACCGCCAGGCTCTGCGCGTTCTTGCCGAACAGCTCGACAAACGCCGGATCGCCGCTGACCTGCTCGGGATGCCCGGAGCAGCACACGTGTCGATTCAGGCACACCACCTGATCGGTGGTGCTCATCACCAGATGCAAATCGTGGGACACCATCAACACGCCGCAGCCATGACGGTCGCGCAGACGGGTGATCAGGCTGTACAACTCGGCCTGGCCGGCAACATCGACGCCTTGTACCGGCTCGTCGAGTACCAGCAATTCCGGCTCGCGCAGCAACGCCCGAGCGAGCAGCACACGCTGCATTTCACCGCCGGAAACGCTTTGCACCGGGCTGTCAATAACGTGTTCGGCGCCAACTTCCTTCAACGCGGCCAGCGCACGCGGACGGTCAACGCCCGGCACCAGACGCAAAAAGCGCAGCACCGACAGCGGCAAGGTCGGATCGACGTGGAGTTTTTGCGGCATGTAGCCGACGCGCAGTTTCGGCTTGCGCCAGACACTGCCGCTGTCCGGCTTCAACAGCCCGAGCACGGCGCGCACCAGCGTGGTCTTGCCAGCGCCGTTGGGCCCGATCAGGGTGACGATCTGTCCCGGCTCGACGCTCAGCTCGATGTTGTCCAGCACGGTCTGCCCGGCAAACGTGACGGCGACCTGTTCCAGACGGATCAGCGCGTTGCTCATCAAGCCCCCTGGCAACCGGAGCAGAGGCCGACGACTTCGACGGTCTGCGCTTCGACGATGAAACCGACATCCTTGGCGCTGTTGATGATCGCGTCGCTGATCACTTTTTGCTCAAGTTCGATCGCGGCGTGGCAATCACGGCAGATCAGGAACTGGCCCTGATGCGCATGCTCCGGATGCACACAGCCAACGAAGGCGTTGAGCGAGGAGATGCGGTGCACCAGGCCGTTTTCGAGCAGAAAATCCAGCGCCCGATAGACGGTTGGCGGCGCGGCACGACGGCCGTCCTGCTCGCTCAGCACGGCGAGAATGTCGTAGGCGCCCAGCGGTTTGTGGCTCTGCCAGACCAATTCCAGCACCCGGCGGCGCAATGCAGTCAGGCGCAGGCCTTTCTGGGCGCACAAGGTATCGGCCTCGGACAAAGCGCTGTGCACGCAATGAGAGTGGTCGTGGGGACGGCTGGCAATCGGTGTGATAGGCATGGGCGGCGACGAGTTTTGATAGAGACGTTATTATGTTACCCGTTCTCGCCTCCTTGAGTGGTCATCGTGTCCCGACTTTTTTCTGTTTTTGTGGCTTTTGTCGCCAGTTTTCTGTTGATCGGTTCGGCTCAGGCCGAGGTCAAAGTCCTCACCAGCATCAAACCGTTGCAGCTGATTGCAGCGGCGGTGCAGGACGGCGTGGCGATCCCTGAAGTGTTATTGCCGCCGGGTGCGTCGCCGCATAACTATGCTCTGCGGCCATCCGACGTACGGAAGGTGCAGTCGGTGGATCTGCTCTACTGGATCGGCCCGGACATGGAAGGTTTCCTGCCGCGTGTGCTCAACGGTCGGACGTTGCCAAGCGCGGCGGTGCAGGATCTGCCGGGGATGAAGTTGCGTCGTTTCGCTGAAGACAGCCATTCCTACGCCGAAGACGCCGACGAACATGATCACGATCACCGTCCGGGCACACTGGACGCACATTTGTGGTTATCGCCGGTCAATGCGCGGGTGATCGCCGACAAGATGGCCGCAGACCTCAGCGCTGCCGACCCGGCGAATGCCGAACGCTATCAGAGCAATGCCAAGGCTTTCGACGAGCGTCTGGATGCACTGGATGTGCGTTTGAAAAAGCGTCTGGCAGGCGTAGAAGGCAAGCCGTACTTCGTTTTTCACGAAGCGTTCGATTACTTTGAAGAGGCTTACGGCCTGAAGCATACCGGCGTATTCAGCGTCGCAGCCGAAGTGCAACCGGGTGCCCAGCACGTTGCCGCCATGCGCACGCGACTGCAGGAAGTGGGCAAGACCTGTGTGTTCAGTGAGCCGCCGTTGCGCCCGCGTTTGGCCGAAACCCTGGTGGCGGGTTTGCCGGTGAAACTGGCTGAGCTGGATGCGTTGGGCGGCTATACGCCGGCGACGGCCCAGGGTTATGAGCAGGTGCTGGAGAAGTTGGGTAACGACCTGGCGGGATGCCTGGAGTCACTGTAAGCAACACCACCCCTGTAGGAGCGAGCTTGCTCGCGAAGAAATCTGCAGCAATGTGGGGTGCCAGGCACCCCGCGTTATCGTTGACGACCCTCGCGAGCAAGCGCTCCTGCACATAATGGGGTTAAAGGGCGAACGGTAGCGGTGTATTGACCTGCTGCCGCTGCGCCAAACGCTGTTCAAATTCCTGCGGATCGTGAATCAGCACATCCTGCCCGGCAAACTGCTCCGCCGCGATCAACCGCGACAGCCAGAACCGTACACAGGCCACGCGCAACATCGTCGACCACAACTCAGCCTCCGCCGCCGTGAACGGCCGCAGCGCCGCATAAGCGCCGAGGAATGCCCGGGCACGCGGCCCATCGATCAAACCTTCTTCGTCCGAACACCAGTCGTTCAAGGCAATCGCCACGTCGTACAGCATCGGCCCCGAGCAGGCGTTGTAGAAGTCGATCAACCCGGTCAGATGCGTGCCTTCGAACATCGCGTTATCGCGAAACAGGTCGGCATGAATATTCGCCCGAGGCAGCGCGAGAATCTTGTCTTTGCGCTCGGTGATTTCCTCCAGCGCTTTCTGCAGCAAGGCACGCGGCTCGTTGCTCAGGTGCGAAAGAAACTCGGTGCCCTCCTCCAGCATCCAGTCCAGGCCACGATCGGTCTTGCGCTTGATCATGCGCTCGCCCTGGGTCGCCAGGTGCAAATGCGCCTGCAACTCGCCGACCTGCGCGCAATGCTGGGCATTGGCGATTTTGATGTGCTTGCCAGACAGACGCGGTTGCAACAGCGCCGGTTTGCCTTTCAGCTCACGCAACGCCACGCCGTCGGTGGTGCGCAGCGCGTACGGCACCGGCAGGTCGGCAGCGTGCAGCACGTCGAGCAGGTCGATGAAGAACGGCATCTCTTGCACCGGGCCGCGCTCGACGAGGGTCAGGACGAACTCGCCCTGCTCCAGGCTGATAAAGAAGTTGGTGTTTTCGCTGCCGGCGGCGATCCCCTGGAAATCAAGCAGACGGCCAAGCCCGTAAGGGGCGAGAAAGGTTTCCAGCTCGGGCCGAGCGAGGGGAGTGAACACAGACATGGTTAAAAACTGCTCAGTTCAGGCGTCGCTGTCAGCGACGCCGATTAAAAGTCGGGAAACTTACTTCCAGGTAAAGATTTCCCACGACGGAATCAGCATATCCGGCTGGTCGGATCGAATGTAGTTCGCGTCCGAGCCATCGGCGCGCACCAGGAAATAGGGTTTGCCACCCTTCGGTGTGACCTTGATCGCATAGACGAAGCCACTGCGGCTGTATTCCTGGATGACCTTGTCACCTTCCGTGTGCGTGTTGATAGTAACTTCCGGCTCCGAGGCGGGCGCATCATCCGCCGCCATCGCGGCCAACGGTGAGGCAGCAATCAGACCGACCAGCAGCAAGCGATTTAACGTACGCATGATAACCTTGTCCCTTTGTCGTCAACGGTCCCGCTATTCTAGCGCCGGACCCGCCGAAAAGGTTGATCCTGCTCATGAGCCAAGCCCCCTCGTCCTGGTGGACGGTTCTTCTTACCTGTACCGCGCCTTTCACGCGCTGCCGCCGCTGACTACTTCCAAAGGCCTGCCCACCGGCGCGGTCAAAGGCGTGTTGAACATGCTCAAGAGTCTGCGCAAGCAGTACCCGGACAGCCCGTTCGCGGTGGTGTTCGACGCCAAGGGCGGGACCTTTCGCGATGAGATGTATGCTGAATACAAGGCCAACCGCCCAAGCATGCCCGACGATATGCGCGTGCAGATCGAACCGCTGCACCAGAGCGTGATCGCCCTCGGCTTCCCGCTGCTGTGCGTGGAAGGTGTCGAGGCCGACGACGTGATCGGCACCCTCGCCCGCAGCAGCGCGGCGGCGGATCGCCCGGTGATCATCTCGACGGGCGACAAGGACATGGCGCAACTGGTCGACGGCCACATTACCTTGGTCAATACCATGTCCGGTAGCTCGATGGACGTGGACGGCGTGAAGGAGAAATTCGGCGTCGCACCCGAGCAGATCATCGATTATCTGGCGCTGATGGGCGATTCCTCCGACAACATTCCGGGCGTACCGGGCATCGGCCCGAAGACCGCTTCCGGCCTGTTGGTTGGCGTCAACGGCGGCCTCACCGAGCTGTACGCAAACCTCGATATCGTCCCGACCCTGCCGATTCGCGGTGCCAAGACCCTGCCGGCCAAGCTCGAAGAGCACAAGGAGATGGCGTTCCTCTCCTATCAACTGGCGACCATCAAGGTCGACGTGCCGCTGGACGTCGAACTCGACGACCTGCAAATGGGCGCAGAAGACCCGGCCAAGCTCTACGAGCTGTACACCCTGTTGGAATTCAAGAGCTGGTTTGAAGACAACCAGCGTGAGGCCAAGCGCTCGGGCCAGGAGATTGTCGAAATTGCCCAGGAACAGCCGGGCGCCGTCGAAGCTCAATACGAAACCATCCTTGACCAGGCACGCTTCGAAGCCTGGCTGGACAAGCTCAACAACGCTCCGTTGATTGCGTTTGTTACTGAAACCAATGGCGGCGATGCGCAGCACTCGCAACTGGTGGGCCTGTCCTTCTCCGTTGCCGCAAATGAAGCAGCCTACATTCCCCTGACCCACTCCTACATGGGCGTCCCGGAACAGCTGGATCGCGACAGTGTTTTACTGGCGTTGAAGCCGCTGCTGGAGAATCCGCACAAACTCAAGGTCGGCCAGCACGCCAAGTTCGAAACCAACATCCTGGCCAACTGCGCCATTGGTGGCGATCAGAGCAACGGGATCATGGTCCGGGGCATTGCCTACGACACCATGCTCGAATCCTATGTACTGGACTCGACGGCAACGCGCCATGACATGGACAGCCTGGCGCTGAAGTACCTGGGCCAGAGCAAGACTGACATTCAGGAGATCGCAGGCAAAGGCGTCAAACAGCTGACTTTTGACCAGATCTCCCTTGAACTCGCCGGCCCCTACGCTGCCGAAGACGCCGATGTGGTCTTGCGCCTGCACCTCGCCCTGCAGGAAAAACTCGCAGCGACACCGAGCCTGTGCACGGTCCTGGACGAAATCGAAATGCCGCTGATGCCGGTGCTGGCGCGCATCGAGCGTCAGGGCGCGCTGGTGGACGCCAATCTGCTGGGCATCCAGAGCGTTGAGCTCGGCGAAAAACTCGTCGCCCTTGAGCGCGAGGCGTTTGCCATCGCCGGTGAGGAGTTCAACCTGGGCTCACCCAAGCAACTGGGGGTGATTCTTTACGAAAAGCTGGGTCTGCCAGTCCTCAGCAAAACCGCCAAGGGTCAGGCCTCCACAGCCGAAGCGGTACTGGCCGAGCTGGCCGAACAGGATTACCCGCTGCCCAAGGTGCTGATGCAGTACCGCTCGCTGAGCAAACTGAAAAGCACCTATACCGATCGGCTGCCAGAGCAAATCAATGCGCGTACCGGCCGTATCCACACGTCCTACCAGCAGGCCGTGGCGGCCACAGGACGCCTGTCGTCGATCGACCCGAACCTGCAGAACATCCCGATTCGCACCGCCGAAGGCCGGCGAATTCGCCAGGCGTTCGTTGCGCCGAAGGGCTACAAGCTGCTGGCGGCGGACTATTCACAAATTGAACTGCGGATCATGGCGCACCTGGCCAAGGATGAAGGACTTTTGCATGCCTTCCGCAATGATCTGGACGTGCACAGGGCCACCGCCGCCGAAGTGTTTGGCGTCGAGTTGGCCGATGTCACCACCGACCAGCGCCGCAGCGCCAAAGCGATCAACTTCGGCCTGATCTACGGGATGAGTGCGTTTGGCCTTGCCAAACAGATCGGCGTAGATCGCAAGCAGTCCCAGGCGTACATCGACCGTTATTTCGCGCGCTACCCAGGCGTACTGCAATACATGGAGCGCACCCGCGCCCAGGCGGCCGAGCAAGGTTATGTCGAGACCATCTTCGGCCGCCGCCTGTACCTGCCGGACATCAACGCGAAGAACCCGGCCCTGCGCAAAGGCGCGGAACGCACAGCGATCAACGCCCCCATGCAGGGCACCGCGGCGGATATCATCAAAAAAGCCATGGTGGCGGTGGATAACTGGCTGACCGCGTCCGGCCTGGATGCCAAAGTCATCCTGCAGGTCCACGATGAATTGGTGCTGGAGGTGCGTGAGGATCTCGTGGATCAGGTTCGCGAAGAAATCCGTACGCACATGAGCAATGCCGCGAAACTGGACGTGCCACTGCTGGTCGAAGTAGGTGTGGGTAACAACTGGGATGAGGCTCACTGAGTCCCGATTCACCCCATACTGCAGGAGCGAGCTCGTTCGCGAAAGACCTGAAGGGCGCCGAAGATAATCTGGCGCCCCGCAGAATCGCTAGACCATTGCCGAGAGCAAGTTCTCTACACAGGAACCGCACCGCGGCAATTAGTCGCGGCCTCGCGGGTTAGACCGCAATGTTCTTGGGGTTATTCCAAAGCTTTTTGAAAAAAATCTGAACTAATCTGGAAGGACACTACTCAGAGTTACTGAATGGCTGGTGAAGCCCTTCGATGCTCCTATGTTGTGTTAAGTGTTGGCAGATATCTGAACCCCGCCCTAGCGGTTCGGAACTTAAACCCCGGAATTCTCCCTCCCCAATGAAGTCCGGGGCTTTTTTTGCGTGCGATTTATTGCTCGGCCGTTTGCGCACCCTTGTCAGCCAGTTCCATCCAGCCGGCCAATACGGTGTAGGCCTCTTCCAGGCCCATGCGTTTTGGCGCCGAGAACAGCTGGATGGTGACCAGATCGCCCCAACCCTTGCGAATTTCGGACTGCACTTTGAGCAGGGTGTTCTTGGCTGCGCCGTAGGTCAGCTTGTCCGCTTTGGTCAGCAGGATGTGCATTGGCATGCCGGCGGCAACGGCCCAGTCGAGCATCAGCAGGTCGAAGTCGGTCATTGGATGACGGATGTCCATCATCAGAATCAATCCCTTCAAACTCTCGCGGCCACCCAGATACGCTTCCAGGTGACGCTGCCAGTGCAGCTTCAGCGGGATGGGTACTTTTGCATAACCGTAGCCCGGCAGGTCGACCAGACGGCGATCATCGTCTAGCTTGAAGAAGTTCAAGAGTTGCGTGCGACCGGGCGTTTTCGAGGTCCGCGCCAGGCTGGCATGCGTCAGGGTGTTCAGCGCGCTGGATTTACCGGCGTTGGAACGGCCGGCAAACGCCACTTCGAAGCCTTCGTCGTCGGGACATTGATCGACTTTGGCGGCACTGAGCATGAATGTGGACTGTTGGCACAGGCCGAGGATGGGATTCTTGAGTTGCATGGGATTTCCGATGTGGGCGGCGCCGGGATTGGGCGCGGAACGCGGTGTCGCTTCCGTTTCAGTGACGCCAGTATATAATGCCGCAGATTTTGTGTGTGCTTTGTCCCAGCGTAGGATGAAGTTCACGAGAGCGACAGACCTTGATTGCGCATTAGAACGCAGAACGCTCTCAACCCTGAAAAGGTCGTTTTATGACGAAATGGCTGCTGGCTGCCGGAGTCTTGATGCCGCTTTACAGCGCACAGGCTACACAGGATCCGGAAGCTGTGTACAACCGTGTTTGTGGTGCCTGTCATTCCGGCCAACTCCCAACGGCGCCCGAAAGAGGCGATCAGGAAGCTTGGACGCCGAGGTTGGCGAAAGGTATGGGGACGCTGGTGCAACACGTGACCCAGGGTTTCAAGGCGATGCCGCCGCGTGGTTTGTGCATGGACTGCAGTGCCGAGGATTACCAAGCCATCATCCTTTGGATGAGCGAGTAAGCCCGGTCCATAACTTAACCCTTAGCCGTAGTTGGATTAGCTGATGAACAAATTGATCGTGAGTCTGCTGTTGACCGTGGGAATCTCAGGTTTCGCTCATGCTGCCGGTGATGCAGCAGCAGGCCAGGCGAAAGCCGCCGTATGCGGAGCCTGCCATGGCCCGGACGGAAACAGCATGGCGCCAAACTTTCCGAAACTGGCGGGGCAAGGTGAGCGCTACCTGACCAAGCAACTGCACGACATCAAGTCGGGCAAGCGCACTGTTCTGGAAATGACCGGCCTGCTGACCAACCTGAGCGATCAGGATCTGGCCGACATCGCCGCCTATTTCGCCAGCCAGAAAGGCAGCGTCGGCGCGGCTGATCCGAAGATCGTCGCTCGCGGTGAAGCCCTGTTCCGCGGCGGTAACCTGGCCAAGGGCCTGCCCGCCTGCACCGGCTGCCACTCGCCCAACGGCGCCGGCAACGCCGCCGCAGGCTTCCCGCATCTGGGTGGCCAACACGCTCAATACATCACCAAGCAGTTGACCGATTTCCGCAAGGAAGAAGGCGGCCGCACCAACGATGGCGACACCATGACCATGCAGACCATCGCCAAGCGCCTGAGCGACGAAGACATTGCTGCGGTCTCCAGCTACATTCAGGGTCTGCACTAAGCGCGCCGTATCGAGTGTTGAGCGAGGCTGACGATCAGAAGATCGCAGCCTCCGGCAGCGCCTACTGGCGGCTTGCGCGATCGAATACAGGAGCGGACATCTCCTGCAATGTTAACGCTCGATTAATCCGTCGCAGCAAGTATAAAAAGGGTGGCTTGGGCCGCCCTTTTTTGTGGCCGCTGCCGTTACACTACAGAACTCATGCCCGCCAGGGCCTGTCTGAAAACAGGTCGCGCGAGGCGAACAAAATTGTCCAGGAGTAAAGCATGCGTAATCTGATCATCAGCGCCGCTCTCGTCGCTGCCAGCCTGTTCGGCGTGACCGCTCAAGCCGCCGAAGCCCCTGCGGCCCCTTATGTCGAGTTGGCCAACCCGGTCCCGGTGGCAGAGCCTGGCAAGATCGAAGTGGTCGAGCTGTTCTGGTACGGCTGCCCGCACTGCTACGCCTTCGAACCCGTGATCAACCCTTGGGTTGAAAAACTGCCGTCCGACGTCAACTTCGTGCGTATTCCTGCCATGTTCGGCGGCCCGTGGGACGCTCACGGCCAGATGTTCCTGACCCTGGAAGCCATGGGTGTCGAGCACAAGGTTCACAACGCCGTATTCAACGCCATCCAGAAAGAACACAAGAAGCTGATCGACCCACAGGAAATGGCTGATTTCCTCGCGACCCAAGGCGTCGACAAGGACAAGTTCCTGGCCACCTTCAACTCCTTCGCCATCAAAGGTCAGATCGTCAAGGCTCGCGAACTGGCCAAGAAGTACGAAATCACTGGCGTTCCAACCATGATCGTCAACGGCAAGTACCGCTTCGACATCGGCTCCGCCGGTGGTGCCGAACAAGCCCTGCAACTGGCCGACCAACTGGTGGCCAAAGAGCGAGCGGCAACCAAGGCTGCTGCCAACTAAGCGCGGCAACTGCCATGCGCCGCTGGAAGTCTGAACGCATCGTTGGCCTGCATGATCCGCAGGTCAACGAGCATCACCTGGCGTCCACGGGCTTGCCCGCAGACCATCGTCTGCGCTTGCTCAGTTTCAATATCCAGGTGGGCATCAGCACCGAGCGTTATCGGCATTACCTGACCCGCAGCTGGCAGCACTTGCTACCCCACACCGGGCGCGCTACCAATCTGCAAAAGATCGGCGACCTGCTGGGTGACTTCGATCTGGTCGCCTTGCAGGAAGCCGATGGTGGCAGCATCCGGTCGGGCTATGTCAACCAAGTCGAACATCTGGCCCACCTCGGCGCCTTCCCCTACTGGTACCAACAACTCAATCGCAACCTCGGTCGACTGGCCCAGCACAGTAATGGCGTGCTCAGCCGCCTGAAACCGTGGGCGATTGAAGATCACCCGTTGCCCGGCCCGAAAGGTCGTGGGGCGATTCTGCTGCGTTTCGGCGAAGGCCCGGAAGCGCTGGTGGTCGTGATGATGCACCTGGCGCTCGGGGCGCGGACGCGTAGCCTGCAACTGGCCTACATCCGCGAGCTGATCGGTGGTTACAAACACCAAGTATTGATGGGCGACATGAACACCCATGCCAGCGATCTGCTACAACACTCACCGTTACGCGATCTCGGCCTGCTCGCCCCTCAACTGGAAGCGACGTTTCCCAGCTGGCGCCCGCAGCGTTGCCTTGATCATATTCTGCTCAGCCCGACCCTGACCCTGGAAAGAGTCGAAGTGCTGGCACAACCCATTTCCGATCACCTGCCGGTCGCGGTAGAGATCCGTCTGCCGGGTTCGCTCACGGCCGATGCATTGCCCGCGATGAGTCCTGCCCCTCGCGGAACCCCTGAATGAGCGACGACGCCCAGCGCTGGAAAGAGAAATACCTCAAAAGCATCGAAAACCAGGACAAGCTCGAACGGCGTTGGGCCGCACGCCTTGATTTGCTGCGTCGCGGGCTGGTGCGCAGCACCCTGGCGGCTGAAGGCACTGACAAGGTGGTTGATCAGTGCATGAAAGAGATGCGCGACGTGGTGCGCACTGACGACATGGACGCCGGCCTCGCCGCCCTGTTGCCACGCCTGGAAAAAGCCGTGCTCGACTCCGAGCAACGCCGCGAGACTCGGGTCAATCAAACCAGCGCCGCACTGACGGCACTGGTCGCGCAGTTGCAAACACTGCCGCTGCCGCGAGAAGTGAGTCGCCCCCTCAAGCAGTTTGCCAAGCAACTGGATGCACGGGTTGGCCAGGCTCGCGAGATGCCGCTGCTGCTTAGCGAGTTGAGCGGGCTGCAGGGTAAAGCGCTAAGCCGGCTTGAGAGCCCAGAGGAATCGGAACGACCAAGCTTGTTGCAACGCCTTTTTGGCAACCGTGAAGCGCAGGACACCGCTCCCGCGCAGGTGCCAGCAGCGATGGCCCCAGTACGCGCACCAGTGATTGCGGCGCCCGCTGCCGAGCCCCCCGGAACCACCTGCAGCTACTGAACAGCAACCCCCGCTGGTTACGGCGCCAGTGCCAGTAGCGGCACCGGCACCGGCATCAAATGCTGCACAGCCTGCGCCAGCGCCGCCGCCACAAGAGCCTGAGCAACCTGAGCAACCCGCAATTGCCACCGAAACGTCTGCGCCGACCAGCGCTGAACCGCCCACCGTCGAAGACGTGCCCACTTCTCCAGACACGCTCGACACTCCGGTCGCCGATGCGCAACCTCCTGAGCAAGACACGCTCTACGCGCTTCCGGACTCACCAGAGCCCACCTACAGCTCGGTGGCCAGGCACATTGAAGACACGTTACTGGGCCTGCTTGACGACCTGACACTGCCCGAACGTCATCGTCCGCAAGCCGAGGCCATGCGCCTGCGCCTGCAAAATGGATTGAACTGGTATGAGTTGATCCCGATCCTCGACGATCTGGCAACTCTGATGCTGGCAATTACCGACAGTGGTCAGCACGAATTCGAAGTGTATTTGCAGCAACTCAACGAACGCCTCGAAACATTTCAGAGCAACCTGCAAGCGGCTAGCGATGGCCATGCCGACAATAGCTCGGCGGCGCGGGCGATGGACTCGCAGATCCGCGAACAAGTCGACGGTTTGCAGACCAGCATGCAGGAAGCGGCGGATCTGGAAGACCTCAAGCAAGTGCTGGAAAACCATCTGGAAGGCCTGCTCGGCACCATGGATCAGCACCAGAAACAACGCGACGCCCGCGAACAGGAAGTCGCAGCGCGGCTCAAAGGCCTGTCCGAACGCGTGGCGCACATGGAACAGGAAGCCCAAGGCTTCCGCGAACACCTTGAAGTGCAACGCCAGAAAGCCCTGATCGATCCGCTCACCGGCCTGCCCAATCGCGCCGCGTGGAGCGAACGCCTTGAGCACGAGATCAAGCAGTGGCAACAACACGGCAACACCCTGAGCCTGGCGATGCTCGATCTTGATCACTTCAAACGGATCAACGACAACTACGGTCATCTGGCCGGCGACAAGGTGTTGAAGATCATCGCCACTGTGCTGCGCAAACGCCTGCGCGGCTCAGACTTCATCGCTCGCTTCGGCGGCGAGGAGTTCGTCCTGCTGCTGCCAGCCACCCCGCCCGCGGTCGGCGCCAAGTTGCTGGAAACCCTGCGAGCGGCCATCGAAGCGTGCCCGTTCCACTTCAAGGGCGAGCGTGTAACGATCACCATCTCAATGGGACTGGCTTCGTTCAAACCCGGCGAACACAGCGATCTGGTGCTGAAAAGAGCCGATCAGGCGCTGTACCGGGCAAAAAATGCAGGACGCAATCGGGTCGAGCTGGGCTGAGCCAATTGTTCCATTTTGTTTAAATGCGGCCGCTGGCCGTCGAGACGCCAGGCAGTACGTTACACTGTTGCATTATCGTCTTCTGTGTACTGCCTTCTGCCATGAAATTCTTTGCCCTTCTCGCCTCCCTGCTCGTTCTCGCCGGTTGTGCCAGCGGTCCGCGCTACGACACCAGCCACCCTTCGGCCAATCACGACAGCCGCATCCAGTTCGTGATCGTGCATTACACCTCGGCTTCGCTGGAACGCTCGCTGCAACTGCTGACCCACGGCGAAGTCAGCAGCCACTACCTGATCGGCGACGACACGCGTGGCACCGTCTACAAACTGCTGGATGAAAACCAGCGGGCCTGGCACGCCGGCGAAAGCCAATGGCAAGGCCGCACCTGGCTCAACTCGAGCTCTATCGGCATCGAAATCGTCAATCCCGGCTTCAAGGACACCCCGACCGGGCGCCTGTGGTATCCGTACAGTGAGGCGCAGATTCAAGCACTGATCGCGCTGCTCAAGGACATCAGCAAGCGCAACGGCATCAGCCCCCGCCACATCATCGGTCACAGCGATATCGCCCCCCTGCGCAAACTCGATCCGGGACCGTTGTTCCCCTGGAAACGCCTTGCCGCTGAAGGACTCGGCATCTGGCCGAATGAACAAGCGGTGGCGCGTCAGCAAGCGCTGTTCAACAGCAGCGAACTGCCGAGCATCAGCTGGTTCCAGGCGCAGCTGGCACACCTGGGTTACGACACCCCGCAGACCGGCGAACTCGACGTCGCCACGCGACATGTTCTCGCCGCCTTTCAGATGCACTTCCGGCCCTCGCGCTTCGACGGCACGCCGGACGCGCAAACGGCAGCGCTGCTGCTGGTACTCAATCAGACAAAATAATGACGCCCGCCCGACGGTCAGGGCGTTTTACTCAACCAGCAGCTATAACTCATTGGTAACTCTTCGGATATTCCATGATGGTTGCTACCCGAGAGACGCTGCGTAGCTGGTTTTATCGCCCCTGGTTTTTGGCGATGATCGCGGCTGTCCTCAGTGCCAGCCTGTTGATCGCCGGCGGTTTGTTTGTAGCGATGCGTCAGGTCGAACAAAGCGAGAGCCAGGAAATGAACGCGCAAGGCGAACGTTTCCTCGCTCGTCTTGAACAATTGTTCGGCCAGTTGCGCGAAAGTCTCGACGACCTCGAAGCCCAACCCTTACGCAGTTGTGACGATGAAATGATCGCCACCCTGCAACAAGTCACCTTCAACTATCGTTTCGTCTATGAAGCCGCTTATATGGACGCCTCGCGGATCTGTTCAAACCGTCCGCGTCAGGAAGGCTTATCGGTTGTCCGCGCGCCGGACATCAAAGGCCCGACTTACAGCTATTGGCTGAACACCACCACCGAACCCGATGAAAACCGCGCAGCGCTGATGCTCGGTCGGGGCAATTTTCGGGTGGCCACCTCGCGCGGCCATTTGACCGACATGGTCGATCTGTCGCCCGGCAGCAGCCTTTTAGTGGTGCTGGATCATGGCAAACGCGCCATACCGGTTCTCGGTGCGGAGCAGGCCTGGCCGCCGCTGGAAGTTTGGTCGCCAAAAAGCCGCGATGCCTTGCAGATTACCCAGACACACCTGATCTACCGCATGCCCACCAACAACCCCGCCTATCAGCTGGTGCTGATCTCACCGCGCACGGGCATCCACGTGCCGCCGGTCTGGTGGTGGCTGGTCCCGGCCAGCCTGGTGCTGGGTGGTTTTGTCGGGTTTCTGGTCTTCCTGCTGGTGCGCCAGCGCCAGTCGCTGGATGCCGAACTCCACGGCGCGATCCGTCGAGGCGAATTGCAGGTGCTCTACCAACCGATCTTCGACCTCGACAGCCGCAACTGCGTCGGCGCCGAAGCCTTGCTTCGATGGCGCCGACCGGACGGCACGCTCACCAGCCCCGACCTGTTTATCCCGATGGCTGAAAACACCGGACAGATCCGTCAGATGACCGACTTCGTCCTCCAACGCTTGCTGGAGCAACTGGGCCAGCTACTGCGGGCCAATCCGCAGCTGTATATCTCGGTCAACCTCGCCGCTTGCGATGTGATGGTGCCGCGCATTGGCCAGGTCATGGCGCGGTTGCTGACGTTGCACCGGGTCGCGGCGCGACAGATTGCCTTTGAAGTCACCGAACGCGGTTTGATCGATGTAGTGGTCGCGCGGGAAAACCTGCAAGCGCTGCGCGATGTCGGCCATCAAGTGCTCATTGACGACTTCGGCACCGGTTATTGCAGCCTCGCCTACCTGCAAACCCTGCCGGTCGACTGCCTGAAAATCGATAAAGCGTTCATCGACGCGCTCGGCCATGATGCCGCCAGCAGCGGCGTCGCTCCGCACATCATTCACATGGCGCAGGCACTGGATTTGAAGGTGATTGCCGAAGGCATCGAACTCGAATCGCAAGCTGAATTGCTCAGCAGCGAGGGCGTGAAGTTTGGTCAGGGCTGGTTGTTCGCCCATGCGCTGAGCGCGGTGCAGTTCATTGAGCTGATCACCCGTGGCCGCCGCCTCGCGGCTCGGCGGCTGGACGACGAAGCCTGACCACGCTTCAGACCGCCAGGGCCATGTAGAACTGCGTGCCCTGCCCCGGCCGCGAATAAACACCCATCCGCCCACCGTGCAGTTGGACGATCTCCTTGCACAGCGCCAGGCCGAGGCCCGCGCCGCCTTTCTTGCGACCGACCTGCACGAAAGGTTCGAAAATCCGCCCCTGCTGGCCGTAGGCAATTCCTTCGCCGTTGTCCTCTACGCTGATGATCACACGTTCGCCGTGGCGTCTTGCCTGCAGGCGAATCTGCCCGCCCGGGGAGGTGTGGCGCAGCGCATTATCAATAAGGTTATCCAGTACACGATCCAGCTGCGCCTGGTCGGCCTGCAGCCGGGGCAACGGGTCTTGCACTTCCACCACCAGATCGATATTGCTCGCAAGAGCGGTCCCACAGAAACGTACCCGGGCCTGTTCCAGCAGATCTTCGATGGAGCACGGCGCCAACGTGAGCTTCTGCAGACCGTTCTGGTAACGAGAAAAATTCAACAGATCGTTGATCAACTGCATCAGCCGCTGCATCTCTTCGTTTACCGTATCCAGCAGATCGGCTTCACGAGAATCCTCCGGGAATTTGGCCCTTTCCCGGAACAGGCCGAACGCCATATGCATGCCGGTGACCGGTGTGCGCAGCTCATGGGAAGCCCGCAGCACGAACTCGCTGCGCACCCGTTCGAATGCACGCTGTTCGGTTACGTCGTGCAGCACCATCACCGCGCCGAGGATATGCCCCTGGGTGTGGCTCACAGGCGTCAAGCTGTAGGTGAGCAACCGCGATTCGCCGTCGACCTCAATACTCAGGTCTTCGGGAGCCCGCTCCAGGGTGCCGCCGCGCAACACCAGCTGCAGCTGCCCATCGAGCTCCGGACGTTCGAGGGCCGAACCCAACCCCTGCCCCAAGCGGTCCGAATCCCAGCCCAGCTGCCGTTGGGCCACTGGGTTCAAATGCTCCAGGTGTCCTTCGCGGTCAATCATCAACAAACCGTCATCGATGCTATCGAGCACCGCTTGCAGGCGCTGTTGGCCGGCGAGCAATTCGTCAACATTGGTTGCCTGATGCTCGCGCAGGGCCTCGGCCATGATGCCAAACCGCTTGGTCAGCAGATTCATCTCCGCAGCTGACGATATCGGCAGGGTGACCTCAAAATTGCCCTGGCCAATATTGTCAGCCGCCTGCGCCAGCGCCTCGATCGGAGCACCAAAACGCCGGGCAATGGCATGGGCAGTGACAAAGCCGATAATCAGCACCGCGAGGCCAACCAGCCCGATCAGACCGGCTACCAGCAAGGCACGGTCTCGCGCTGAGCGTTCGGTTGCATAGATGGCATCCAGGGCGCGCTTGTGCTCGGAAAGCAGACCATTGCGCAGTTTGTTGAATTTTTCCGTGAGCTCTTCGTTTCCGCTCAACAGATGGGAGGGGCTACGTGTATCCGCGTAGGCCTGCAAAAATCCTGGTAGTCAGCCTTGGCCTGCTTGAAACCGTACTTGAAGCCGTCACTCACCTGTTCGTGGGCAATGCCTTCGTCGAGCAACTGCAGGTAGTGATCCCTGGATTTATCGAAAGCAGCGCGGTCCGGGTTCTCGCTGAGCATGACGACCAACTGGTCACCCAGGGTCTGGCGCAGTTTCAGCCCCAGATCCAGGGTGGCGAAATTGTTGCGAACCAGCGACTGCTGGGAACTGGCCATCTGCATCACGCTGACCAGCCCGAGCAACAGCCCAAGCAGCGCGACGGTGATCAGCGCGGAAATGCTCAGGAAGAGCCGGGTGCGCAACTTCATCGCCAGTTTCATCGGGGATGACTCACAGGTTGTACTGCTTGCGCTTGCGATAAAGGGTCGAGGCGTCGATGCCCAAGGTTTTTGCCGCTTGATCCAGCGTACCCGCCGTGGCGAGTACCGCGCCGATGTGAGCCTTCTCCAACTCGTCCAGACTTAGCGCTGCACCGACTCTTGGCGCATTATTGGCCGGTTGCTCGGCCATGCCCAGATGGCTGATCTCCACACGCTCCTGCGGGCAGATGATGCTCGCGCGCTCGACCACGTTGCGCAGTTCACGAATGTTGCCCGGCCAGCGATAACCGAGCAGTGCTTCGCGCGCTTCATCACTGAAGCCCCGCGCCGGACGCGCGTACTCTTTAACGAAGCGCGCAAGGAAGCGGTCGGCCAGGTTAAGGATGTCCTCGGCGCGCTCGCGAAGTGGCGGCAGATGCAGGGTGATGACGTTGAGGCGATAGAGCAGGTCTTCACGGAAACGACCGTCGCGCACCATGTCCTCGAGATTGAGGTTGGTCGCCGCCAGAATCCGCACATCGGCACGCCGAGTCACCGGATCCCCGACCCGTTCGTATTCCTTGTCTTGAATAAAACGCAGCAACTTAGGCTGCAACGTCAGGGGAAAGTCGCCGATCTCGTCGAGAAACAGCGTACCGCCATCCGCCTGATTGACTCGCCCCAAGGTGCTTTCGCTGGCGCCGGTAAACGCACCGCGACTGTGGCCGAACAGCTCGCTCTCCATCAATTCCGCCGTCAGCGACGGACAGTTGATGGTCACGCAGGATTTCTTCTCGCGCTTGCTCCAGCCGTGAATCGCCCGGGCCAGCTCGCCTTTACCGGTACCCGATTCGCCGAGGATAAGAATATTGGCGTCAGTACCGGCCACTTGCCGCGCGGTTTCCAGCACGACTTTCATCGCCGGGCTGTGAGAATCGAGACCGTCCTTGGGTTTACGGATCTCGCCTTCCAACGCTTCGAGACGCGCCGACAGTTGACGCACTTCCAGTTGCTTGGCGGTGGCCAGACGTAGCTGATCAGGGCTGCAAGGCTTGACCAGGTAATCAGCGGCGCCCGCCTGAATCGCGTCCACGGCGGTATCTACAGCCGAATGCGCGGTGACGATCACCACGCGCATCCACGGCGCCTGGATGCGCATCTGCGCCAGGACGTCGAGGCCGTTGTCTTCGCCCAGACGCAGGTCAAGAAAGCACAGATCAAAGACCTGACGTTGCAGCAGTGCGTCGGCCTGAGCCGCGCTGTTGGCAGTGGCCACCGTATAGCCTTCGTCTTCGAGGCAATAACGGAAGGTACGCAGGATGGCGGACTCATCGTCCACCAGCAGAATGCGGCCTTGATGCTCAGTGGCAGATTCCATTTTTCCTACGCTCCATAGTGATTGGTCTGAGGTTAGTCCCGGAAAAATCGGGCAAGTTGCATGGTTGATTCTGTGCCTTTTCATCAAAGGAAGGGTAGCTATCTACCGCCTCGTCGGACAAAGGCTTGATTTAACAGGATTTTTTGTGAAATACGGTTTTTTGGGCAAATGCCCACGTCCATTTCTGACATCCGCGCCCTCCTCTCAATTCAAAAAGAATGAAAGTTCCTACGGCATTATCGTGCATTACGCACGACCGTAGAGAGCCCATCGTGCAGGATGCGTTCAATGTGATTTTTAACAATCTTTTAAGTCATTGTTTTTAAACAGTTTTTTCTTATGAAAAAGCTGGCATGCAGGCTGCAATAGTCTGGGTAATCAGGGCAAAAGATCGCCCACAACAAGATCACCACCGAAGTGGGAGGAGTTTCCGGATGAATCGCCAACGTGCCGCCCAATTGCGCATCTCGCCCCTGCACATCCAGCAAGGTCTATTCGCTGTACTTGCGCTTTTGATCACATTGATTGGCGGCCAGCAATTCCAGCGTTGGGAACAAAGCCAGCAGCAGGAAGCGCCGCAGCTGTCATTCAAATATCCGACTCAAACCCACTTCAGAGCCGCCAGCAGTCAAGCGGCAGATAGCACCCCTGCGGATGATGGACGTCGACCAGGCACAGCCTGCGAATGAGATGCCTCGTCAGGAGCGCTGGGTGTTCTGATCACCAGACTTGGCGCGCTGCTTGCGCCGGGAAAAGCACCAAAAGCAACACCCCTAAATAGAGAAGTAAGGAGAATCACCATGTTGAGCTGGGCAATTACATTCTTGATCATTGCCATCATCGCTGCAGTACTGGGCTTCGGTGGTATCGCGGGCACCGCCACGGGTATCGCCAAGATTCTCTTTGTCGTGTTCCTGGTGATGTTCATCGCTTCCTTCTTCTTTGGCCGTCGCGGCCGAGGTTAACGATGAGTGCGTTAAAGACACTGGCAGCCGCCCTGCTTCTGGGCGGTAGTGCCATGGCGATGGCGGCCAACGATGGCCAGGCGCGGGTCAATGAACTGTTGAGTTCGGACCCGCAGTACAGGGAAACCTGGGAAGGCGTGGTGAAGAAGGAAGAACGCCTGCCGGAATGGGTGATGAACCTTTCCGGTACGCCGGACCAACAGATGAATGCCGTGACTGAAGATGGCGACAAGTATCTGGTCGGCCCTCTCTGCGAATCTGCGGACAAGTGCCTGAACCACCGCTTGATCGTCGCATTCAGCTTCGACAAGAAAGACGCTTACGCCATGCTCGTCGATGTGCCCGAAGGATTGCCGGCCGACAAGTCGCCAACGCGACATGCCACCTACCGCTTCCTCGGCAAGCCGAATGAGGGCATGCAGAATCTGCTGATGGAAACGCTGAAGAAAGATCCTAAATGGTATTGAACATGAAGGCAGCAGCCCTGCTGCCTTCCATTGCGCCGATCCGAGGAGGGTCGGCGCATGACCAAGGGGCCGGGACGTTCTGACTGTTACAGGGTCGGAGTGACCTACGGGTACAGGGAGTGCCTGCGCAAGGGCCGGGTCAGGGCAGGTAAAAAAGCTGCGCCGCAGGTTCGCGATATTCAATGTCGACGAACCTGCGAAGAGCTTATGCAATCGAGGCATTCGGTTAGCACTCAATCCTCGTTTGCACCTTCCTCTCTACAATTCGAATCAACCACACCGGAAAAATACATTTCCCGGTGTTTCCTGACGACCGTACATCGAGAAAAATAACCTGATTTTTCAAGGCTATTTGACTTTCTGATCATCGAATTTTGCTCCAAAATCCCTTTCTGCGGTTGATCAAAAAACAACCAACCTTCGCTGTGATGGCCGGTTCACGGCACTTATGCCGGCCGAAATGTCACAATCGAACCGGTTGGGACGCCAGTTTCATTTAAAAAAGCTCATGCCGATTCGGCATAGGGTAGGCGTTTACGGCATTAGACGGCGCAACCTTGCATCGGAATAGTTGCGCCTTTTTTCGCCTGCCGAAGAGCTACCAACAAGCGCTCCGGGGCACCTTATACGGAGGCAGATGCACAGACTTTTCCGCTAGAAAGCGTTCCAGTTCCTGCATGTGCCTGAGTCAAACGCAAGTAAGGGTAAAGATATGAAGAAGGCAAAGCTTAGCCTCGCCTGGCAGATCCTGATCGGTCTGGTATTGGGGATTGCAATCGGTGCGCTGCTCAACCATTTCGGTGCCGAGAAGGCCTGGTGGATCAGCAACGTCTTGCAACCGGCAGGCGATATCTTTATCCGTCTGATCAAGATGATCGTGATCCCGATCGTCATCTCCTCCCTGATCGTCGGCATCGCCGGCGTGGGCGACGCCAAGAAGCTGGGCCGCATCGGCCTGAAGACCATCATCTACTTCGAAATCGTCACCACCATCGCCATCCTCGTTGGTCTGGTCCTGGCCAACGTGGTTCATCCGGGCACCGGCATCGACATGAGCACCCTGGGTACTGTGGATATTTCCAAGTACCAGGCGACGGCCGCCGAGGTTCAGCATGAGCACGCGTTCGTCGAGACCATCCTCAACCTGATCCCTTCGAACATCTTCGCGGCCATGGCCCGCGGCGAAATGCTGCCGATCATCTTCTTCTCGGTATTGTTCGGCCTCGGTCTGTCGAGCCTGAAACCGGAATTGCGCGATCCGCTGGTCACCATGTTCCAGGGCGTGTCGGAAAGCATGTTCAAGGTCACCCACATGATCATGAACTATGCCCCGATTGGCGTGTTCGCACTGATCGCGGTGACCGTGGCCAACTTCGGCTTCGCGTCCCTGCTGCCACTGGCCAAACTGGTGGTGCTGGTTTACTTCGCCATCGCCTTCTTCGCTTTCGTGGTGTTGGGCCTGATCGCCAAGATGTTCGGTTTCTCGGTGATCAAGCTGATGCGCATCTTCAAGGATGAGCTGGTACTGGCCTACTCCACCGCCAGCTCCGAAACCGTGCTGCCGCGGGTTATCGAGAAAATGGAAGCCTACGGCGCGCCGAAAGCCATCTGCAGTTTCGTGGTACCGACCGGTTACTCGTTCAACCTCGACGGCTCGACGCTGTATCAGAGCATCGCGGCAATCTTCATTGCGCAGCTGTACGGCATCGACCTGTCGATCAGCCAGCAACTGCTGCTGGTGCTGACCCTGATGGTCACCTCCAAAGGCATCGCCGGCGTGCCGGGCGTGTCCTTCGTGGTGCTGCTGGCCACTCTGGGCAGCGTGGGTATCCCGCTGGAAGGTCTGGCGTTCATCGCTGGTGTCGACCGTGTCATGGACATGGCGCGTACCGCCCTGAACGTGATCGGTAACGCCTTGGCCGTGCTGGTCATCTCGCGTTGGGAAGGCATGTACGACGACGCCAAGGGCGAGCGCTACTGGAACTCCCTGCCGCACTGGCGCAGCAAGGAAAAACTGCCGGCAGGTGAAGTTTCCAAAAACTGACTCACGCTGGTCTGCCCCCAAAATGTTGAACATTCATCATGACTTTTGGGGTGCAGATCACTCTGTAGGAGCTGCCGAAGGCTGCGATCTTTTGATCCTGATTTTTAAAAAATCAAAAGATCGCAGCCTTCGGCAGCTCCTACAATAGGTTGAGGCCATCCATGTAAATGGGCCGCCAGCAGTTCCAGACAAACCCCGGAGAAATCCGGGGTTTGTCGTTTCTGGCCACCCCGCTATCATTCGCCGCATTCTTCGGGGGATTTGACTGATGCTTAATGGCCTGTGGCTTGGCTTCTTCATCGTGGCCGCCGTATCGGCGCTGGCGCAGTGGTTGATTGGCGGCAACGCCGGGATCTTTGCCGCGATGGTGGAGAGCATTTTCGCCATGGCCAAGCTCTCGGTCGAAGTCATGGTCCTGTTGTTTGGCACCCTCACCCTTTGGCTGGGCTTTCTGCGAATCGCCGAGAAAGCCGGCATCGTCGACTGGTTGGCAAAAGCGTTGGGGCCGCTGTTCCTACGGCTGATGCCGGAAGTGCCGGCCGGTCACCCGGCGATCGGCCTGATCACCCTCAACTTCGCCGCCAACGGCCTGGGCCTGGACAATGCTGCCACGCCAATCGGCTTGAAAGCCATGAAGGCACTGCAGGAGCTCAACCCCAGCCCGACCATTGCCAGCAACGCGCAAATCCTCTTCCTGGTACTCAATGCCTCTTCGCTGACGCTGCTGCCGGTGACGATCTTCATGTACCGCGCCCAGCAAGGCGCACCGGACCCGACGTTGGTGTTCCTGCCTATCCTGCTGGCGACCAGCTGCTCGACCATCGTCGGCTTCCTCTCGGTGGCGTTCATGCAACGCCTGCGGATCTGGGATCCGGTCGTGCTGGCGTATCTGATTCCCGGCGCCCTCGTCCTCGGTGGTTTCATGGCGTTGCTGGCGACGCTGTCGGCCACGGCGTTGGCGGGACTTTCGTCGATCCTCGGCAACCTGACGCTGTTCGGGCTGATCATGCTGTTTCTGCTGATCGGTGCCTTACGCAAAGTGAAGGTCTACGAAGCATTCGTCGAAGGCGCGAAGGAAGGCTTCGACGTCGCCAAGAACCTGCTGCCCTATCTGGTGGCGATGCTGTGTGCGGTCGGCGTGCTGCGTGCATCAGGCGCACTGGACTTCGGCCTTGAAGGCATTCGCCATCTGGTCGAGTGGGCCGGTTGGGACACGCGGTTCGTCGATGCATTGCCGACGGCGATGGTCAAACCGTTCTCCGGCAGCGCCGCGCGGGCGATGCTGATTGAAACCATGAAGACCTCGGGCGTCGACAGCTTCCCGGCACTGGTCGCGGCGACGATCCAGGGCAGTACCGAGACGACGTTCTATGTGTTGGCGGTGTACTTCGGCGCGGTGGGCATTCAGCGGGCGCGGCATGCTGTTGGCTGCGCTTTATTGGCGGAATTCGCCGGAGTAGTCGGCGCAATCGCCGTTTGCTACTGGTTCTTCGGCTAACAACCGTCCCTTGTAGGAGCGAGCTGGCTCGCGAGGGTCGTGAACGATGACGCAGGCAACCTGACATCCAGCAGCACTCTCAAGCGCTATCGCGAGCGAGCTCGCTCCTATAGAGGAAATGTGCCGGGTTTACGGGCGCCGCGGCGGGACTGCTTTTTGGCCTTGCGCCACCGCCCAATCCACCACCTGCGCCGTCAACTGGTCGCTCGCCTGGCCAAACCCGGCGACCACCGCAGGCACCTGCACATCATTCAGCGGCTGGCGCTCTTCAAAGCGCCGGCTGGCGAGAATCCGCTGGTCATAACCGCGCACCAACAGCGCATCGACCCGCACCACAACGCTGGCCTGCGTGCCCTGATACTCGGTCTGGAACGCCTGCAAATTGCCACCGAGCTCCAGGTCCGCCTGGAAGTTGCTGTCGTCAGTGCTTAGTAACGGTACCCGGCCGTCACGCTGAAAGCCATCCAGCAGGCGATTGCGCAGCAACACGGGGGCAGGGTCACTCCAACGCGAGGCTTTGTAACTGCTGATCAGGTCGCCCTGGGGAATGACGGCGATGTTCGGGCTGTTCAGTGCCTGGCTTGCTTGGGGTTTGGCCAAA
>NZ_JAEKEG010000116.1 GCF_016651255.1 Pseudomonas sp. TH10
GCTGGCGTCGCCATATGGCGCCATGCCCATGACCTTGAACTCACCGTCGAGCATCTCGAAACCGAGGAACTCGGTGATCGCGCCGTAGAGGCCGCCGAGGGAGTCCGGATCGAAGAATTCCTTGATCTTGTGGATCTTGCCGTTTTCGCCGTAACCGAAGAAGGTCGTGGCGTACTCACCCTTGCCGTCGATGCCGAGGATCGCGGTTTTCTCTTTGAAACCGGAGCAGTGATAGGCGCTGGAGGCGTGAGCCAGATGGTGCTCAACCGGCTCGATCTTGATCTTTTTCGGATCAAAACCCAGTTGTTCAAGGCACCAGACGATCTTGTTGCGATAGCGCTTGTAGCGACGGTTGCCCATCAGGATCGCATCGAGGGCGCGATCCGGTGCGTACCAGTAGCGCTTGGCGTAGTGCCAGCGAGCCTCACCGAACAGGCTGATCGGCGCGAACGGAATGGCTACTACGTCAACGTCGGACGGCTTGATGCCAGCCTGCTCAAGGCAGAATTTCGCCGACTCGTAGGGCATGCGGTTCTTTGCATGCTTATCGCGTACGAAGCGCTCTTCTTCAGCAGCTGCCACCAACTTGCCGTCGATGTACAAGGCTGCAGAAGGATCATGGCTAAGGGCGCCGGACAGGCCAAGAATCGTCAATGCCACAGGGGTCTAGCCTCTTTAGTCTGCATGCAGGCGCGATGCGCCTTGAAAATTGATGTGCCCTCGCACCGGGCGAGAGACAGCTAAAGGGCGGGATTATAGCGTAAACGTGGCGCGAATGACCCAGACCTATTTGCCGCACAGCGTTGAGGATCAAAAGATCGCAGCCTTCGTCAGCTCCTGCAGGAAGTTGCATTCCAAATGCAGGAGCTCCCGAAGGCTGCGATCTTTTAAGTCTTCAGACTCGATCGATACTTTTCGGCAAACGCTGATCAATCAATTGATACAGCGCGCTGTTTTCTGGCCAGTTGCGCATGAACCGCGCGCGATCCCGGGCGTAGGCCGGGGCGAAGCTGCCGAGGGAGCCGTGTTGGCACATCGAGTCGAGGTCGATCAGCGCCCAGCGATCGTCCTGCCAAAAGAGGTTATGGCCCTTGAAATCACCATGGCTGATGCGCTCGGCGATCAAGCGCGCGAACAGCTGATCCAGCGCCTGCAACTCGGATTCCGGCGCGGCGCCGCTTTCAACGTACGGTGCAAAGCGCTCGATGATGTCCGGCCCCGGTAGAAACTCAGTGACCAGGTAAGCGCGGCTGCGCAGCCACAGGAAACGTTTTTCCAGCACGGCCAGCGGTTTCGGCGTGGCGATGCCGAGGAACGTCAGACGATTGCCTTCGCGCCACGAATGCCACGCGCGGCTCGGGCGCCAGAAGCGTTTGAGCCAATGCGCAAAGTTCTTGATGTTGTAGCGTTTGATCACCAGCGTGCGCCCGGCCACGTCAACCTTGCCAACGCTCGCCGCGCCGCCGGTCTTGTACAAGTGGCCCTGATCGAGCAGCGCATCGGCCTGTTCCAGCACCGGCACCATCGCCGCTTCTTCCTCGCGACGAATAGCGCGCAAAGCGAACGCACCGCGCTGTACCGCAAACAGCGTGCACTCGCGGCCAACCTTGATCAGGTAATCGCGCAGGCGCCAGGCGCGCACTTTGTCGATCTGTTTCTGCAACGCTTCCAGCGGCAGCGCGTGCTCGGCGTTGCTCAGCAGGTAATACACCAGCAACTCTTCGGTGAACGGCTCCAGCGACTTGGGCAACTGGGCAAAAAATACCCCGAGGTTTTCCAGCACTTTCTGCCGCGACAACGGCTGGCCGGCGGTTTCCGCACAGATTCCGGCGCCGTCGATCAAGTACAAATGACCGCCGTGACGCAGCAGATTGTCGAGGTGCAGATCTGCCTGCCACAAGCCTTTGCAATGCAGTTGAGCGATGGCGCCGAGCGCCTCGGCCAATACCGCCGATTGCTCATCGGCGAGTACGGGCAACGACTCGACCTGTTGCCACGCATCGCCAAGACTTTCTGCGCCTTCGAGGAATTCGAACAGCAGCCAGCCGCCCTCGCCCTCTTTCAAGCCATCCGCCAACAGCAGCGGCGTGGTCAAGTGTTGAGCGGCGAGCAATTTCACGCCGTCCAGTTCGCGCTGGAAATGCCGCGACGCTTTAGCGCCGACCAGTAACTTGGCCAGCACGGGACGGCCGCGCCAAACGCCAGCACCAACGTATCGCTGCCCAGGCAGCACGCGCAGCAAGCTCAGCAACTGCAAGTTGGCTGGCCCGGCGGCATCGGCCAGTGAGATGCTCAATGGCAGGCCCGGGTTACGCCCTGCATGCTTCAGTTCGGACAAACGCATCAGCGCGCCTCCTTGTGACCGCGCCGCGCACCCAGGCGCTGCAGCCAGCTGTCGATCAGTGAACTGGCCACTGGCTGATCCAGGTAAACCGCCAGCAACTCACGCACTTGTGCGTCGTTCCACTGCGGCGCACGACGCAGCAAAGGCTCCAGATCCTTGACCCGATCACGCAGGCCGAACAACAAGGGCCGGGTTTTTTCCAGATCGATCAACTGCGCCTGATAACCGCTGCCGTCAGCCTGCAAAAAGATGTGCTTGGGATAAAAACAGCCGTGCACCTGACGCAAACCGTGCAGACGCCGAGCCAGCTGGCCACAGGCCTGGATGATCGCCGACTGCTCCACCTCGCCAAGTTGCGACCAACGCTGCAATAACGAATCGAGATCGTCCCAGCCATCGAGGGCGCGGGTCAGCAAGATTGCGCGGACCTCGCCGTTGACCTTGCGCTGCCCGAAAAACGCCGCTTGCAGCGCCGGAATGCCCAGGCTTTCATAGCGACTGATATTGCGAAACTCCCGGGCGAAACTCGGCTCGCCAAAAGGCGCATGCAACGTACGCATTTGGTAATTGCACTGCCGCTTGAGGTAGTAGGCGTGGCCTTCCAGCTCCAGGCGAAACACGCTGCTCCAGCCGCCGCCGTCGGTGTTCGGTTCGTCCACCGCTTCAAGCTGCTTGGCCCACAGGGCGTCGAAGGTGCCGAGGCCATTGCGCTCAAGTAGCGCACGGTCTTCGGCGGCCAGAAAATCAGTCATTCGCGTCCCTCGAAAAATCTCACCACGTGGCGAATGCGCTTCTTGTCAGCGGCATTCAGGCGATCACGCCCACGATATTGCAGATAGAAGCGCAGGCGCTGGGTGTTCGACAGGTGATATTTGGCCACCTTGTCGAGGCAGGCCAGATCCTTGGTGATGCGGTATTTGAGCCAGAAGCCGCGCCAGAAATCGCCATTCGGGCAATCGATCAGAAACAGTCGCGCCTGATCGTCGATCAGCAGGTTGCGCCACTTCAGATCGTTATGGGTAAAGCGGTGGTCGTGCATGGTCCGTGTATAGCCGGCCAATTGTCGGCTGACACCATCGACCCAGGCGCGATCCTTGAGCTTCGGATCGTTGCGCTCGGCCAGCGCCGAGAGGTCTTCGGTGCGCGGCAATTCGCGGGTGATCATCGCGCCACGGTCGTACGCCGCGCCACGGCGCTCCAGCCCCCAGGCCACCACTTCGGCAGTGGGAATGCCCCACTTGGCGAAGCGCTTGAGGTTCTGCCACTCCATCTTCACGCGCGGCTTGCCGAGGTAACGGCGCAAGCCTTTACCGGCGCCGACGTAGCGTTTGACGTAATAGTTGATGCCGCTGCGCTCGACGCGAACGACTTCGGACAGCGGATCGCGGGTCAGGCGTTCGCCTTGCAAGGCAAATACCGCTTCGAGGCTGCCAAAGTCTTCGGCGAGATCACTGTATTCAGGTTCAAGCGTCCAACCCGCCATCAGAGCGCATCTCCGTAACGCTGTTTACGCGCGTAGAGCTTGTTGGCCTTGCCTTCCAGCCAGTTCAGCAACGGCGCTTCTTCGCCCAGAATCTGCCGTAGCGGTTGCTGGAAATAGCCCTTGAGGAAGCGCAGCTTGTCGCGGCGGGTCAGGCCGATGTCCAGCGCCGAAAAGTACAGCGCGGCCAGATCCTTATTGCGCCAGCGCTGAGTAATTTTCGCGCGGGTCTGAGCGCGGTGCAGGTCGATCACCGACAGTTTGAAATCTTCCGCCGTCACCGGTTTGTCGGTGTGCAGCAGGAAGTGACAGATGTAGCAGTCGCGGTGATTGACCCCGGCGCGGTGCATCATGCCGGTCATGCGTGCGACTTCGGCGATCAGCGCACGCTTGAGTTTCGGCTCGGGCGGCTGCTTGACCCAGTCGATGCTGAAGTCTTCGAGGCTGACGGTCGGCGCCAGCTCTTCGGTGACGATGAACGAGTGCTGATCCGCCGGGTTGCTGCCCTTTTCGCCATACGCCACGGCGGTCATGGTCGGCACACCGACTTCCTGCAAACGCTGGATCGCCTTCCACTCCTGACCCGCACCGAGTACCGGCAGCTTGGCAGTCAGCAGGTTCTTGAAGATTTCGCCCCAGCCGATGCCACGGTGAATCTTCACGAAAAATCCGTTGCCGTCGACTTCCGTGCGTAGCGTGCGGCGAGCTTCCAGCTCGCGGTAAACCTCGCCCTGCAAGCCTTCGACTTCGGCGAACGGGTCGCGTCCGGCCCAAAGACTTTTGAACGGTTCAGCCAGCATCAACTTCATTAAGCGTGCTCCGCCAGAATCACATCGGCCGCGTGCTGCGGCATGCTGTAGAGGTCGGCCGTCTCGGCGAAGGCCAGACCATTGCGGCTCCACGTCGCGCGTGCAGCGTCGTCATGCAACATGTCCGTCAGGAATTGCGTCAGCTGCGCCTGATCGAACGGCTCGTCCAGCACTCGCCCGGCATCCGCTTCGGCAATGTAATGGGCGTAACCGCAGACCGCGCTGACCAGCACCGGCAAGCCGGCGACCAGCGCTTCAAGCAACACGGTGCCGGTGTTTTCGTTGTACGCCGGGTGGATCAACAGATCGGCACCGAGCAGGAAACGCGGGATATCGCTGCGTCCTTTAAGGAAGGTCACGTTATCGCCGAGGCCCAATGTCGCACTCTGCATCTGGAATATCTTGGGGTCGTCCTGGCCAATTACAAACAGCCGGGTACGTTTTTTCAGATCGGCAGGCAATCCGGCCAGCGCCTTGAGGCTGCGATCAACACCTTTGGTCTTGAACCCGGAGCCGATCTGCACCAGCAGCAGTTCGTCGTCCTTGAGGTTGAATTCGGCGCGGAAAGCGGCGCGGATTTCATCGGCATCTGCCGGGCGACGACGATCCTGGGCAATGCCCGGCGGCAGCAGATGGAAGCGCTCGATCGGCGTGTCGTAATGCTTGATGAACAGCGGTTGCTGCACTTCGGAAATCATCAGCACTTCGGTCTTCGCATCTTTGGCGAACACCGCGCGCTCGTACTCGGCGAAGTGGCGATAACGACCCCAGCGACGGTAGAGCGAATGGCGCAGGTTTTGCGCCTTGTCTTCGAAGCAGCCGTCGGCGGCGTAATAGACATCGAGCCCCGGCATCTTGTTGAAGCCGATCAGACGATCGACCGGGCGCTTCGCCAGGTCCGCCTCCATCCACGCGCTGAGTTTTTCATTGCGACGATGATTGAAGAACGCCTTGACCGGCGCCACCAGCACTTCAAAACCGGGCGGCACATCGCCTTCCCAGATCAGCGTGTAGACACGGATCTGATGGCCGCGCTTCTGACATTCGAGGGCGATGCGCATGAAGTCGCGCTGCAAGCCACCAAACGGGAAATATTTGTACAGGACGAATGCCAATTGCATCAGCGCAGCTCCTCAGCCATTAACAACGTGCTCAGTCGGCTGGCGACACGCTCGGGGTTCAGACGCGTGAAGCACAGCGGCCACTCGCGTTTCAGGTCAAACCGGCTGGCATCTTCGGCCGTCGGTTGATAGGTACATTTCTTTTGCAGGCACGGCGCGCACGGGAAGTCGCTGGCCAGGTGAATCTGCAATTTGCCGTAAGCGCCGGTCAGGCCCGGGTTGGTCGGGCCAAACAGCGAAATGGTCGGCACGTCCAGCGCCGCTGCCAGATGGCCAAGACCGGTATCCACCGCCACGCAGGCCTGCGCCCCGGCCAGCACTTTGCCAACGCCCGCCAGGTTCAGCTTGGGCAGGACTTCAACGTGGCGCATGTCCTTGGCGATGCGCTCGGCGCGCGCTTTTTCGGCCGGGTTGCCCCAAGCCAGCTTCACGCCGACGCCCAGGTAGCCAACGCGCTCGGCCAGCTCTCGCCAATAGGCCTCGGGCCAGTGCTTGGTGTCCCAGGTGGTGCCGTGCAGGAACAAAACGTAGGGATTCTTGCGCGGCAGCTCGACCAGACGTTCGACGTTCAGGCCATAGTCGCCCAGGCCCTTGGGCAAGTCGTAGCCCAGGGCGATGGCGAACAATTGGCGTACTCGCTCCACGGCATGCTGGCCGCGGGCAACTGCCAGGCGCCGATCATAGAAACGTGCCGCGATCGGCTCACGTGCCGAACCTTTATCGAGGCCTGCCACCGGCGCCTTGACATAACGAGTCAGCAAGGCACTTTTCAACAGGCCCTGGGCATCAATCACCAGATCATATTTTGTCGCGCGAATGCTTTGCTTGAAGCGCTTCCACTCGCCGCTCCTGATGGTCTGCCAGATGTTTTTGCGCCAGCGACGAATCGCGACCGGAATCACCTTGCCCACCGCAGGATGCCAGGTCGGGATCTCCGCGAAGCCCTCTTCCACCACCCAGTCGAATTGAATGCCGGGAATCGCCCGGGCCGCGTCCGTCAGCGCCGGTAACGCATGGATCACGTCACCGAGCGAAGACGTCTTGATCAACAGGACCCGCAAATTAATTGACCTCGACCACAGTGCCCTGCAACCGCTGCAAGGCTTCGTTCACCGCTTGCGGCATAAGCTGGCGCAGGCAGTTGTAATGACCGAAACGGCACGTACGGTCAAAGCAGGGGCTGCATTCGATGCCCAGGCGGACAATTTCGACATGCTCGGCCAGGGGGGTGTGAACCCTGGAGAGGTGGAGCCATACACGGCCACCAGCGGTCGGTTCAACGCAGCGGCCACGTGCATCAGGCCGGAATCGTTGGACACCACCGAGTCGGCACAGGACAGCAAATCGATGGCCTCGGCCAGGGACGTTCCGCCGCTCAGGTTCACCGACTCTTCACGCAAGCCCGGGATCAGCCGGGCGCGGATGTCTTCGCCAACCGGAGTGGTCGTTTTCGAACCGAACAGCCACACCTGCCAACCCTCGCGAATCCTGGCTTCGGCAACCTGGGCGTAATGCTCGGAGGGCCAGCGCTTGGATTCGCCGAACTCGGCGCCCGGGCACAGCGCCAGCACCGGGCGGTCGAGGGCCAGGCCGAACTTGGCCAGCGCCGCTTCGCGGGTGACCGGATCGATTTGCAGGCTTGGGCGCGGATAGGGTTTCGGCAACTCGGCGTTTGGCTCGTAAGCCAGCGCCATGAAGCGCTCGATCATCAGCGGATAGCGCTCTTTGTCGAGCGTGCGCACGTCGTTGAGCAGGCCGTAGCGGAATTCGCCGCGCCAGCCGGTGCGCTTCTTGATGCCGGCAAAGAACGGCACCAGTGCCGACTTCAGCGAGTTGGGCAGCAGGATCGCCTGATCGTACTGGCCGGCCAGGGATTTACCGATGCGTCGGCGTGTCGCCAATTCCAGCGCGCCGTGACCGAGCGGAAAGCTCAAGGCCTTGCGCACTTCGGGCATGCGCTCAAGGATCGGCCGGCTCCACTCGGGGGCCAGCACGTCGATTTCGCATTGCGGGTGGCGCTGTTTGAGACACTGAAACAGTGTCTGCGCCATCACCATGTCACCGACCCAACTGGGCCCAACGATCAGAATATTCATGTGGTTTCCAAAAACGAACCGGGGAGGCATTTACGCCTCCCCGCCTCGAGAATCAGCTTAGCCCCATCTCTTTCCATATCCGCAACACCTGCCGGCGTTCTTTGACAAACTGGTCGCCTGCAATCACTCCGGCGTCCTTCTGCAAGGCCTGCCGGTGAGCGGCGGAGCGGTAGGCTTTGTAGGCCTCGCGCAACAGGCTGGCGTCTTCGGCAGGCATCAGCCCTTCGTGTTCCAGCTCTTCCAGAATGCGGATGTTGTCGGTCCAGCGCAGCAATGGCGGGTGGCGTTTGCGACCACGCCAGGGCCGCGTATTGCACCATAAATTCAATATCGACGATACCTCCGGCGTCCTGCTTGAGATCGAACGGCGCCGTGGCCTCGAAGGCATTTGCCGCCGTGCCGGCCGCCGTACTCTTGCTGCCAAGATTATCGCGCATCTTCGCACGCATCTCGCTGACCTCCTGGCGCAAGGTTGGCAAGTCCCTGCGCCTTGCCCAGCACCGTGGCTCGCACCTTCTCAAATGCCTGACCGACGTCCTGGCTACCTACCAGCACCCGCGCCCGCACCAATGCCTGGTGCTCCCATGTCCATGCTTCATTTTCTTGATAGCGGGCAAACGCGCCCAGCGAACTCACCAGCAACCCCGAGGCACCGGACGGCCGCAAGCGCATATCCACTTCATATAACTGGCCCGAGTTGGTTTGCGCCGTCAGCAAGTGAATGATCCGCTGGCCAAGCCGGGTGAAGAATTGCGCGCCATCGATCGGCTTCGCCCCATCGGTTTCTGCCTGAGGATCACCGTCGTGGATGAATACCAGATCCAGATCCGAACCATGCCCCAGTTCCAGACCACCGACTTTCCCGTAACCGACAATGATGAACCCGGGATCGCACAAGGTACCGTCGGTACGCAACGGCGTGCCGTACTTGGCGACCGTCTGACGCCAGGCCAAGGCCAGCACTTGTTCGAGAATCGCCTCGGCCAGCCAGGTCAGATAATCGCTGACTTTCATCAATGGCAGGCTGCCGGCGATTTCCGAGGCGGCAACGCGCAAGCGATGCGCCAGCTTGAAATGGCGCAGAGCCTCCATTTGTTGTTCAAGGTCTTCTTCGGGAATCCGCGTCAGTCGCTCGCGCAATTCGGCGGCCAACTCGGGCGCCAGCGGCGGCTTGAACAGTCGGCCTTCGTTAAGCAACTCGTCTAGCAGTAGCGGGAAACGAGTGATCTGCTCGGCAATCCACGGACTCGCCGCGCACAGGGTAAGCAAGCGGCGCAACGCCCCGGGGTTTTCCGTCAGCAACACTAAATAAGCCGAACGCCGGGCAACCGCTTCAACCAGCGGCAGCACCCGTTCAAGCACCAGATCAGGGTTGGCATGCTCGACCGCCTGCGCCAACAGACGCGGAATAAACGCATCGAGACGCTCCCGCCCCAGCCGCTGCATCGCCCGCAACTGCGGGCTGCCGCGCAAACCGGCGAGTGCCTTCAGGGCCCTGGTGGCATCGGCAAAACCGCCCTCTTGCAACTGACGGCAAGCGGCCTCTTCATCCTGCGCCTCTTCCCACAGCGGCAGCCATTCACCACCGACCACCACTTCGCTTTCGGTGCCTTCGTCCTCGTCGGGGTCAGCGATCACCTGGGCGAAATGCCAAGCGACGCGACCGCGCCAGAACATCAGTTTTTCGTGGAACGCCTCCCAGTCGGCGAAACCGAGCATGAACGCAATACGCGCCTGATCCTGCGCGCCGTCCGGCAGCATCTGGGTCTGGCGGTCGGCAATCGCCTGAATCGCGTGCTCGGTGTACCGCAAGAATTCGTAGCCTTCGCGCAGCTCACTGATCACCGCCGGCGGCAGATAACCTTGGCCCTCCAGCGTGCTCAATACTTTTAATAGAGGCCGCTGCTGCAGACTCAAGTCGCGGCCACCGTGGATCAGCTGGAAGGCCTGAGCAATAAACTCGACCTCACGGATCCCGCCGGAGCCCAACTTAATATTGTCGGCCATGCCCTTGCGCCGCACTTCCTGCTGGATCAACTGCTTCATCGTGCGCAGCGCTTCGATCGCCGAGAAGTCCAGGTAACGCCTATAAACGAACGGGCGCAGCATGTCGAGCAACTGCGCGCCGGCCACTTGATCGCCCGCGACCACACGCGCCTTGATCATCGCGTAGCGTTCCCAGTCGCGGCCCTGATCCTGGTAATACTGCTCCAGCGCATTGAAGCTCAGCACCAATGCACCCGCCGATCCGTACGGGCGCAAGCGCATGTCGACGCGGAAGACAAAACCGTCGACCGTCATCGGGTCCAGCGCCTTGATAAGGCGCTGGCCGAGGCGGATAAAAAATTCCTGGTTATCCAGCGCGCGTTTCACGCCGACGGTTTCACCGCCCTCGGGGTAGGCGAAAATCAGGTCGATGTCCGAAGACAGGTTCAACTCCACCGCACCGAGCTTGCCCATGCCGAGGATGACCATCTGCTGCGGCAGACCGCTACGGCGCCCGGTCGGCGTGCCGAACTGCTGACAATGGCGGCTGTACAACCATTGATAGGCCTGGTCGATGGTCGCGTCAGCCATGTCCGAGAGGTCGCGGCAGGTCTGCACCAGATCGGCCTGACGGTTCAGGTCACGCCAGATGATCCGCACCTGATGGCGCGCACGTTGGCGGCGCAGGACACGACCGAGCTCATCTTCGCTCTGTGCGGCATTCACCGCAGCCGCAATCTGCGCGCACAGCTCACCAGCGGCATACGGGCGATCGAGCTCGCCGGACTGCACCAGCGACAGCAACATCAAAGGGTCACGAACGCTCTGTTCAATGACAAACTCGCTGGCGGCACTGACGCGGGCGAATTGCGCCCAGCGTTCTGGCGTCCAGGTCGCGAAGCCGTGATCGTCTTCAAGCGAGGCGACAGCCGTACGGAACGACTGCTCGGAACGAGTGACCAACGGCAGGAGAATGGCAGGCAGTTCGGCAAGCACGGGCAGGGTCATGGTCTATCCTTGATCGGCGTGTAAATGGCCGCTTGTAGTGAATGGTGAAAACCCGCTACGCGATGGACTGTCGAACAAAAGTTAGAAATAGCTGAAAATTCTTTTTCTTTGGCAGTGAACATCAAACTTTCACCTTTTTCGGATGGCAAAAGACCAACCTTAACGATTATTCTCACAACGCGGCCGGAGGCCACAAGCCATTCTTCTGTAGTTTTACTACTCGTCTATACATTCGAAAGGCTGAAATGCCGGAAGATTTGTAGTAAAACTACACGCCGCCGGAACAACCTGTCGGCAATCCAAGAATTTTAAATCGTCTGCCCACAAGGCCAGTCGCAAACTCAGGCAACCGATTCTGGAAGCCTTTCCGCCCTGGAGCAAGCCATGCAAGACCTCGATCCCGTCGAAACCCAGGAATGGCTGGACGCCCTGGAATCGGTTCTCGACAAAGAAGGCGAAGACCGTGCTCACTATCTGATGACCCGTATGGGCGAACTCGCGACCCGCAGCGGCTCGCAACTCCCTTACGCCATCACCACGCCTTACCGCAACACCATCCCGGTTACCCACGAAGCACGCATGCCTGGCGACCTGTTCATGGAACGCCGCATTCGCTCGCTGGTACGCTGGAACGCGATGGCCATGGTAATGCGTACGAACTTGAAAGATTCGGACCTGGGCGGACACATCTCCAGCTTCGCTTCCAGTGCGACCCTGTACGACATCGGCTTCAACTACTTCTTCCAGGCCCCTACCGATGAACACGGCGGCGACCTGATCTACTTCCAGGGCCACACCTCGCCAGGCGTTTACGCCCGTGCGTTCATGGAAGGCCGCATCACCGAAGACCAGATGAACAACTTCCGCCAGGAAGTCGACGGTCAGGGCCTGTCGTCCTACCCGCACCCTTGGCTGATGCCTGACTTCTGGCAGTTCCCGACCGTATCCATGGGTCTGGGTCCGATTCAAGCGATCTACCAGGCACGCTTCATGAAGTACCTGGAGCACCGCGGTTTCATCCAGCCGGGCAAACAGAAAGTCTGGTGCTTCCTGGGCGACGGCGAGTGCGACGAGCCGGAATCCCTGGGCGCAATCTCCCTGGCCGGCCGCGAGAAGCTGGACAACCTGATCTTCGTCATCAACTGCAACCTGCAGCGCCTCGACGGCCCGGTTCGCGGCAACGGCAAGATAATCCAGGAACTCGAAGGCGTGTTCCGCGGTGCTCAGTGGAACGTGACCAAAGTCATCTGGGGCCGTTTCTGGGACCCACTGCTGGCCAAAGACGTCGACGGCATCCTGCAACGTCGCATGGACGAAGTCATCGACGGCGAGTACCAGAACTACAAAGCCAAAGACGGCGCGTTCGTCCGTGAACACTTCTTCAACTCGCCAGAACTCAAGGCGATGGTTGCTGATCTGTCTGACGACGAGATCTGGAAACTCAACCGTGGCGGCCACGACCCGTACAAGGTCTACGCGGCGTACCACGAAGCGGTCAACCACAAAGAACAGCCTACCGTCATCCTCGCCAAGACCATCAAGGGTTATGGCACCGGTGCCGGCGAAGCGAAAAACACTGCGCACAACACCAAGAAAGTCGATGTCGACAGCCTGAAGTTGTTCCGCGATCGTTTCGACATTCCGGTCAAGGACGAAGAGCTGGAGAACCTGCCGTTCTTCAAGCCAGAGCCAAACAGCGCCGAAGCCCGCTACCTCAGCGAGCGTCGCACTGCACTGGGCGGTTTCGTACCTCAGCGCCGCGCACAAAGCTTCAGCGTGCCGACGCCGGATCTGGACACCCTCAAGGCCATCCTTGACGGTTCCGGCGACCGTGAAATTTCCACCACCATGGCTTTCGTGCGGATCCTCGCACAACTGGTCAAGGACAAGGAAATCGGCCCGCGCATCGTTCCGATCATCCCGGACGAAGCCCGTACCTTTGGTATGGAAGGCATGTTCCGTCAGCTCGGCATCTACTCGTCCGTCGGCCAGCTCTACGAGCCAGTCGATAAAGACCAGGTGATGTTCTACAAGGAAGACCAGAAAGGTCAGATCCTTGAAGAAGGCATCAACGAAGCAGGCGCCATGAGCTCCTTCATCGCTGCCGGTACTTCGTACTCCAGCCACAACCAGCCGATGCTGCCGTTCTACATCTTCTACTCGATGTTCGGCTTCCAGCGTATTGGTGACCTGGCCTGGGCCGCTGGCGACAGCCGCACCCGTGGCTTCCTGATCGGCGGCACCGCCGGCCGGACCACCCTGAACGGTGAAGGTCTGCAACACGAAGACGGTCATAGCCACCTGTTGGCCGCGACCATCCCGAACTGCCGCACCTACGATCCAACCTACGGCTACGAGCTGGCGGTGATCATTCAGGACGGCATGAAGAAGATGACCGAAGAGCAACAGGACATCTTCTACTACATCACCGTGATGAACGAGTCGTACCAGCAGCCAGCCATGCCGGCCGGTGCCGAAGAAGGCATCAAGAAAGGCATGTACCTGCTCGAGGAAGACACCCGCGATGCGGCGCACCACGTACAGCTGATGGGCTCCGGCACCATCCTGCGTGAAGTCCGTGAAGCGGCGAAGATTCTGCGTGAAGAGTTCAACGTTGGCGCTGACGTATGGAGCGTTACCAGCTTCAACGAACTGCGTCGCGACGGCCTCGCTGTAGAGCGCAGCAACCGTCTGAAGCCGGGCCAGAAGCCTAAGCTGAGCTACGTCGAAGAGTGCCTGAACGGCCGTAAAGGTCCGGTCATCGCCTCTACCGACTACATGAAACTGTTCGCCGAGCAGATCCGTCAGTGGGTCCCGTCCAAGGAATTCAAAGTCCTGGGCACCGACGGTTTCGGCCGCAGCGACAGCCGCAAGAAACTGCGTCATTTCTTCGAAGTTGACCGTCATTTCGTGGTGTTGGCAGCCCTGGAAGCACTGGCTGACCGTGGTGATATCGAACCTAAGGTGGTGGCTGAAGCCATCGTCAAGTTCGGCATCGACCCGGAAAAACGCAACCCACTGGACTGCTGAGGAGACATTTTGTGAGCGAACTCATTCGCGTACCTGACATCGGCAGCGGTGAAGGTGAAGTAATTGAACTGTTTGTGAAGGTCGGCGACCGTATCGAAGCCGACCAGAGCATCCTGACCCTGGAATCGGACAAGGCCAGCATGGAAGTGCCGGCCCCGAAAGCCGGCATCGTCAAAAGCCTCAAGGTGAAGCTGGGCGACCGTCTGAAAGAAGGCGACGAACTGCTTGAGCTGGAAGTCGAGGGTGACGCGGCTGCGGCACCTGCGGCTGCCGCAGCGCCGGCAGCCAAGGCTGAAGAGAAACCGGCGGCAGCGCCTGCTGCAGCCGCTCCAGCTGCGGCGCCTGCTGCTGCCTCCGTACAGCAAGTGCATGTGCCGGACATCGGTTCGTCGGGCAAGGCCCAGATCATCGAGATCCAGGTCAAGGTCGGCGACACCGTCGAGGCTGATCAGTCGCTGATCACCCTGGAGTCCGACAAGGCGAGCATGGAAATCCCTTCGCCTGCCGCTGGCGTGGTCAAGAGCATCAGCGTCAAGCTCAATGACGAAGTGGGCACGGGCGACCTGATTCTGGATCTGGAAGTGGCGGGTGCTGCGGCCCCTGCTGCTGCCGCTCCGGCTCAGGCTGCTGCACCAGCCGCTGCTGCTGCGCCTGCTCCGGCAGCTGCTCCAGCGGCGCCGGTAGCCGACAGCGTTCAGGACATCCACGTTCCGGACATCGGTTCGGCTGGCAAAGCCAAGATCATCGAAGTGTTGGTCAAGGCTGGCGACAGCGTTGAAGCCGATCAGTCGCTGATCACTCTGGAATCCGACAAGGCGAGCATGGAAATCCCATCGCCTGCCGCTGGCGTGGTGGAAAGCATTTCCATCAAGCTGGATGACGAAGTCGGTACTGGCGACCTGATTCTCAAGCTGAAAGTCAAAGGCGCAGCGCCTGCTGCTGACCCGGCTCCAGCTGCCGCTGCTGCTCCAAGCGCTCCAGCACCTGCCGCTGCTGCTCCGGCTGCCGCTGCACCTGCTGCCGCTCCAGCCGCGGCCCCGGCCAAGCCGGGCGCCAAGGTTCACGCCGGCCCGGCGGTTCGCCAGCTGGCCCGTGAGTTCGGCGTCGAGCTGAACGCTGTCGGCGCCAGCGGCCCGCACGGTCGCATCCTCAAAGAAGACGTGCAGGTTTACGTCAAAGCGATGATGCAGAAGGCCAAGGAAGCACCGGCCGCTGCTGCTGGCGCAACCGGTGGCGCGGGCATTCCGCCGATTCCGGTCGTCGACTTCAGCCGTTTCGGCGAAATCGAAGAAGTGCCGATGACTCGCCTGATGCAGATCGGCGCGTCCAGCCTGCACCGCAGCTGGCTGAACATCCCGCACGTGACTCAGTTCGATTCGGCTGATATCACCGAGCTGGAAGCCTTCCGCGTGGCGCAGAAAGCCGTTGCAGAGAAGGCCGGCGTCAAGCTGACCATCCTGCCGCTGCTGCTCAAGTCGTGCGCACACATGCTCAAGGAGCTGCCGGACTTCAACAGTTCGCTGGCGCCAAGCGGCAAAGCGATCATCCGCAAGAAGTACATCAACATCGGCTTCGCCGTCGACACCCCGGATGGCCTGCTGGTACCGGTCATCAAGAACGTCGACCAGAAGAGCCTGCTGCAGCTTGCGGCTGAAGCGGCTGCGCTGGCTGCCAAAGCCCGCGACAAGAAGCTCACCGCTGACGACATGCAAGGTGCCTGCTTCACCATTTCCAGCCTCGGGCACATTGGCGGCACCGGCTTCACGCCGATCGTCAACGCGCCGGAAGTGGCGATCCTCGGTGTCTCCAAGGCAACCATCCAGCCAGTCTGGGATGGCAAAGCCTTCCAGCCGAAACTGATGCTGCCACTGTCGCTGTCCTACGATCACCGTGTGATCAACGGCGCCGCTGCTGCACGCTTCACCAAGCGCCTGAGCGACCTGCTGGCCGACATCCGCACCATCCTGCTGTAACACCAGCCGGCCCTCCCTGGAGGGCCCGTTGCGTTTCGCGTTTTCCGAGCGCCACGCTCGTACCTCAACCCCGCCCATTTGGCGGGGCTTTTTTGCCTGAATGTTTTAACCAAGGCTTCCTGCAGCCGGGCGGTACAGGCTACCTGTTGCAGAGAATCGATATTCCGTTGTGCTGCCCCCGCCCCCGGATCGCAGCCCTCGGTGCTGCGATTCTTTCGGGCAGAAAAATAATACTTTCGGCCCACGACTGCAGAATTCCCAATCCCTGCCGACACATTCTTATAGCACTTGGCCTTCATCTCTCTTGTCAGTCAGTGCCGCAATGATGCAACCTTGCCGCAGGCAACAGTAAAGAGGGCGAGAGCCCGGCGCGTTCAGCATATTTCCAAGCGAGTTCCCTTCATGAAGAGCCAACCCGATGCCGCCAGCCGTATGGCGGCCGAGGTAGTGACGCAGTTGCCTGTGCCCTCGCGGCTCGGCATGCTGCGTTTCGAGCGCTTGAATGAAGCCAGTTGGGCGATGTTGTTTCTTGATCCCAACTGCGAACGCCAATTCGGTCAACCGGCTGTCGAGCTCTGCGCTCTGGTCGGTGCGCCCTACGCCAGCCTGATGGAGCCGGAAGCGCGCTATCAGCTGCACGACGCGATCCAGCAACAACTCGGCGCCAGCCCGCATTATCTGGTGCGCTACACCCTGCATACCCCGGCCGGGGCGCTGAGCATCCTTGAACTGGGCGAAGCCTATAAGCAACACAACCGGCATCTGCTGCGTGGCTATCTGCTAGCCGTCGGCGAAGCGTTCAGTGAAGCGCCGCCTTTGCCCTGCGTCGACCTCGAAACCCAGAATTCGCGCCTGCAAATAGCCCTCGAGCTCAACCAGCGCGCCCAGCAGGAACAACTGCAACACCTGGAACGTGTGCGTGCCCAGCAGGACTTGATTCTGCTGCTCGCGCGTCAGCGCTACAGCACGCACAACTCCTTGCAAGAAGCCGCCGAGCTGATCACCCGCTGCGCCTGCGATATCTATGAAATCGACTGCGCCAGCCTGTGGAACCTCGAAGGCCAGCAGCTGCTGCCGATCTCCGCTTATCACCGCGCCACGCAGGAATACATCCTGCCGGACGTGATCGACGTCAGCAGCTTCCCCGACTACATGGACGCGCTGCACAGCAGTCGCGCGATCGACGCACATAACGCGATGCGCGATCCGCGCACCCGCGAGATGGCCGAAGCCCTGCGCCCGCGCGACGTCAACGCGATGCTCGATGCGAGCATCCGTGTCGATGGCCAGGTGGTCGGCGTCCTGTGCCTGGAACAGACCGGCGTCACCCGAGCCTGGCAGTCCGACGAAATCGCCTTTGCCGGCGAGCTGGCCGACCAGTTCGCGCAAGTCATCAACAACCACAACCGTCGCACCGCCACCAGCGCCCTGCACCTGTTCCAGCGTGCGGTCGAGCAAAGCGCCAACGCCTTTTTGCTGGTCAATTGCGACGGCGTGGTCGAATACGTCAACCCGAGCTTCACCGCGATCACCCAGTACACCACCGAGGAAGTCCACGGCCAGCGCTTGTCCGAGCTGCCGGCCCTGGAAAACCTCAGTGAATTATTGTTCGACGCACCCTCGGCGCTGGCCAAGAGCAACAGTTGGCAGGGCGAATTCAAAAGCCGCCGCAAGAACCTCGAACCGTACTGGGGCCAGTTGTCGATCTCCAAGGTTTACGGCGACAACCGCGAGCTGACGCATTACATCGGCATCTACGAAGACATCACCCAGAGCAAACTCGCCCAGCAACGAATCGAACGCCTCGCCTACACAGACAATCTGACCAACCTCGGTAACCGCCCGGCGTTCATCCGCAATCTGGACGAACGCTTCGACCGAGATAGCGATACCCCGATCAGCCTGTTGCTGGTCGACATCGACAACTTCAAGCGGATCAACGACAGCCTCGGCCACCAGACCGGCGACAAACTGCTGATCAGCCTTGCCCGGCGTCTGCGTAACAGCCTGAGCCCGAGCGGTAGCCTCGCGCGGTTTGCCAGTAACGAGTTTGCCGTGCTGCTCGACGACACTGACCTTGCGACCGGCCAGCAGATCGCCAACCAATTGTTGGCGACGCTGGATAAACCGATGTTCGTCGATAACCAGTTGATCAGCGTCACAGGGTCTGTAGGCCTGGCCTGCTCGCCGCTGCATGGCCGCGACCCGCAGACGCTGATGCGCAACGCCGGCCTGGCGCTGCACAAGGCCAAGGCCAACGGCAAGCATCAGGTTCAGGTGTTCACCGAGACGTTGAATGCCGAGGCCAGCTACAAACTGTTCGTCGAGAACAACCTGCGTCGCGCCCTGACCCAGAATGAACTGGACGTGTTCTACCAGCCCAAGCTGTGCCTGCGCAGTGGGCGCCTGCTGGGCATGGAAGCGCTGCTGCGCTGGAACCATCCAGACAAGGGCATGATCCGCCCCGACCAGTTCATCAGCGTTGCCGAAGAGACCGGCCTGATCATTCCGATCGGCAAATGGATCGCCCGTCAGGCCTGCCGCATGAGCAAAGCGCTGACCGCCGCGGGCCTGGGCAATCTGCAAGTGGCGATCAACCTCTCGCCCAAGCAGTTCTCCGACCCGGATCTGGTCGCCTCCATCGCCAACATCCTCAAGGAAGAAGCGCTGCCGGCCAATCTGCTCGAACTGGAGCTGACCGAAGGCCTGTTGCTGGAAGCCACCGAAGACACGCACTTGCAGCTTGATCAGCTCAAGCGCCTGGGCCTGACCCTGGCCATGGACGACTTCGGCACCGGCTATTCGTCGCTCAGCTACCTGAAAAAATTCCCGATCGATATCATCAAGATCGATCGAAGCTTCATCCACGAAATCCCGGACAACCAGGACGACATGGAAATCACCTCAGCGGTGATCGCCATGGCGCACAACCTGAAACTCAAGGTCGTGGCCGAAGGCATCGAGACGGCTGAACAACTGGCATTCCTGCGCCGCCACCGTTGCGACGTCGGCCAGGGCTACCTGTTTGACCGGCCAATTCCCGGCGCCGAGTTGATCCAGGCGCTCAAGCGCTACCCGCGCGGCCCGATTGCCTGAGACGCCCATGTGGGAGCCAGCCTGCTGGCGATAGCGTCGTGTCAGCCAGCGTCCACGTCACTGACGTACCGTATTGCGAGCAGGCTCACTCCTACAGGGGTAGTGCGTTAAACGGCATCATTGGGCACACTGGCGGTCTACTTTTTTACATCCCATCCTGACTGAGAGGAACGATCATGGTTCTGCGCTCGGAAATTCTGGTGAACAAAAACGTGCTCCCGACTAAAGATCAAGCTCTACCCGGTCGCGAAACCGCGATGACCCTGCCTGAAAAGCACTTCGTCCACGAAACCCCGCTGCTTGGCCCGTTTTTCCAGGACGTCGACTTTGCGATTTTCGGTCTGGGTTGCTTCTGGGGTGCGGAACGCCGCTTCTGGCAGCGCGAAGGCGTGGTCAGCACCGTGGTCGGTTACGCTGGCGGCTATACGCCGAACCCGACCTACGAAGAAGTCTGCTCGGGCCTGACCGGCCACGCCGAAGTGGTGCTGGTGGTGTATGACAAGGCCAAAGTCAGCTACGAAGAGCTGCTGGCGATGTTCTGGGAACTGCACAACCCGACGCAGGGCATGCGTCAGGGCAACGACATCGGCACGCAGTATCGCTCGGTGATCTATGCCACCAACCCGACTCAACTGGAAGCGGCCAAGGCCAGCGCGAAAGTGTTTCAGGCTGAGCTGACCAAAGCCGGCAAAGGCACCATCACCACCGAAATCGAAGAAGCGCCGACGGTCTATTTCGCCGAGGCGTATCACCAGCAGTACCTGGCGAAAAACCCGGAAGGCTATTGCGGGATCGGCGGCACTGGCGTGACTTGCCCGATCTGATCGGACACCGCTTCCCCCTGTAGGAGCCAGCTTGCTGGCGATGGTCGTCAACGATAACGCGGGAAATCTGATACCCCGCAGTGCTCACTGGCTTCTCGCGAGCAAGCTCGCTCCTACACGGGTGTTAGATCGCCGCTATTATTCGGCGATTATTCGGCGATCAACCAGTCCATCTGCCACCCGCCCTGGGTCTGGCCCAATTTCTTCGACAACCACGGCAGCAGCTCACGCAATTCTTCCTCCAGCCCCCACGGCGGATTGGCAATCGCCAGCCCGGAGCCGTTCAGACTGTTCGGCGTGTCCAGCGGATGCACCAGCAGCTCAACCCGCAATAACTTCGGCGCGCC
>NZ_JAEKEG010000117.1 GCF_016651255.1 Pseudomonas sp. TH10
GCGCAATCGCCTTTGCTGAAGGGCACCTGCAGGTAGGGTTGCGCCGCTTTCTCTGCGGGCACTTCAGGCTTGCCCGCCGCCGGCGGGTTAAAAACGGCCGGCGGCGGCCTGCCCTGAGCCCGTGCGGCACGCTCAAGGCCGGGTGGCAACGGTTGGGCGCTTTGGGGCGGCGGGGTATCACCATCGGCGGCTGTTGTCCCGGGTTCGGTGCCAGGCTTGGCCATTGAGGTTGCCGAAACGGTGGTCGCCACGCCTTGCGCCGCATTGGCCGGCACCGGTTGCGCCGGGCTTTCGGCCATTGCGGCCGCCCCGCTGCCTGGTACGCGAGGCCCATCGCTCACCGGCAACACAGGCGAGTGCATTGCTGGCGTCGTTGCCGCCCCAGTGCCCGCCGCGCCTTGCGCCGCGTTGGCCGGCACCGGTTGCGTCTGGCTTTCGGTCATTGCTGCCGCCCCGCGGCCTGGTACGCCAGGTACATCGCTCACAGGCAACTGCATTGTCGGCGTCGTTGCTACCGCTGACCCAGGCTTGACCGCTGGCATTGGCAGCCCCATGGCGCCTGGTGGCGCCGGCAATTGCGCTGCCGTCGTTTGCAGCGGCCGCCCAGGCGTGCTCGGTAGTAACGTCGGGGCGAGCATCACCATCATGACGGGCGCAGGCGCCCAGCCCCTGGCGGCCGATTGACCTTGAACCGGCGCACCGGCCTGTGGCTGCGCCTCCATGGGCACAGCGCCCGAGATTTTTTGGTGCGGCTCCAGACGCCTCCTTAGACCCTGTCGGGGCTCGTGACAGCGGCTCGGGTAATGGCTGCAGTTGCGCAAGCCATGCCAACGCGCCCTCGGGCAGGTCTGGCGACTCATCGCGCTCCGCGACAGGCGGCCGACTGGCGTGTTCGCCAGGCTCATCCACGGGCAGTACAGCTGTCACCGGACGGGTTATGGCTGCAGGACTTGAGGTGCTCATTTGTTCTTCACCAATAATTCTTCGATGTCATGTTCTTCGAGGCGCCAGCGGCGCGCACGATGCTCGGCGAGCAGGCGTTGCTCCAGGTGCTGGTACTTCGCATGCCGGCCTTGCAGACTTTTGCGCTGCTGCTGCAGGTCATCCAGTTGCTCCACTATCTCGCCATGGCGCTCCAGCACCCGGGCCCGCTCCAGGCCGAGGTTGGCGATCTGGCGGCGGATCACCGCCTGACGCCGCAATTGGGCGAACAGCTGCGAGGTGGCTTACGGTTTGGGCCTCCATGCGGTTGCTGAGCATGAGTTCCCTGAAGCCCTCGGCTTGCCGGTCGATGGCGCCCAGCTCCAGTTCCAGCGGGCTCAAGCGGCGCCGGGCAGAGCTCAAGGCCAGCTCACAGCGCTGCTGGCGATGGTCACTGAAGCGCAGCAGTCGGCGGACTTCAATCAATGAGGCCATGCAGGCCCTCCAGCGCCAGGGACGGCGCACACGGCTCTGCCAGGTCCTGGCGCAGCCAGTCGAGCAGGGCTTCGCGCCGGTCCATGGCATGGTCGTTGGCCGGGTTTTCACCTCGGCGGTATTCACCCAGGTCAAGGAACACCTGCAGTTCTTCGAGGCGGGTCAAGACCTCGCGGGTACGTGCCGCCAGTTCTTGTGTTTCGCGCTCGGTGACCTGGTGGGCCACGCGACTGGCGCTGCGCAGCACGTCAATGGCCGGGAAATGCCCGCTGGCCGCGAGCTTGCGGCTGAGGTAGATGTGCCCGTCGAGGATCGAGCGGATCTCCTCGGCAATCGGGTCCGGCTCGTCATCGCTTTCTAGCAGCACCGTGTAGAACGCGGTGATACTGCCGGTGGCGGTGACGCCGGGACGCTCCAGCAAGCGCGGCAGGGAATCGAATACCGACGCCGGATAGCCGCGCCGCGCCGGGGCCTCCCCGGCGGCCAGGGCCAGGTCACGCCGGGCCCGGGCATAGCGGGTCATGGAATCGAGCAGCAACACCACGTTGTAGCCCTGATCGCGAAAGTATTCGGCGATGGTCGTGGCCTGCAGCGCGGCGTTGCAGCGATCCACCGAGGAAAAATCCGACGTGGCGTAGACCACCACGCAGCGTGCGCATTGTTCCGATTGGCGCAGGCTCTCGACAAACTCGGTGACCTCCCGCCCCCGCTCGCCAATCAGGCCAACGACAAAAATATCGGCGTCGCTGTGGGCGATCAGCATGTTCATTAGCGAGGTCTTGCCGGAACCGGCTGCGGCAAAGATCCCGATGCGCTGGCCAATGCCACAGGTCAGCAGCCCGTCGATCACCCGCACGCCGGTGGCCAGCGGCCGGTCGACCGGGCGACGCTGGTGATAAGCCGGCGGCGCCGCATCCACCGGATAGTCCTGGCCGTCGAAGGCGTCGCTCGGCGCCAGTCGCTCGACAATGACACCTTGCGGGTCGACCACGGCGCCGAGCATCGCTGAGCTGCAATGCAGGCTGAGCAAGGCGCCGGTAGGCACGATCAGCGATTCGCGGGACAGTCCCCGCGCCTCCCCGAGCAGGCTCAGCAGCACCGCGTCCGGACAGAAACCGATCACCTGCGCCCGGGCGCTGATGTGCGGGTCGCGCCAATCGCGCCGGACCTCGCAGACTTCGCCAATCACCACGTTGTCCAACGCCGCCTGGATCAGCGGCCCGTTCAGGCGCAACGGGTGAGCGCCATGGCGCTCCAGCAGCAGCCTGTTCATTGCCGCACGAGTTCGCACAGTGTGGCCAAGGCGGTCAGGTAATCCTCAATGGTGGTGGCCAGTTGTTCGGCGTTGTCGTAGGCGCTCTCGGCGAGCAACACCCGCACTTCAAGCTGGCCGTTGATTTCAGCCAGTTGCATTTGCTCGGTGCGGGCAAACGCACAGCCTTGCATCAGAAAACGCAACAAATATTCAGAACAGTGGCCCAGCAACATGTCGCCTGACTCCACCAGCGAACTCCAGAACCACAGCCCGTCCTCGATCACCCCCATATTGATGTTGGGCAGGTTGGCGAGTTCGAGTTCAATGGTGCTGTGGCCGTCGAAAGACCCGATCTGTTCGTCAGTGCAACCGCTTAACAGCAGTGCTTCGCGGAGCAAAGAGGCAATATCGATATGTTGCATAGGGAAATCTTCCTTACAGGGTCTTGATCACGTTTACGGAAATGCTGTCGGAAATCTCACCAAAGGAAACGACGTCCAATTCTCGGAAGCGGCCTTCGATAAACTTTTTGATGTAGCGCCGGACATCGACTGACGCCAGGAGCACCAGGTCTTTTTGCGCGAAGTGCAGGCTGTCCAGACCCAGGGCCAGGCGGTCCATCAGTTCGTCGCTGGCGGCGGGCTCGAGGTTGAGAAAGCTGCCGGCGGAGGTCTGGCGGATGCCCTTGCGCATCACGTCCTCGAACTCGGGTGACAGCAGCAGCACCCGCAGATCGTTGCCATGGGCAAACTTGTTACTGATATAGCGCCCCAGGCTGCCGCGAACGTGTTCGACCAGGGCAAGCACGTCCTTTTCACGGGACCCCCAGTGGGCCAGCGACTCGAGGATCAGTTTCATGTTGCGCACCGAAATGCGCTCGCTGATCAGCCGTTGCAGGATCTCGGCAATCTTCTGCACCGTGGCATGGCGGTACACTTCCTTGAGCAAGTCGGGGTACCGCGCTTCCATTTCGTCGAGCAGGGTCTTGGTTTCCTGTACGCCGAAAAACTCGTTGATATTGCGTGCGAGCAATGTCACCAGGCAGCGATAAAACTCGTCATAGGCGGGGCGTAGCTGATGCCCCATACCCTGCAACTTGTCACGGTGTGCGGACGACACCCAGATGCTCGCCTGCTTGTTGCTGTCCAGGCCGGTGCTCAGGTCGAGGCTGAGGTGTTCGAGTTCGGGTTTGTAATCGACGATGCGCAAGCGGTCGAAGTGAATATCGAACTGATCGGCGCGCACCTCGTTGATTAATACGGCCACCTGCCCTTGCGGCAGCGCGTCAACGCCGCGCAACCGCGGCTCGGGAATGCGGATGCCGTAATCGACGAAAAACTGGCTGCGAAAGCGCTCGCATAACTGTGCCTGGCGCAGTTCTTCCAGGCGCTGATTGGGCACCAGCAGCATCAGTGCGATGGTCTCGGTGGCCATGTTGTCGACGTTGTCGATCAGCCCCAGCTCGCTGCCCGGCTGGCCATCGGCAGGCGTCTGGGCCGAGGTTGCCGAGCGGCTACCCGCCTTGCCCCTGGCCCGATGGCGGAAATACAGCAGCGCCACCAGCGCGCCGGCCAGCAGCAGGAACACGCCAACCGGAAAACCGGGCAGGATGCCGACCCCGATCGCGAGAAACGCGGTGACCCCGATCACAAAGGGATTGCCCAGCATCTGGGTCATCATGTTGCGACCCAGGTTGGCTTCGTCGCCGTTGACCCGGGTCACGATAAAGCCGGCGCCAATGGCGATCAGCAGTGCCGGAATCTGCGCCACCAGGCCATCGCCGATGGTCAGCAAGGTGTAGGTGTGCAAGGCCGTGGTCATGTCCATGCCCAACTGCCCGACACCAATGGCGATGCCGCCGAGGAAGTTGACGAAGATAATGATGATGCCGGCAATCGCATCGCCCTTGATGAACTTCATGGCACCGTCGAACGACCCATACAACTGGCTTTCACGCTCCAGCGTACTGCGTCGCTCGCGGGCTTCCTTGGTGTCGATCGAGCCGGCCTTGAGGTCGCCGTCGATGCTCATCTGCTTGCCGGGCATACCATCTAGCGAGAAACGTGCCGCCACCTCGGCGACCCGCTCCGGAGCCCTTGGTGATGACGATGAACTGCACGATGGTGACAATCGAGAAAATCACGAAGCCCACCACCAGGCTGTCGCCGATGACGAACTCGCCGAACGAGGCAATGATCTCCCCCGCATCGGCCTGGGTCAGGATCAGCCGACTGGTACTGATGGATAACGCCAGGCGGAACAAGGTGGTGATCAGCAGCAACGCGGGGAAGGTCGAGAAGCTGAGGATGCGCTCGATGTAGAACGAGCCCATGAAAATCAGGATCGCGATGACGATATTGAGTCCGATCAGGAAATCCACCAGCACGGTCGGCAAGGGGATGATCAGCATCGCGATGATCATCACCATCAGCGTCAGGATCAGCAGTTCCGGCCTAGAAGTAACACTGCGTAAAATTTTATCGAACATGGTGTACATACCTTGAAAACTAAGGATTGGAACGACCCACAAGGGCGGCATGACGCTGAATGGTTTCGTGGGCGTACACCAGGTCCGCCAGCTGGGTAAACTGCTCTGCAACGCGCTGCAAAGACTCTTCATCGTCGAACAGGCTCACGGGCAGCGACAGGCAGGTCAGGCGCAAAAACTGCAACAACTGGCCACGCTCGCGGTGGTCGACCAACAGCAACTGCTCACCAAAGACCCCGTGCAGAAACTGTTCGAGCTCATCGGGATACTTCAGCAGCCCCAACAGGAACAGCAGCCAGTCAGGCTCACTGGAGTTGTGCCGCCGCACCAGCGCATCGTCCAGCAGGCGTTGAATGAAGATCACATCGGCGGAACGTAAGCGCTTGAGCTCACCGAGTTTTTTCAACAGCTGGCCAAACTCCTCGCGCGAGCAACTGGGGTCCTGGGCGTCGATATCGGTGAGCAAGGCGGCTTCGATAAATTCCAGGACCGAGCCACGGTGTTGATGCCCGTACAGGGTTATCCAGTCTTCATAGGACTGGGCGGCGCCTTCGTCGGATTCGAGAAACGAGCGGTAGGTATCGCGCATCAGGCTGGCGCGCAGCATCAGCGCCTTGCCAAACATCTTGGCCTTGAGGGCCGAATTGATGCCGGCCTTCAGGCGTTTCGGCTCGGCCTGGTTCAGTACTTCCTGGAGAATGGTTTCCAGGCGCCGGCGCGTGGCATCGGCCAGGTCCCTGGCCCGCAGCAATTCGCGCAGCACCAGCACCAGGTCGCTGTCATCGGGAAACAGGCCGCGCGCCTGCGCCAGCAGCCATTCGATGCTGCGATCAGGCAGCTGGGCCAGCTTCTGGACCTGGCTCGCCTTGGGCGCCACGTCCTCCTCCAGCACCCGTTCGAAACTCTCGGAGAGGCCTTCGAACTGGTTACCGAAATCCCCTCGGCGGCGAAACTGCGAACGCAGCGAGGCGGCCATTTCATCGCTGTTCTCGACAAACTGCGCCACCGCCGCTGCCGGGGTTGCATCATCGGCCGGCTCTTCTTGCTTGACCGGAGCCTGGTTATTCTGCTGCGCGCGCGTCAATTGCATGCGTGAAGAAATACCGCCGATAGTGGCCATCTCAACGATCCATCGCGCGCAGCACGGCGCGGTCGGCGGCATCGCGGGGTACGGCCCCGATGACTTCGGCGCCGATCTGCGCCGCGCCGGGTGCAAGCGGGGTATCAAGCTGCTTGGGCTGGATCAGGAACACCCGCACGGTGTTGGATTTACGCGCCTGGCGATAGCTGAACAAACGACCCAGATAAGGGATATGTCCCAGCACCGGGATTTTCCTCAGCAACTCGCCACTTTCATCCCGGGTAAATCCGCCCACCAACAGGCTCTTGCCCTGGGGGACCCGGGCGACCGTACTGATGCGGGTACGGCCGACGGTCGGCAAGCTGTCCGGGCCGGCATTTTCGGACTGAATCGCGTCACCGTCTTCGATGTTCAGCTCCATCTCAACTTCGCCGACCGGCGAAATCCGCGGCAGGACGCTGACCAGCGTGCCGTAGGTAACATGTTCGAGTTGCGAGTTGCGCTCGCCTACGAGCTTTGCGTAGAAGGTGCGATTGTTGTCGAAGATGGCCGGGACATTTTCCTGGGTCAGCACCACCGGGCGCGACACCACGCGTGCCCGGTTATCGGTCTCCAATCCGGCGACCGCCGCCATGAACGAAGGACCATCGAGGGTACTCAGGGACCCGCCATTAAGCGAGGCCTGGGCCTGTGAGCCGACCTTCAGCGAACCGCGCCAGTTGACCCCCAGCTCGTTCAGGTCGTCCTTTTGCAAGTCGATGATCCACAGGGTCAGCTCCACGTGTCGCTTGGGCTCATCCAGGGCCGCAGCGAGGTTTTCGATAAACCGCACCTGCTCAGGCAGGCCCTTGACCAGCAGGCTGTTGGTGTCGGGATAGGCCACTACGCGGATGTTGCCGGCAGCCAGGTCACGGGCAACGATGCGCGGCGCATCCGGGTCACCGGACGCCGACTCAAGGGTGCCCAGCCCTTGCAGCGGAAAATCCGGCATCCTGGCGCTCCGCCCGGACTCCTGGCTGATGGCAGTTTCAACGCCGCGGGTTTCACCCGCCAGCAGGGTTTCGATGGCCGTGGCCATCCCGGGGATGGTGATTTTCTGATCGCGCAACTCGTACTGGCGATCACCGACAAAGGTGTTGTGCAGATTGATCACGCCAATGCGCTGCTGCCCCAACTGCAGGTCCGCGCTCTGGGTGTCCATGAACCTGGCCGCCTGCATCACCAGGTCAACGTAGATCGGTGGCCCGGCGACGTAGAAAGTACGCAGCCCGTCATTGCGCAGGGGGTAGCGCGCATCCAGCAGGCCGGAGCGGCGCAGAAAGCCGGTGAGCTTTTCCACGGTAATGGTGCTCAGGGACACGACGCTGCTTTTGGCCTCGGCGGCTTCGTAGACGTACAGCGACTGACCATCGCTGTACCAGATGAGCGCCATCTGCCGGGCGATACGCTCCAGGGTCTGTTGCGGCTGGGCCAGGGCAAACTCCCCGGTGATGGTGCGACGTGCCGCTGCCTTGCTGAGCACGATCGGCTTGCCCAGGGGCGCCGACAAGGCGTCGAAGAAGGTCCGCAGGCTTTCCTGTCTGGCGACGTAACCTTCCCCTTCCCGGGCCGGCGCTGCCGACGCGGTGCCCGGTAGCACACAACACATTGCCAGTACCACGGCGGGTGAACAAAAGCGTTTAAACATCATCAACTGAATCGTCCGAAAGTCGGGTAATGTCGATCAAGCTGCTCGGCGCAACGCCGACCAGCTCTCTTACTTCCTTGGAGAAATGCGAAGAGGAGGCGTAACCATGCTCCAGGGCAATATCGGTGAGCGAACCGCTCCCCTCGACCAGGGTCAGGAGCGCCCGGGCGGTGCGCCATTCGCGCAGCTCCGGCTTCGCCGCACCACCGAGCGCCTGCTGGCAAAGCCGGCGAAAGTGCGACACCGAGACGCCGTAGCGGCCGGCCAGGTCTTGCAGCTTTTCACTACCGACCCCTTCCTGCAGCAAGAAGCCAAGCAACTGATAACTCTCGCCCTGGCGCAGCAAGCGTGCAAAGGCCTGATAATCGCGCCCCTCGCGCAAGGCGAGCGAGAGGTACCAGAAGTCCAGCGCGGCGCCCGTCGCCTGGGATAAACAGCCATTACCCAGCCAGGCCCAGGGTTGCTCTGGTGCAGACTGGCTATTGGACGACACGCCCTGGTCGATAAAAAACTGCAGTTTCACCAGGCTCATGCGCGACACCGGCAACAGCCTGGCGCTGCCCTCCAGCACCTGCAAACCTGGCTTGGCAGCCAGCAGCCCGGCGCTACCAGGCGGCAGGCACCACTGCACCGAACTGTCACGGTGCCCCAGATACAAAAATGACGGACCATTGTGGATGCGCACTACATGCTCGCCAGGCTTGATTGAGGCGCACCAGCCTTGCAGCGTTGTGACCCCCTCTGACGATTCATCTGTGTGCATGCTCGACACCTCATTGCTTGCTCCGGGTATTTCCCGGCGGGCATTGTGTGGGGGGCACCAGCAACCAATCTTGATGAGAAAGTGATGACAGAAGCGGATCAGACGGATCCGCCCTGTTGTTCGCAGAACGGCGTATCGCCCAAACCATTACCCTCGGGTCACGGCCTGAGTTGAAATGCCAGGAGTCGGGGGCTTTTGTGGGTGATGCCGACGCTGAACGACTCATATTGATTGATCAGATCATCAAGTCTTATCTGCGAAGACAGGGCGTCGCCCAACCGGGTCTTCAGTGCTTGCGCCTGTAGCAGGCGACGCCTGTTGACGTCGAGAATCCTGTTCTTGCGCTTGCCGTTATCGCGCGCCGCATCAGCAACGGCCCGCCCTAAATCGAGCTGGCGGTCAAGAAAGCGGTGTTCCAGCCTGGCGATCTTGAACTCGGCTTTTTCATGCGTCCTGTCGCCGGGCCTGGAGTAACCGATAGCCTCGGTGTCGAAACCGATTCGATGCCCATACGAGTCGCCGATATAGAGATAGTGACTCCCGCCACAGACGGCACCCCGCAACTCCCGAAACAGCGAAGGCGGCCGCCTTGCGGACCTTCGCGCCCCTGAAACCTGGACACTGGAACCCGTACTGTTGGACACCGACACCATTTCCCCCGGCACCGACGCACCGCCAACACGGCTATCGCTCGGCTCAGACCAGCAGGTGATCTGATACCCTTGCAAACCTCCAACATCCATTTCAACGCCCCCATCCTTAGACATGATTCGCAACCATAGGGCCAGCCGGGCACGGGCACTTGCATAAAACGCTCGCTCCTTTTACACATTGAAACGCAGGTCTATTGCCTGCATTTTGTTGTACACCGAAGACACCCGGTCGTCGCAGCTTGCGCAAGCGCTATCGGCCGCCCGAAACGTCTCCCGGCGCAACTCAGTATCAGTCGCCAATCTTTCCAGCCATGCTGACACTTCCTGCCTGAATACAACGTCGTCGAAACGCTTTGACTGGTACAACTGCCCCAGGAAGGTTGAAAACTCCGTTGCGCAGGCTTCGCCTTCGAAGCTGGCCCATAGGCTCCGCAAAGCCACGCCCTCCTGCTCACCCAACCATATCGTCGCCATATCACTCAGCCGTCGCGTGTAACGGCTGGCGGACTCATCAGCGCCGTCAATAAAGCGCACAATGGCATGACCAAGGCGCTGGCGTGCCATGTCGACTTCGAATTTGCGCTGCGCGCCATCACTGATAAAATTACCGACCATATTGACCTCCACGCGCTCCGTGAGGCCCGTCACAAAGCCTGGTACTTCCCTGAAAGCGTTAACCTCCAGTTGCAGTTCTGCCAACGCTGGCAAGCGGGGTATTGACGCCAGGCTGCGCAATTGATTGCACGAAAGGTCCAACCTCCATAGCTCAGGGAGACGCACATGCCTTAAAAGGCCACATCCGGCAGATTATTACCATGCAGGTCCAGTGCCTGCAGTTCAGGCATCACTGCGGGAAACGTTAATCTTGTCGCCTGAAGGTTCGGATTGGAGGTGACGGACAGTGTTTTCAATTCGTCCATGGAGGAGCCCAATACCAACTCGCGCAACTGCGGATTGGACGAGACGTCCAGCGTTTGCAAACGGCGGATGCCACGCCCCACTTTCAACTCGCGCAACTGCACGTTGCTGGTGATCTGCACCCACCCAAGCTTGGGCAGATTGGAAAAGCAGAGCACTTTTTCGTCGTTGCAGTTGACGATTTTGAGTTTTTCCAACTCAGACATTTTGTTCAGCGACAACCGCTGCTGGAACGTGACTCCCTGGACGTGAAGCGCCTTCAGTCTGGGCATGTTAATCGGCAATCGCACTTCAAGCGGTGTGGTAACGGCGCTATCGCTGACAATCTTCAAAGAACTCAAACGTCGCATATCCGCGGGTAGAAGCAGGCTCTGCTCAAGACTGCCAGGGCGGAAAACAATTTCGAGCCGAGACATGTCTGCCGGTATGTCTTCACTCCTGTAAATATTCATCAGAAACTGCGGCATAACATTCCCGATCGCCCACACCGGCCTTCGATCGCCCTCCAATAGCGCTGCCAACACAAGCTCTTCGGATAGATCCCACAGTGGGTCGTCTACTTCGTCTAACGCCGCAAATTGTTTAAACAGATAATTGTAAGCGTGCTTGAGATCGATACAGACGCCTTCGCTGACCAGCACTTGCTGCAAGGCAAGGCGACGCGCCTCTGGCGTCAGGGCCATCGCACTGCGGTAGGGCTTCCAGGACTCGAGCTGTAAATAGATCCCCGCCCAGGCGGGCGTCCTGCCGCCCTTGATTCGCGCTTTGAGCAATGCCATTTTCAGGATTATCGCCGTCGGCTGGAAACGAGAACGCAGCCAGGTAATAGCGCACCGCCTGAGCATCGGCGAAAGCGCCGGATTCGATCAACTCTTGCACCCTGGCTTCAAACAATACCCGCCTGGGAAACTCATTGAGCAGCACCTTTCGACCATTGATCCTGTCGGTAAGCAGACGCTGGCGCGCGTCCTTTTCAAGGATATCGAATTCCCTTAGGTAGGCGCGGGTGACGTCGACGCCTGCGAATGCCTTCATGTCAATCAGCACGTCTTCTGGCGAATAGTAATTAAGGACCGTTTCCTCCCTCGCGTACTTTACCCCCCAAAGAGGCCATTTAGCCTTACGCGGCCCGCTATACCCGAGCCTGTCGTGCAACAACCACTCAGCCAGGGCCGGGGCATTCGAGAAATCAAAATCCGCCGCTATTTGCTTGAGCGAATTTGGATCAAAACTGTTTTTGAGCGAGTCAGAGTCAAAGGGTTTCTGCCCAAACAGCCCATAGGCACGCCATCCATCACTCTTATTCTTCAGAAACTCACAGGATGATTGAGGCAGCGGTTTATTATTCTCGATCGAACTACGTAGCGCGCGGATTACATCCGCGTGCGACCGATTCTCGGGGTCAAACCTGAACAGCCGCAGATACGCCTTCCACTGATCCTCGCTACTGATTCCGGAAGTGCCTGCGCCCTCGCCCAGCAATCTCGATTTATCCTCGGTCCCGAGACCGGAAGACCCTGCCCCCCGCCCGGCAAGCCCCCTTCATCGGCCCGCCAGTGACCGTCGCGATAATGCACCGGCGCGCCATGACCATTGGGCCGTTGCGGATCGCGTACGCGCACCGTCGCCCAGGCATTGTCCGAATACACCTCGTACACCCGGACCTGGTCATGGTCCTGGTACCGATCCTGGATATAGTGCTTGCCGTCATGGCTGTACAAGGTGCCTGCATCGGCCTTGCCCGGACGCAGGGAGAGTGCCGTCAACTGGTCACGGGTGACATCGTTGCGCGCCAAGACGTCGTTGAGCTCGCCAAGGGGGTAAAGGCCGTGTCGCGTTGCCGGACCATGGCCTGCGCAGCTTCGTTCAGCTCGATGGCGCTGCTGAAGCGCGGCTTGCCGGCCCAGTGCAACAACGGGCCAAGCTTGAGCGCGCGCAGCCCCGCGCCGACATCCAGTGCATCCAGCCCCAGGAAAGCCACGTCCAGCAAGGCGTCGTCGGGCCTGCCACGTTCGAGGTGGTGCAGCGCACCGCCAACATCATGGCCGATCAACCCCAAGGTCAACGCCCCGCAGGGCACCGCCGCGATCCCCAGGCTGCCGGCCGTGCAGGTCACGCCAGCCGCCGCTCGCAGGCCCTTGACCGCTTGCTCGAGCATCATCTCGTGACGGCTGGTGCTGGCCTCACGGATATTGTCGATGCCGTCCAGCAACCACTGGTCGCCGACGTGCCGGGTAAAATCAGCGATCGGCGCGGTGGTCGCCCTGGTGTCCGATTGGCCGCGCTGAATCGCTTCGACCAGCTGCTTGTCCCTCAGCAAGGCGCGTGCCTGCAGATCGTCGTAGTACGCGCCGGGGATTTTTATCCGTTGCTGGTAGTCCGAGAGCTTCAGCAGTTCCGGGCCGTAAGGGCCCTGCACGTACAGGTAATCGCTGCGTAGTGCGGCAGCGGTGCGCTGCCCCGTGGCGCGCTGGCGCAACGACAATACCAGCACCTCGGGAATTCGCCGTCCGTTGACCTGGAACGCCTGCAGGCTGGCTTTTCCCGTGTCCGTGACTGTAGGCAAGCCGTCCACCAGGGTCTTGAACGCCTGGGCGGTGTGCGGGTCGATCGTCCCGTCGACTCGCGCCTGCTCCAGCGTCACCTGCAGTTGCTGCTGGATCAAGGCCGTCTTCAGTTGGCGGAAGGTTTGCCCGCGCGGGTCGTTGGGCGCGAGCCAAGGCTCCAGGTACTGGATGTACTGATCGCCGGCGTAGGTACTGCGCAAATGCTGCTGGACACCTTGCTTGATGTCCGGGGTACTCAGTGCCCGGACCACGGCCGGATTTTCATGCTCGAAGCGGGCATCGGCGAGGAAATTGTTGCTGGCCGCGATCACGTTATCGCCGTGCCGGCGGTAGCCTTCCAGGACCCAATCGGTCCAGCTCATGGTCTGGTCATTGAAGGTGATCAGCACCGCATCGGCATCAACCGTGGCATTGGCCGCCAGCCCGCCCTTACCCTGCAGGTTCTTGGTCAGTAGCTGGCTTTCGTTGCGCTGGGTGAAGGCGCGCAGCGTGGGCAGGTTCTCATCAACGAAGGTCGCGTACTGCTGTTCGGTACGCGCGGCCGCCGCCGTTTGCGCGGCGAGCTCTGGATTCGCGGCCAGCCTTTGCAGCCGCGCCTGCTCCCGGTCCAGCGACGCCCCGGCATGGTACTCAAGCTTTGCCTGCAGGCTGGCGCCGGGGTAGGTGCGTAGTTGCAACTGCTCAGGTGTCCAGCGATCCGGTCGTCGCCCGAGTTCATCGAGCGTTCGTTGCCACTTGGCTCGTTGTGCGGGTGAGGCGGCCTGCAAGGCGAGCTCCGGCATTGACCTGGACACGGCTGGGCGACTGGCAGCAGGCCCCGGTGTTGCCGGTGGCTGGACCTCGGCGTACAGGGACTGGCGCATGCGCTTGAGATCCAGGTACTGGTACATTTCCTGCTGCGAACTGAACGCCTGCACCCGTCGCTCGGCGGGCCGGTACAGCACCACGCCGTCCTCCTCGCCCTTGGCATTGTGCCGGACGAACACCTGCCATTGCGCCAGTGTCACCGAGACGGCATCCGCCCCTTCGCCGACGGCCAGGTGCAGGCTGCCGACAGCCACCTGCGGGTCGTTGTTGAGGGCCGCCATCACGACCGCCAGCCCGCCCATATACGAGCCGCCAGGGCTCAAATCACCCTTGAGCCGGCTTTTCAGCACGGCCAGTTGCAGTTCGCTCTGATTGACCTCGGCCAGGGCTTGCCGCAGGGCGGGCCGTTGCGCCTCGAACTGCGCCAGCGAGTCATACGTCAGGTTAGCCAGGCGCTGGTAACACCCCTCCAGGTTCTGCGTGGTCGTCAGCCACAGTGCCTGTTCGCCGGCACGGGCGTTGTGCAGCCAGTGCCCGGCCGGCAGGCTGCTCAACATTTCACGCAAGACCTCTTGCTGCAACCACTGATCCTGCTGTTGCGCACCGGACGCTGCCTGATCGAGCAAGGCGATGACCTCCTCGGCCAGGACCACCTCAGCCGCCTGCGGGCCCGTCCCGGCCTGGGCCTGCAGGGCACGCCGATGACGCACTGGCGCGGGTTCTTCAAGGGCATCGAATTCGCCGAAGTCGGCGTCAGCCGCGGGGTTGCAAGGCCCGGCAGTCGCGAAAGCGACTCGCCAAAATCCTGGTGCAGCAGGGCGCGGACGCGGGCCCGTGGCGCGCTGGTATCGGGGCCGGCGCGCATCGCCATGAGCGCGTCCCAGGTGGACGTCAGCTCACCCTCGGGCGTGAGGTGCCAATGGTTTTTCAGCTCATCCAGCAAGGCCTGCACATGGGGTGGAGGCTGGGCGAATACCCGCTCGCTGTCGAGCAGGCCCAGGTCGGGGCCGGAGTGTTTCATATACTGGTAAAGCGCGTTTGCCCCCGTCACGAATACTCCGCCGGCGACGACAGCGCCCAACGCGGCCACCGGTGCAGACCAATGCTGGCCCGCGATGGCGATGGGCGCGGTGGTCGGCAGGCAGACGCCGCAATCGGTATTTAACAACGGCGCCTCGACGCCCGCCTGGTGCACGGCGAGTGGGCGCTTTTGCCCGAGCCAGCCGACGGCACCGCCGAGGATGGATTGAGCACCGTGTCGAACCGTGTGCAAGATGCCGCTCGGTCGCGTCCCGACCGAGGTGGCCGGCGACGGCTCATGCGCCGGCGGCGATACACCGCCCAACTGGAGCAGCCGTTGGTGCTGGTTCCACGGTCGCCGGACATCGGCCCCGGCCTGGGAGGGGACCACCACCTGCAATATCCCAGACGATGCCGCCGGGACTGGTTTGAGCAATGCCGCCGGCGCGTCTAACAGCGGTTGCGTGCAGTGCTTGAGGCTTGCGCAATTAGCCGCCAGCCGATTCAGTGCCTGCAAAAGGCGCGTGGACTCCAGCGAGGGGCTGCCGACATATTCGCGCAGCCGGCCTGACAGTGCTTGCTGGCAGGCGCCGGCCATCGCCCCCAGAAGCAAACCCACCGGGATCACGGACACCGGCATAGTCGCTCAGCGCGTACAGCCCGGACACCAGCGCAAGCGGGGTCAGCAGCCCCTTTTCCAGAGCACCGCTGATGCCGTTGACAAGCTCGCCAGGCGTGGAGGCATGCTTGAGTCGCGGTCCGATTGCCCGCCAATCGTCACTGAGCGTTTGGGCGCTCACCTGCCCCTGGCAACAGGCAATGAGTTGCCTGGCCAACGCTGGCAACGTAAAGCCGGGCAGCCACAGTAAATTGACAAACTGCTGGACCACGCCGACGGGCAACTGCACGAAGAGCTCCTGGCGATACAACCACTGATTGAGCTGGCGATACTCAACCAGCGCCCCACTCGCCAACGCCTGCGTTTCGACTTGCCCCAATCGCTCCGCCAGCGCCGCCTGTCGCTGATCGAACCGCTCGGGTAACTGCCGGTAATCGGTACAGGCATGCTGGCGACGGCTCATGGCCATTTCGATGACCTGGCCCTGAATGAATGCCAGGTAATCAAGCAGCAGATCGCGGGCCGGATCGCCGTTGCGGTAAGGTCCGCCAAGCCACAACGCATCGCGCCGGGCCGCCGTCACCGACCCGTACGCATCTTCCAGCGTACCGCCGGCGCACAGCGCCGCCGTGATAGCCGCAATGACGCTCGCCTCCTGACCCGCAGCATGCGGCAGACGCCGCATATGCTCCACGACAATGACCAGGAGCGCCGTTTGCAGGCGCGGGTGCAAGTCAACAGGCGGCGTCAGCAGCAACATCTGCAACGCATCCTGTGCCTGCCTGGAGGCTGGCCTGTACCAAGACTCGCCGCGACTGGTCGTTACCAGTGGCGCCAAGGGTAGCGCGGGTTCGCGGATGCCTTGCAGTGCCGACGCCACGTGCGTGCAAACCCGGGCAAAGGCGTGACTGACAGCGGCGACTGCAACGGCCGGATGGCCGCAGAACGAGGAAGGGTCAATACTCATAGCGCGTCATTGATTAGAATCAAGTTCCTTGGAGTGGCCTCGACAGCTTGACACCCGCACAAAAGAGCGAGGGACGCCCGCGCCTACCACGGCCCCCGCCAGCAGGAAGTACTTTTTCCAGGACGCCATGCTCATGTAATAGTCCGCCCATTTCGGGGCCTTCCGTCAAGGCGCAGATCCGACAACAACACCACTTTCAACACATCACCATCCGTCGTCTTCGGAAACGAGAACCTCGCCATGTAAGCGTGTACATCCTTAGGACTGTCGAATAATCCTGCACTGACCACGTCCCTAATTCGAAGCCTTAAAACCCGGGAAAAGTGTTCACGCA
>NZ_JAEKEG010000118.1 GCF_016651255.1 Pseudomonas sp. TH10
CGAGCTGGTATCCCACGCCTCTCTGATGGGTGAAGAACAATCGGCGCAGAGCGTAATGGAAAGAGTGTTCGCCGATGACCTCGAACTTGAAGTTCAGGCGCTGACGATCGACGAAAGCCAAATCAAGGATCACCCAGGGTACTCGCCATCGCTGGTTTCCTACGATGGTCGAGTCAACGTGATCGGCACGCATCGGCCATCAGTGGTGCAGGGCAAGTCGATTATTTTCAATGGCCATATAGACGTGGTTCCAGTAGGGGATGAGCGACTATGGGCCCGGCCGCCTTTCCAGCCATGGGTCGACGGCGACAAGCTGATTGGCCGCGGCGCTTCGGACATGAAAGCCGGCATCGTCAGCTACATCATGGCGTTCAAGGCGTTGAAGCGACTGGGCTACGAGCCGGCAGCCAAGGTCATTCTGCAGTCGGTGATTGAAGAAGAATGCACTGGGAATGGCGCGTTAGCCTGCCTGGTCGCCGGACACACTGCCGACGCTGCCATTATTACCGAGCCGACCGCAGGTTTGATGACGTGCCAGATGGGCGTGCTCTGGTTGTCCCTGGAAATTAGCGGCAAACCAGCACATGCGGCCCAAGCGACGCAGGGCAGTAGCGCGGTAGATTTTGCATTGGCGATGTTCGCCGGCCTCAAAACACTTGAAAGCGAGTGGAACGAGCCTGCAAGCCGGCATCACTGCTACAGCCACCATCCTAAACCGATCAACTTCAATTTAGGCAAGATCCAGGGTGGTGAATGGACGTCTTCAGTACCGTCGATGTGCCGTCTGGATATCCGCATTGGGTTTTATCCGGAAAAAACCGTGGAGCAGATCAAGGCTGAGGTCGAAGCTCGACTCGAAGCATTGTTCCTGGCGCATCCGGTTCATCTGTCTGCTCAGTACCACGTCACTTATGGCGGATTTCAGGCGCAGGGTTGTGAGATCGATATGAACCAGCCTGTGATCACCTCGCTACAAAAAACCTATGCCGATGTGATCGGTGAAGCAATCCCCCTGGTGACGTTCGAGGGCGCCACCGACGCGCGGTTTTTCAACTTGTACGGTGGGATTCCCGCAACGTGTTACGGCCCTGTCGGCGGCTCCATTCACGGCATTGACGAATGGGTTTCGATCGACAGCATGATGGATGTCACAAAGGTTCTAGCCGTGTTCATCGCACGCTGGTGCGGCCTCAACCACGCCCAATAAAAAACAAAAAAACGCTTAAGTCCAAGTTTCTGCCTGCCATCACAAAAATTATAAGGCGTTCAGTTATGCATAAGGTTCGTTCGGCACCTCAGGTGGCCGGGTCGCTCGCGGCCGCTCTTTTTCTAGGTTCTATGGGAGTTCAGGCCAAGGAAACCGGCTTTGTCGAGGACAGTTCGCTGATACTCAATACCCGAATGTGGTACTCGCACGAAATCGGCAGAAAGGACACCTACTTTTCCGCCCAGACCTCTGAAGGACGCAGGCCCGTTAGGGACCGGACAGCTTGGCTGGAAGGCTTCAAGCTCGACTACGTGTCTGGGTTTACCCAAGGCATGCTCGGTTTTGGCATTGATCTGTCGGCCTATGCTGCCGTTGCACTGGAGCGCAGCAAGCTGGCGACCGCAGGTGGTAGCAACCGTTTGCTAGTCGACAAGGATGGCAATGTAGTTGATGACTGGAGCAAGGTCGGTGTCGCGGCATTGAAATTCAAGGTGTCCGACACGGTGCTTAAAGTCGGCAGACACCAGGTCAAGACTCCCGTAATGGGGTATTCCGACACCCGAACTCTGCCTGCGGCATTCGACGGGGTCTCGCTGGAAAGTCACGACATTGCAGGCTTGACGATCAAATCCGGGTACTTCGACCAGGCAACCCCGCGAACCGGTGCCGGCAGCCAGGACTTGACTCCCAGTTTCGGCTCACGGCTGGTCACCAGTGACTGGGTCGCTTACGCCGGTGCCGACTACCTGGCCAGTAATGGCTGGCGCGCCAGCGCTTATGCCTCGCGTTTCGAAGACATCTGGGACCGCGAATACCTTGGGCTGGGACAGAAATTCAAGTGGGGCGAGATCACCACAGATGTCCAGTTCGACTTCTACAACACCCAGTCCAGCGGCCGGGAAGTGGCGGGAACCATTGACCAGCAGGCGTATGGCCTGAGCATTACCCCGACCTACAAGAACCATACGTTGAAAGTCGGACTGCAGCAGATCAAGGGGGATGAATATTTCGACTATGTGGCCGAATCCAATGCGATCAATCTGCCGAACACAATGCTCTCGTATTACAACGGGCCCAATGAACGCTCATTCCAAGTCAACTACAGCAACGATTTCACGGCGTACGGCGTCCCGGGCTTCAAGACCATTCTCTGGTACATCAAGGGGTGGGGCATTGATGGCACTGACTATGATGGCGGCCGCAACGGCATCTATTCCTCCGTCCTCAAGCAGAGTGATGAAAGCCACTACGAAGTTGGAACCTTCGTCAGTTATGTCGTCCAGTCCGGACAGCTGAAAGGGGTCAACCTACTCAGCGGATACGCCTGGCATCGCGCGAGTGAAAATCAGATCGAAGGCAACCTTGAAGAATTTCGCCTGATAGTCAACGTGCCGTTCAAAATTTTTCTGAAGCGACGCCGCTCGAAAAAACCTATAACAGCTAAGAAAAACGGAGTACGAATGAAATCCACCACACTCCCTGTGCGATCGACTGACGAGGCGGGATCTATCCCGGTGAGTCTCGATGCGGCGCAGACACGCAAAATCGTGATCGCGGCCTATATCGGTACTGCCCTGGAGTGGTACGACTTTTTCCTGTTCGGCACCGTGGCGGCGATCGTATTTGCGCCGCTGTTTTTCCCTGGTGACGTCCCGGCTATCTCGATCATGGGAGCATTCTTAAGTTTCGGCGTTGGTTTTGCTGCCCGCCCCCTGGGAGCAGTGATTTTTGGGCATATCGGTGACAAATATGGGCGTCGCAGCGCATTGGTCATCACCGTGATGATGATGGGATTGGCCACGACCATGATCGGCTTTTTGCCGACCTACGCCACGGCCGGTATCGTCGCCCCGATTTTGCTGACTATCCTGCGTGCCGTACAGGGTATTGCTGCCGGTGGTGAATGGGGCGGCGCGACATTGTTGGCGATCGAGTACGCACCACCGAAAAAGCGCGGCTTGTACGCTGCCATTGTGCAGCTGGGTTCGCCGACGGGCACCTTACTGTCGTCAGGTGCCGTCGCCCTGGCCGCTTCTTTGCCAGGTGATGCGTTCCTGGAATGGGCGTGGCGCGTGCCGTTTGCGGTGTCCATCGTATTGGTTGCCGTAGCGCTTTGGTTGCGCTGGAAAGTCGAAGAGACTCCGGCTTTCCAACGTCTGGCCAGTGAGAACAAAACCGAGAAAATGCCGGTGCTCGAACTGTTCCGCCAGGTTCCTGGACGGCTCGTGCTGGGCATCGCCACCTACCTGTATTGCAATGCCGGTTTCTTCATCATCACCGCGTTCATGATCAGCTATGTCACCAAGACGCTGAACTTGCCCAGCCACGTCATCCTCACGGCGCTGACCTGTGGAGCGGTCATGCAAATGATCACCCTCGTGGTGTCCGGCAAGTTGGCGGATCGCATTGGCTCGACGCAAACGGTGATCATCGGCTACATCATCACCCTGGCCCTGGCTTTTCCGATCTTCTGGCTGGTTGATACCCGTGAACCCATGTACATCAACCTTGCGATGATCCTCGGCCTTGGGTTATCAACCGTGGCCTACGCCCCCATCGGCAATGTCCTGACTCGGCTGTTTCCCGCGCACTTGCATTACAGCGGTCTGGGGTTGTCGGCCAACCTTTCCGGCCTGATCGCAGGGTTCATGCCGGCTCTGGCCACTGGGTTCCTGATGTTGTCGGATGGCAAGTCATGGGGGCCAGCGCTGCTCCTCAGCCTCATCGCCGCCATTTCGCTGAGTGCCACCGGTCATCACGTTATTCGTAACTCGCCATCAGCCTGACTGAGTTTTCCTCGGGGTAATTGGCAGCACGCCAATTACCCTTTTTTCAACACGTACGGCTTCTCTAGGTTTCGCCAAGGGCGGGAGAGGTGTGCCTGTTCGTTAAAGAGAGTTTTCATGAAATCCATCTATCCACTGCTGTTCGTTTCAATGCTGGCCGCTGCACTCACCAGCGCTGCACAAGCCAGCGTGCCCGATGACTGGGTCAAGGCCGCCGCCTTGCTGGAAGAGCCGGCGGTCATCGCACTGCGGCACAAAATCCACCAGCACCCCGAGCTCGGCAACCAGGAATTTAAGACGTCCAAGCTGGTCGCTGATCGCCTCCAGTCGCTTGGCATTGATGTCCGGACTGGCGTCGCTAACACCGGAGTTATTGGTGTTCTCAAAGGTGGCAAGCCAGGACCGGTAATGGCCTTGCGCGCGGACATGGACGCATTGCCAGTGCAAGAACCTGCAGGTCTGGCCTTCGCGAGCACGGCACGAGCGCAATATCAGGGCAAAGAAGTCCCAGTGATGCATGCCTGTGGGCACGATGCCCATACCGCAATGTTACTGGGGGCGGCGAAGCTGTTGGCCGATCACCGGGAGCAGATTGCGGGTACCGTGGTGTTCGTGTTTCAGCCAGCGGAGGAGGGTGGCGCGAACATCGACAACTTCACCCAGGGCGCCGAAATCGGCGCACGAAAAATGATCGCCGAGGGCGTGCTGGACAATCCGAAAGTCGACGCCATCTTTGGTTTGCACGTCATGGCCGGGCTGCCGAGCGGACACATCCGCTATAAACCTGGGCCGACCCTGAACAGTGCCGATGGCCTGCGCATTACCGTAACCGGACGCCAGGTGCATGGATCTATGCCATGGAAAGGCGCGGATCCGGTAGTTGCCGGTGCGCAAATGATCACTGCCATGCAGACGCTCATCAGCCGTCGCGCAGACCTGAGTCAAGGCATGGGCGTCGTTACAATTGGTGCAATCAACGGCGGGACGGTCGGCAATATCATCCCGGAAACCTTGTCGATGCTGGGCACGGTGCGCACCAACAACAATGAGATCCGCGACGGCATCCTCAGTCAATTGCCGCCGATGATCGAACATGTTGCCCAGGCTAATGGGGTTACCGCCAAAGTCGAACTCGCGGAGTACGCGCCGGTGCTGATGAACGATAAGCGCCTGACTCGCATGATGGCGGCCTCGATGAAAAAGGCCGCTGATGGCAACGCTAAACTCACCCCGAACTTCTCTCCCGCGAGTGAGGACTTCGCCCATTACGCGAGCAAGGTCCCTGCGCTGTTCGTGTTCCTCGGAGCAACTTCTCCGGACCAGGACATGCTCAAAGTACCCGTCAACCACAGCCCGTTTTTTACCGTTGACGATGCCACGCTCAAAACCGGTGTGCGGGCCCATGTCGAGTTCATTCTCAACTATCCGCTGATCGCGGGTTTGGGGGGCAAGTCGTGATGATCGATCAAGCCAAAGTGACACGCCGCACGCTGCTGCGGTGGATAGGCAATACGGCCGGTGCTGCCGCAATGTACCAGGCCATGAGCGCCTTGAGCTTTGCCGGCGAGTCGACCTATGCGGGGATTTTAAGCTGAGCCAGGCACCGAAAGGTTCGACAGTGCTGGTCCTGGGTGCTGGTCTCGCGGGCATGACGGCTGCGTATGAGCTGCGCCAGGCCGGTTACAAGGTCAAAGTCCTGGAATATAACGCCAAGGCCGGAGGCCGTTGCTGGACCTTGCGTGGCGGTGATCGCTTCACCGAATTGGGGGGCCGTCCAGGAGTGCCGCTTCGATCCGGGCCTGTATTTCAACCCGGGGCCTTGGCGAATTCCCTACCATCACCACGCCATTCTGGATTACTGCAAAAAATTCGAGGTCAAGCTCGAGCCCTTCGTGCAGGTGAACCACAATGCGCTCGTGCACAACAGCCAGGCGTTCGCTGGAAAGCCCAAGCGCTACCGCGAAGTCCAGGCCGATTACCAGGGCCATATTGCCGAGCTGCTGAGCAAAGCCGTCAACCAGGGCGCGCTGGATCAGGAAGTTACGGCCGAAGATCGGCAAAAACTTCTTGAAAGCCTGCGGGTCTGGGCTGGCCTTGATGGCGATAATCAGTACCGCCAGTCAACGACTACCAGCCTGCGTCGCGGCTTTGCCGTGGATGCTGGTGGCGGCCTGATGCCGGCAGCCCAGCCCTCGCCAATCATCGAGCGTCAGGCGCTGCTGCAGTCAGGGATGTGGCTGTACCTGATGGTCGGTCAGTTGCATGAATTCCAAACCACCCTGTTCCAGCCAGTGGGAGGGATGGACATGATTGCCCAGGCGTTCGCCCGCGAACTGCAGGGGGTAATCCAGTTCAATACCAAGGTTACCCGCATCCAGCAAAACGCCCAGGGTGTGACTGTCACCTGGGAAAGTAGCGAGGGTGGCCAGCCCCGGCAGGAGCAGGCGGATTGGTGCGTTTGCACGCTGCCGCTGTCGATCCTGAGCCAGATCCCGATCGACTGCGGCGCGCCGATGCAGGCAGCCATTCGCGCGGTGCCATACAACGCTTCGGTGAAAATCGGCTTGCAGTTCAAACGACGGTTCTGGGAACAGGACGAACATATCTACGGCGGTGTGAGTTACACGGACTCACCCATGCAGCAGATCGGTTACCCCAATTGCGATTACGGCAGTCGTGGCAAAGGCGTGTTACTGGGTGGCTATCTCTGGGAGAACAACAACGCTTTCGAATTTACTGCCATGACACCTGAAGAGCGCATCAGAAAAGCTGTCGAATACGGCGCTCAAGTTCACCCGCAATACCCAGCCGAGTTTGACAACGGCATCGCCGTCGGCTGGCATCGTGTGCCTTGGAGCAATGGGTGTTATGGAGCGTGGACCGAGGCATCGCGGGAAGCTCACTACAACAATCTGTGTCAGATCGATGGTCGCCTGGTCCTGGCCGGGGAGCATGTCTCGCACCTGCCGGCCTGGCAGGAAGGCGCCATCCTTTCAGCACAGGATGCGATCACCCGTCTGCATGCGCACATTGTCGCCCGTGCAAGCGCGAAGGTCTGAGGAGCAGTAAATGAAACGACGTTATTCAGCCTTACTGTTGATCTTGTTGGCGAGTGGGCACGCGCATGCGCTGGACCCGCAAGTGTCCGCTCCGGGCAAACATTTTGAGCAACGAGAGGGCGAGGGCCTGTTCAAGGCCATCTGTCAGGGGTGTCACATGGCAAAGGGTCAAGGTGCGCAGGGTGCTGGCGCCTATCCGGCTCTGGCAAACAATCCGCGGCTGTCTGCGGACGCTTACCCGGTGTTCATGGTGGCTCAAGGGCAGGGCGGTATGCCTGCCTTCAAGAGCTTCCTCGACGACGAACAGATCGCTTCGGTAGTGACCTACATCCGCACGCACAACGGCAATGCATTCAATGAACCGGTAAACATGGCAACGGTAAAAGCACTGACCGGCCGCTGAACTGACCACAAAAACTGAGGGAAACCGATGCTTCTTAACTCTATCCATCAGGCGCTTGGCGCCACTCTGGGACTATTTATGCTGCTCGATCAGGCCAATGCCGGTGAATTGATCCGCCACAAAATTCCCAATACTGATTTTCCGGTCGCATTGGCGATTGAGATTCCGGCAAACTCCACGTTGGTGAATTTCAGTGGCGCGGTGCCCGCGGTTATCCATGCCGATCAGGATAAAAACACCGTCGCCGCCTATGGCGATACCCAAGCGCAAACGGTAAATGTACTGCAGGGTATCGAAACGTCGCTGAAGAGCCTTGGTCTGGGCATGGCTGACGTGGTGAAAATGCAGGTGTACCTGGTGGGGGATCCGGCGAAGCAAGGCAAAATGGATTTTGCCGGTTTTATGAAGGGCTACACCGGCTTTTTCGGCACTGCACAACAACCCCTCCTGCCGACTCGTTCCGTGTTTCAGGTGGCCGGTCTTGCCAACCCGGGGTATCTGGTTGAAATAGAAGTCACCGCGGTTCGTCCCTGAACGAGTGATACGCTGAGAGCGCGGTCATCAAGCTGCGCTTCATTTCTCGAATGCACAATGGTACAGGTGCCATGAACTTACGCCGTGTCGAGTGTTTTCTCGCCGTAGTCGATTTTGGTACGGTTACCGCTGCCGCCCCGCAATTGCATATGGCCCAGCCGGCCCTAAGTCGTCAGATACAGAGTTTCGAAGGCGAACTAGGCTTCAAGCTGTTCGATAATCAACGCAATCGACTGCGACTGACACCCGCTGGCCGTGAGCTGGTGCCTTTGGCGCGACGACTGTTGAGCAACGCACGGTCGGTAAAAGCTGCGGCACAGAGCTGGTCGAAGGGGCATATCCAGCGCCTGCATTTGGGCGCTACCTATGCCACGATCGCCGGTCTGATCGCGCCTTTTATCAGCACGTTGAAAGCCGAGGATCCATTGATCCTCACCCATGAGTCGTCGCATTTCGGTTTGCACGAACTGCTGCATAGCGGGATGGACATGGTGGTCTCGCCCGTCACTCCGCAGCAAGATTGCGCCACTTTGCAATTAGGCCTGGTGCCGCTTCGAGCCTATGTGAACAGCGACCATCCTTGGGCCATTAAAAAGATGAGCAGGGTTACGCTTGCTGAATTGGCGGATCAGCCCCTGCTGTTGCCTAGCAGCTCCAGTGTCAGTCGGATTGAGCTGGATCTGGCAATGACGCGCGAAGGGTTGCGGTATATCTCAGTCGAGGAGTGCGACCAATCGCCCATTATTCAGGCATTGGCGGCCAATGGACGCGGGGTGGGAGTGGTGACTGATCTGCCGCGCTACGGGCTACATGGTGTGCTGATCCAGGCATCGGCACGGACACCGGAGGTGAATCTCGGGGTGACTCTGCATGCCGCATGGGATCGTCAGCATTACAGCACTCTGACGCTGGAAAGCCTGGCGCAGCGCCTTAAGGCTTTCTTGCACAGCATCCATTAGCTGGTTGTAGGCTCTTCCCGAGCGATTGGCATCAGAACCATTGCGTCGCACCCCTCGGACGAAGGTTCTGTGCATGACGCTTCGTGATCTGGTTGTTTGCTCGCCGGTATGACAAAGCTTACCACCAGCGGATCCTTCTGCTCTACCGGCGCCACGGTTTCGGTCTTGGGCAGGTTGATCGGGATGGCGCTGGTCAGCACTGCGGCGGTCACGATAAACACCACCAGCATCACATCCACATAGAGGTGTCACGTTGATCTCGCTCAGCACCTCATCACTGTTTTGCACAGAGATGACCAGATGAGGCCGCCTGCTTCATTTTCTGCGTACCGCTCTGAGCTGTAACAACGGTGGCGCCAGACAGGGATCACCATAGTGCCAAGGTGTAACCGAGGATTATTCGGTTCTCATCGACAGCGGTGGTCAAGCCATTGCCAGAGCGAAACGTCACGTTGCGCCAGCGTATGCTGACGTCCTTTAATACCCCGCTCTGGATGACATACGCGATATCGGTGTCGCGCTCGCGCTCTGTGCCGTTATCGAGACTGGCGGTCTTGGCGTGACGGCCGTGGGTGTAACGGGTCATAAAGGTCAGGCCGGGAATGCCTTGGGCTGCGAAGTCATAGTCGTAGCGCAGTTGCCAGGAGTCCTCGTCTGCTCGGGTGTAGGTGTTGTAGGTCACCAAGTTGACCACGTAGGGATCGCCACCGTTGAGAAACGGGAAGGCGCTGGCTCCGGACAACTGCTGCCAGGTGGCGCTGACTTTGTGCGCGCCCTGGGCCAAGGTGAACATGCTGTTGAAGTTGCGGTTGTCAATGCGCCCGGCGCGTTCGGCGCCGTCGCCGCGGCTGTCGAAGTAGCGCAGGTCGCTGCGTAGGCTGAAACCATTACCCAACGGCTGGGTGTGTACCAGACCGACGAACTGCTGGCGATAGATCTGATCGAGCTTACCGTAGTAGTAGCTTAGGTTCAGTTGCGGGTTGAAGGCGTAGCTGCCACCGGCAAAATCGAAGTGATCGCTGCTGGCGATGCCGTAGCCGATGTCGTCATTGCTCGACGAGTCGCGCAGATTGGTTTTGGTCAGACGTCCGGTATTGACCGTCAGGCCGCTGATTTCCTGGCTGGTCAGCAAGCCGCCCTGGAAAGTGGAGGCAAGCATACGGTTGTCATTATAGGTCGCCACTGGTAGCAGCGGTTGTAGGGTACCGATTTTCAGTACGCTTTTGGATACGCGCCATTTGCCGGTCAAGCCCAGCGTGCTGAACTCGTCGACCGGTTCGTGGCTGTCGGTGCCATATGGCAGCAGACCGGTTCCCCGCCGGTCAGGGCTGGAATCGAGCTTGACCCCCAATTTCCCGAGGGCATCAAGGCCAAAGCCGAACGTGCCATTGGTGTAGCCAGACTCGATTCGCGCCGTGAAGCTCTGGGCCCATTCAGCGGCGATGGATTGCGGGGCATTGTCCTGACGGAAATCGCGTTTGAGGTAGAAGTTACGCATTTCAATTCGGGCCTTACTGTCATCGATAAAGTCAGCCTTAGCGGGGGAGAGAGCGCGGGTGCGCTAATTATGATCATGACCAACATCAGTTTTTTACGGGCGTGAATGTATGCGGGATTCATTATTTTTATTCCCTTGAAGCAGGCTGTTTTTCATTCAGGAAGGTGGTGAGCCAGTTTCCGGCTCACCTCGATTCTTCGGAGCGAACCTTTAATGGTCGCCCTTTGGGTATTAATTTAAAAACGGCGCCACCTCTCTTCTCTAGTGCGCATTGGCAGTAGCCAAGCGAGCGGAGCTTTTCTTGCCAGGTAGGTGACTGCGTACTAGCAACAACGCGATGACGGCGGCGGCCATGCCGGCGCCGAGCATTACCAGGAAGCCTGGGAGGCCGCCAAAAGTGATTACAGCCGCTCCAATGAAGGCACTCAAAATGCCCCCCATCCTGCCGAATGCCAGGGCTGTAGCCATGCCAGTTGCACGAACCTCTGTCGGATAGACATGGGCGCACAAGCCATAGAGCGAGGTCTGTACGGCGTTAACAAAGAAACCGTGGACGCCAAAGCCGGCAATGACTAAACCCGCGTTATGACTGATATCGAGGCCCAACATCGCAAAAGCGCTCAGGGCGGCTAGGGACCCACAGATCAACAAAGGGACGCGTGACCCAAATCTGGTGATGGCATAGGCGCAAAATAGCGAACCTAGCACCCCCCAAGTTATGGGCTGCCAGGGCCTGACTGGCCAGCGCCATTGACAGGCCCTCGGCCGATAGGACGGCCGGTAGCCAGTTGAAAGCGCTATACAGTGATAGCACGACGCTGAAAAATGCCAGACATATGGCGATAGTGTCCCGCGCGAAAGCCGCCTGAAACAGAGCTTTAAAGCCTAACCTCTTAGATGATGGACGTTCTGCACTGTCGGCGAACTCAGAACTCTCTGAGATCGTGTGCCCCATGCGTTTTAGAATATGGATAAGTTCGGGCCAGCGTCGTTGGTGGCGCGCCAAATAGCGAGGGGACTCGGGCAGAAACACGAAGAGCAGCAAACTTAACAATACGGGCATTGAACCGCCAACCCAAAACAACCACTGCCAACCATGGCGAGATAGAACCCAAGCAGCAAAAAGTCCGGCGATCATCCCGCCGAGAGGGAAGCATACGATGGTCAGGGTTATAGCCATTGTGCGCTGACGAGCAGGGGTGTATTCGGCGGTGAGAGTGGCAGCGCAAGGCAATGCTGCGCCAATGCCCAAACCTGCTATAAAACGCAAAATCGTGATGCCCTCAACGTTCGAGGCAAAGCCGATTAGGATAGTAGCCGTGCCAAATAGCAAACAGCTGGTCGCTAGCACTCTACTTCGTCCAATGCGGTCTGCCAGACAACCACCGCAAGCCATGCCTATAGCCATACCAATTAGGCCAGCTGCTAATACCGAGCTAAACGCGGCGCGGGAGACACCCCATTCCTCCATCAATTGGGGGATGGCGAACCCGATCAGCTGTGAGTCGAAACCATCAAGAATTATCGCCATTGCGGCCATGA